>WQWU01000054.1 GCA_009785215.1 Treponema sp. | reverse complement strand
TTTGCCGGAATATGATTATGGAATCAACCAAAGGGTTGTTAAAATTCGAAAAAAAATGGGGTATACCCAAGAAAAATTTGCAGAACCTCTGAAGATAAGCTGTTCATTTCAGGGTGGAATCGAAAAAAACCACCGGAAAATAAATGAACGATTAACGAAAATGATCTGTTTGACCTACGGGGTCAGTGAAAATTGGCTAAAAACCGGTAAAGGCGAGATGTTTGATTTGGGTAAAGACCCCCGTCTTGAGCGTATTATCAGGAATTTCAATAAGCTGGACGCTCATCTTCAGGATTATGTGATGGATTATCTTGATTGGCTTACGGTTTATTATGGGAAACGGTGAGGAGAAATTCTGTTTTTAATCTCAGACAACGGTATTATTAAAAACTAGATTATTTGCCCTCTGGGGGATATGGGGTTTTAACAGTTTCTGCAATTTTGGATTATTGCCGCAATTATGAACACTTAAAAGTAAGGAGCCATTTTAACTATCTCAAAAATAATGACAAATTTATGTTCACTATTTCTATATGAGGATTATTGCACGAGGGTCAAATGCTGATTTGAATTGAAGGTTCGATGTGTCTTTGAAAAAGGGTAAAGCTTACTGATAAATATCCTTCCGCATACTGACAGTTTTCCGGTTTTTGTTATATAACTCAGCATTTGGAATAAATCCGTTTTTCTCATAAAATGCCATAACACCCTCATCATGTTCAATGTCGGCATCAACGGTTAAGAAACGGGCGGCACAGTAATCATCATTACATGCTAAAGCATAGCTTTCCGCACTTTCAATCATAAAAGTTCCAAGCCCTTTATACTTTTCCGAAAACGAGCTATTTACAGCCAGTTTTGCAATTTTCATTACGGGTATTGTTCGGAATGGATAATTAAGATTATGGAGTTCTTTCTCTGAAATTGACAACTTTATAGCGTCCATTATTAGTGACATATAAGCTGCTATTTCGCCAGTATTTAGATCATAAAGAAGCCATGTTTTTGCTATATGGTCATTCATAGAACGCTTGGCATCATCCAATAGATAATCAGTGTATTCGCTAATATTACACTTGAAAGACTGAAAATTACTTTCTTCTGAAAGAGCCTCTAAATAAAAATATTTCTTAACATTATCGTGAGTAACGGTTGTTTTTTTCATCTGCGAGTCATTGAATCCACAAGTTTTCTAAGTTTCTTATGCCTGCGATGTACCGATTCTGGTATGGGTTTGCGGATTTGTTCTATGACTTCACGAGCGATTTTTTTGTCTTTTATCTCCGTCGCCTGGACGGGTTTTACTTTGGCTGCTGCCATTAGAATACCTCTATACTATAATATATCGTTTTCTGTAAAAAAAACAAGCTAAAAATTCAAAACCAACCTGCTTTTTAGGACTTCCCCCCCACCTCCCTATGCGCGTGAAAACTGGGTATCTGCCTCAAATCCTCAACATCCTCATACCCGCGCGGGTCGATGATGACCAGGGCTTTTGCGAACTCTGCCTGGCTGTAGTAAACGGAGAAACCTCTTGCGTTGTAAACTTTTACTGCGGTAGATTTGCCAAGTTCGTATTTGCGGATTAAATTGTCAAAGGAATAATGTCTGCTTCTCAGTATAGTTACGCAAAAATGAAAAAAGCGGATTAAACGCAAATGTGCGCCTGCAAGAGTTGGCTATCTGGAATGGAATAAAGCTTACTGATAAATATCCTTCCGCATACTGACAGTTTTCCGGTTTTTGTTATATAACTCAGCATTAAGACTGAAAATTACTTCCTTCTGAAAGAGCCTCTAAATAAAATATTTCTTAACATTATCGTGAGTAACGGTTGTTTTTTTCATCTGCGAGTCATTGAATCGTTTTCTGTAAAAAATTGCACGCTCGGTGAGCGCTAGACACTGCAGAGCATTTTCGATGCAAAAAAAATATACAATATGCAAATTATACACTGGAAAAACCTCAAAATATCTGATATATTCTTATAGATAGGAGTAAAAAAGCTGTTTTGAGTACAAAATCCGACAAAAACGCCCAAATTAAGGACAGTGTCGCCTTGTTTATTGAAATTATCAAAATCACAGGAAAAGCCCGTAAAAATGCATTTCGGTTAGCAAACCAAGTCATAGAAGGAAAACCGCAATGAAAAACAACGAACATGACTTAACAACTTACCGGGAAGCAGTCCAAAAAATTAAAATCGCCATTTTGGAAAGCCGTTTTAAAACGGCTAATTTGACCAATAGAGAACTGTTAAGTCTCTATTACAATGTAGGTCGATTTATTTCTGCCAATACACGTTCCGATATGTGGGGAACAAGCGCAATTGATGTAATTTCAGCTCAATTACAGGGTGAAATCCCCGGTCTGCACGGTTTTTCACCGTCAAATATGAAGAACATGCGCATTTTCTTTGAAGAATGGGCTTCCCAATTAGAACCAAATCGGCAGTTGACTGCCGATTCGACTGATAAAAACGAAATAGCGCTAAATCAGCAGTTACCAACTGCCGATTTGGAAGAACTTAAAATCATGGCGTTTTGCAGAGTTGGTTTTACCCATCATAGGGAAATCCTAAGAAAATGCAAAACTGCCGATGAACGCTGGTATTATATCATTCGTTGCGCAAATGAGTTTTGGAGTGTTTCCGCATTAAAAAGCCATCTGCGTTCGAATGATTATTCTTCGTTTGGCAATATTCCCAACAATTTTTCTCTAACAATTCCTGATAGCCAAACGGCTGCAATGGCAACTCGTTCATTCAGAGATGAATACCTCCTTGATTATATTAATATAAAAGAACCTGATGATTATGATGAACGAGATGTCGAAAACGCATTAGTCACAGAAATAAAAAATTTTATAATGACAATGGGAGACGGATTTTGCTTTATCGGAAATCAATATCGCTTGCTTGTAGACGAGGAAGAATTCTTTGTTGATATGCTCCTGTTTAACAGAAACTTAGATTGTCTTGTTGCGCTGGAATTAAAGAAAGACAAATTCCGTCCAGCCGATCT
>WQWU01000053.1 GCA_009785215.1 Treponema sp. | reverse complement strand
CGTCGCGTGACATTATGAACAAGCTCGCATCATCAGTACTTGCTCTGTATCCGTACGATGAAAATCCCGAAGGTCAGGATCCGGAAAATGTTTTGCGCCAGTGCGTTGAATTAATTGCACGTTTCCCAAGCATCGCCGCATACTCATACATGTCAAAGAAACACAATTTTGACAGGGAAAGTTTAATTATTCATCAGGTTGATCCTTCATTATCTGCGGCAGAAACACTGCTTTCTCTGATTAGACCGGATAAAAAGTATACTCAATACGAAGCGCAGCTTTTGGATCTTGCCCTTGTTCTTCATGCAGAACACGGCGGCGGCAACAACTCGACATTTACCGTACATGTTGTTACATCTTCCGACACAGATACATTCTCTGCTATTGCCGCAGGTATCGGTTCTCTTAAGGGTTACAAGCACGGCGGAGCAAATGCAAAAGTAATTGAAATGATGGATGACATTAAGAAAAATGTAAAAAACTGGGAAAGCGAAGAAGAAGTCTCTGCATACCTGGAAAAGATTCTTAAAGGTCAGGCATATGACGGAACAAAGTTAATTTACGGACAAGGTCATGCCGTTTACACAATCACAGACCCGCGTGCAAGTCTTCTGCGCGACAAAGCAAAAGCGCTTGCAGAAGAAAAGGGCATGATAAAAGAATTTAACCTGCATTGCCTTATTGAACATCTTGTTCCAACAGTATTCAAGAAAGTAAAAGGTTCGGATAAAGACATCTGCACAAACGTAGATTTCTATTCCGGCTTTGTGTACAAAATGCTTGGTATACCGGAAGATTTAAACACACCTATTTTTGCAGCAAGCCGTATTGCAGGCTGGTGTGCTCACCGCCTGGAAGAAATTATTGCTGGCGGCAGAATCATACGCCCTGCTTACAAATGCGTACAGCCTCATCTTCAGTACACAGGATTAGACAAGAGATAAGACAAAAAAAAGCGGTATCGGAGAGTTTCCGAACTCTCTGATACCGCATACTTTAATAAAAAAAATTAAACTAGAAGCTCCAGCCAAAAGCCAATGTTACACGCGGACCGCCGATAAAAAAGTATTTTTCCAATAAAGAAACTGCTTCATCCAATTCATCGGAAAATTTTTCCGCTTCTGGACCTAATATGTTTACAATCTGCGTTCCTAGTGTTTTGCCTAATCCGGCACAGCCGTAAAATCCGAACGCCGGTTCAAATGTAAATCCGCGCTGGTTTCCAAAACGTATTCTCCATCCAAGTTTAGCGCCGTATTTAAGGTATTGTCTGGAAATACTTTCGGATAACTTTAACTCTACTTTTTCACCTTCTGCAGAACCTGCAAAACTGCCATTAACACCCATGGTTAAATTGGCAAAACCAAGCATACCATCTAAAAAGAAAGTTCTTCCCGGGTAGTAGCGGGCATGTGCTTCCAAAGAAAAAGATGAAATGTCTATTCCAATTTCAGTATTTACAGTAACTACTACGCCTTCTTCAGTTACCTGAAATGTATCTTTCATTCCCATGCCAAACCCTAAATAAGCAAATCTTCCCGCAACAGATAACTGTTCAATTATATTACGTTCATACTGAAACCCTATTCCAAAACCGGAGGAGCCAAGACCATCGTCTCCTATAAGGTCAGCCGCAGCGCCTAAAGCACCGCCGATAATTGTCGGGCCTAAATCGACAGTGATTGTATTTTTTGCCTGCGCAAAAACACCGCCCGCCGCAAACATCACAATAACCAAAACCAATAACAATCTTTTCATGTCTGTCTCCTTAATGTTTGAAAGTATTTTATTCATCAGCTTCCTGTACCTTAAACTCTGCGCGTGCCTTGATTACGTCATCTGCAATGCGTCCGGAGATTGGTGAATAATGACTGAATGCTACGTTAAAAGAACCGGTTCCGGAAG
Source organism: Treponema sp. (assembly GCA_009785215.1). GTDB lineage: Bacteria > Spirochaetota > Spirochaetia > Treponematales > Breznakiellaceae > WQXQ01. The sequence continues at coordinate 2,948 of WQWU01000053.1, read as the reverse complement.
TAATCGAGCGCAAGTCTATCGAATAGCGGAGAAGTTCAACGTGAGGCACTTCTGCGCGTATTTCTGCAATGCCGCCCGCGGAATCCTGTCCAAGGATTTTACCGCGCTTGCCGGATAAATCGCTCATAACATCGCCAAGATATTTTTCTTCGACAAATACTGTAAGATTCATAACAGGTTCCAGCAATGTAGGATTTGCCTGTTTCATTGCGTCGCGGAATGCACCGCGGGCGGCAATTCTAAATGACAGTTCGTTCGAGTCTACAGGGTGGTATTTGCCGTCAACAACTTTTACTTCTACGTCTACTACAGGATAACTCGCCATAGAGCCGTGTAACATTCCTTCTATTACGCCCTTTTCTACACCAGGAATATAGTTCTTTGGAATAGCACCGCCGAAAATTGCATTAACAAACTGATACCCTTCGCTGCGTGCAAGAGGCGCAACTTCGAGCATTACCTTGCCGTACTGACCATGTCCGCCAGACTGCTTTTTGTGTGTATATTCGGCGCCAGCTTTTTTTGTGATAGTTTCACGGTATGCAATTTTTGGAACTCGTGTTTCTACTTCGATCTTTTGGTTCGCTTTAATTTTATCCAGGATAATATTAATCTGAAGTTCGCCCATGCCGGAAATGACAGATTCTTTTGTCTCTGCATTAAAATGGAAACGGAAAGTTTTGTCTTCTTCTGCCGCGCGGACAAGGAATTCACCAAGTTTGTCTTCGTCTTTTTTTGCAAGAGCATTTACCGCTACCGAGTGAACAGGTTCAGGCAATGCCAAAGGCGCAAAACACGGACTATCTGCTGCTGCAAGCGTATCGTTGGTTTTTAGGGTTGTTGCTTTGGTTATAATACCGATGTCGCCTGCTTGCAATTCTCTGACTTCTTCCAGTTTTTTACCCTGGCATGTATAAAGCTTTCCAATACGTTCTTTTTTATTTTCTGAAACATTGACCATTTCTGAATCTGCAGAAAGCTTGCCGGTTACAATTTTTAGCCATGAAAGCTTGCCGGAGAATTGGTCATAATTTGTTCTGATTACAAGCGCAGACATAGGTTTGTCAGGATCGATAGCAACAGGAACTTCCTTGCCTTCGCCGTCAATAGTAGCGTCTTTTGCTGTGCGCGGATTAGGAGCGGCATCAACAATAAAATCCATTAAAGGAATGATACCGGAGTTTTTTATGGGAGAGCCGGCAAATGCAGGTACATATTTTCCTTCGGCAAGCGCTTTTACAAGGCCAGTTTTCATATCATCAATTGAAAGGGATTCAGTTTCCAGGAATTTTTCCATCAAACTGTCATCGCCTTCGGCAGCTGCTTCCATCAATCTGGAACGTGCATCAGCAACAGCATCTTTAAATTCGGCAGGGATGGCTTCTTCTTTTTCGACCGCGTCACCCTGCTGAAAAAAAGCTTTTTCGTGCAAGACATCGATGACGCCTTTAAAACTGCCTCCGCTTCCCATAGGAAGGGTAATAGGCACACAATCAATCTTGAATTTTTCTTTTATATCGGCAAGCGTCTTGTTAAAATCGGCCTGATCGTTATCCAGCTTGGTTATAAAAACGCCCCTGGGTTTTCCGCTTGTATCCAAATTGCGCCACAATTTTACAGTTTCAATCTGAACGCCGGATTTACCGTCTACCATTAAAAGCGCAAACTCCGCCGCGCGGAAACTTAAAATAACAGCGCCGTTAAAGTCGGATGAGCCGGGAGTATCAAAAAAGTTGATTTTTGTTCCGTTTCTATCGACATGACCCATCGCGGCATGTATCGATATTTTCCGTTCTATTTCTTCAGGGCTGTAATCGCTGGCAGTTTTGCCGGATTCCAGGGTTTCTGCCCTTTGAATTACACCCCCTGCAAATAACAAATGCTCAAAAAGGGTTGATTTTCCAGTCTGTCCGTGACCGGCAATAGCGACATTTCTGATTTTATCTGTTGAATGACTCACAAAGGGCTCCTTTAGAAATAGATTTCTTACTAATATTATTTTGCCTTGATTATACCTTAAATGTCAAGATAGGATTTTTAACAGGCTGTTATATAGAAAAAACTGAATTAATTACACAAAAATTAAATAAACATAAAAAACGCGCCAGAGACAATAATCTCCGACGCGTTTAAAATCGCAGCAATTAATTGCAGCAATCAATAAAATAATGCCTTTTTTAGAACATCCATCCAAAACCTATGTACGGAGTAAAGCCAGGCCAAAAAGAAGCAACTTCTTCTTTAGTACCATCAGTTTTTTCTACTTCAGATTTGCCCATGTATGTTAAAGGTAACCTTATTCCCGGTTTAAAATATATTCCGCCAGGCTTGCCTAAATCAATTTTCCATCCTACTTCAGGGGCAAAAGTAAATCCGCCGGCGCTTGTTTCCCAATCTGTATCAGGGAAAATCGTGATAATGCGCCATCCTGCATTTGCGCCAATAAAGAAAACTCCTTTTAATGGATAAAAACTCACTGTCGCAAAATAACCTTGAGTAGAGGTAAAAATACCGCCGTCTACATAGGCACGTGCGCCAACTCCCAATTTTGGCGTAATCATATACTCATAATGAATTCCGGCGCCAACAAAAGATAGTTCGCCTGTGATAAAGTGTGTTGCGTCTGCTGCCATATCAGAATCCGCATAAAGACTTCCTATACTAAAAAGCATAAGAACCATTAAAACAACTCCTAATTTCTTCATAAAATACTCCCTTTTATATTAAGGAATCAGTAATGAACTTTTTTACCAACGGTAAATATTGACAGCTCTTTTGCTGAATCCATATAAAACAAATACGGGTTAAAGCAGCTTTTTGCTTTATTTGTGAGAATTTCATAGTTTAAAAGTGACTTTTTTACGCTAAAATACTCGGGGGGGGGGGGGGGGAGAGTGTTTTAAAAGAAAAAAAAAATAAAAAATTTGGGGAAAAAATAGTATGAAAAT
>WQWU01000052.1 GCA_009785215.1 Treponema sp. | reverse complement strand
AGGGTTTGTACGTGATCTTGTCACTTTTTCCTTTACTCATAAAGGAATCTTATCATGTCTTACGAATTTTGTAAATTTTCACCATAAAAAAGGCTGCCCAAGTATTACTTCTCGGACAGCCCCCTTTTTTTTGCAGTCTAACCTGTCTAATCAGCCTTTCTTATATCAACCTATTTTCTGCTGTTTTACTCTTAGTCTTTCGGCTTCATGATATTTGTAGTTATCCCAGAACTTGCCGTACTCTGCAACCATTAACGGCAACAGTGAAATGCCGATACAAATCAGCCAATGAGTTGTGTCCATTGCAACAAGCCTTAAAGCAGAAGCAACAGGAGGTATCGCGGCCATGCCTGCCAGCATAAGGAACATACAAATCGCGCTTATTACAAGCTGCGGATTATCTTTTAATGTTCGTTTAAATATTGAAGCTCTGCTTCTTACAACAAAAATATGCAGTACCGATGTCCAGCCCAGTACTAAGAATGCCATTGTTTGTCCAAGTAAGTGGTTCTCCTCGTGCGCTCCCGTAATTACCCCAAACTTTCCAATATAGAAAGCTGCAAGAACAACAACGCTGCACATTACTGTTTGCTGAATAATAACTTCCAATAAGCCGCCTGCAAAAAAACTTTCTTCGCGGTCAATTGGCTTGCGAATCATTATACGTGTGTCGGACTGTTCTTTTGCAAGCGCCATTCCGGGAATACCGTCTGCAATTACGTTTACGATTAATAACATGATAGGAGTAACAGGAACGCCCCAGCCTGAAACCTGCCCAAAGATCATTACAACAATTTCAGAAATATTACATACGATTAAAAAATAAACAAGTTTTTTAATATTTGCAAAAACTTTACGCCCTTCGCTGACTGCTTCTACAATCGTAGAAAAATTATCGTCTGTTAAGATCATGTCCGACGCGCTCTTTGCAACTTCTGTTCCGTTAATGCCCATTGCAACGCCGACATCCGCCGCTTTAAGCGCAGGCGCATCGTTAACGCCGTCTCCAGTCATTGAAACAACTGCGCCTTTCTGCTGCCATGCCTGCACAATGCGGATTTTATCCGATGGCGAAACACGCGCATAAACTGAATAAAACTCGATGCTGTCATTTAATTCATCGTCGGAAAGCTTACTTAACTCCTCGCCTGTAATGATGCCTTCCTTTGCTGCGATAATACCAAGCTCGCGCGCAATGGCAGCAGCTGTTACTGCATGATCACCTGTTATCATGATTGTACGCACGCCGGCTTTTTTAGCGCGGTTGATTGCTGCAGCAGCTTCCGGCCTTGGCGGATCGATAAGACCGATAAAACCTTCAAAGTTTAGATCTTTTTCCAGTGATTCCAGTTCATCCTTTGCTGGTAAAGTATCAACCTCTTTGGAAGCAAGCGTTATAACACGCAATGCATCCTGCGCAAAAGAGTCATGAATATCGTTTAATTTTTTTACAAAATGTAAATCATCTTTTTTGGCGTAGGGTATTTTGTCAAACGCGCCTTTGGTAAGTACCAAATATTTACCATTTGGTTTCCTTAGAATCGTAGTCATCATCTTTCGCGCCGACGAGAACGGAATCTCTGCAACCTCTTCGTTTTCGGCGCTCAAATCTTCCCTTTTAATTCCCTTATCGATAGAAAGACGCATAATCGCCGACTCAGTCGGATCGCCTATTATTCTTTCTTCACCCTTATCAGTTTTTTCTATTGTTACATTACTTGCAAGCAAAAACCTTTTAATAAATTCGATATGTTCTGCAGAATTAGCGTCTGTATCGTTTATTGGTTTACTTTCGTCAGCCGGACTATTGTGAATCCAAAGCCTTTTTATAGTCATTTTGTTTTGTGTCAGCGTTCCGGTTTTATCAGAACAAATAACCGAAGTACTTCCCAGAGTTTCAACAGCCTGTAATTTCCGGATAAGCGCATTTTTGCTTACCATTTTTTTAACGCCATGCGTAAGCATTAAAGTAACAATAAGCGCAAGGGTTTCGGGCACTGCCGCAACAGCAAGAGTTACCGCAAGCATAATAAGATGCCAGATTTCCTGACCCTGCATCAATCCAATTACAAAAATTGTAAAGGCAGCAATAAGCGCAATGGTACTAACCATTTTGCCAAGTTTATCAAGACGCAGCTGAAGCGGCGTTTTATTTTTCTTTGTGTAATTAAGATAACCTGCGATTTTTCCAATCTGAGTATTCATTCCAGTTGCGGTAACAACCGCAGTCGCGTAGCCAGAAACAACAAGACAGCCGGAAAAAACCATATTGATGCGATCGCCAAGCGGAGCGTTTTCTTTTTCCAGTGAATCGATGGATTTTTCCGAAGGCTCACTTTCGCCCGTCAGAGAGGCTTCGTCAACGGCAAAACTTTCACATTCCAGAATACGCGCGTCTGCGGGAACAAGATCGCCGGTTTTTAGAACGATAATATCGCCGGGAACAACAAAAGACGTATCAATCTCCTGTTTACTGCCGTCTCTTATTACAAAACAACTTGGGCTGTTTAATACTGCCAGGGCTTCTAATGCCTTTTCCGCACCGCGCTCTTGAGTAACAGCTAAAATTACATTCATTAAAACGATAGAAATTATAACGATGGACTCAATAAAACTTACGCTATGACCAGCCATAAGTTCACGCAGTTCCAGTATAAAGGAAAGAACCGCCGCAATAAGCAGAATAATAACAGCTACATCTTTAAGATGACGAACTACCTGAACAAAAAGACTTTCTTTCTTTTTTTCTGCAAATTTATTAAAACCGAACTGCGCTTGTCTAACTTCGGCTTCTTTTATTGATAAGCCATTACGCGCATCCGAGCGCTGCTCTTTAAGAACAGCCTCTTTATCCAGATTATACCAATTATCCATGAAAACTCCTGAAATATAATTGCTAAATGAAATTTACCTTGCTTGAGTATAAATTGCAATAGATATTTTATAACGAATGTAATACCGAGATTAATCTTGATTCAGAATTCCTGTATAATAGTGAATACAGAGTTTTAAATTTTTAAAGTATTTCTTTTAAGATTTTAAATACTTCTTCTTCGGAAACTGTCCATGGTGAATTTGCTGTTAAGTCTAGGCTTCGGGCAGCTTCGGCTGCAGCGGTAAGATTATCCAGCGGGATGTTACGGTCTTTAAGATTAGCCGGCAAATTGAGATCTGCCATTGTGCGCCGGATTGCGCTTATTGATGCAGCGGCGGATTCAGCAACAGTTGCCGCTTTTCCTGCACCAAGTAATGATGCAAGCCGAGCCATTTTTTCGGGTTTTGCGCTGACAAATTTTTCTGCCAAACAAGGAAAAAGCACAGCGGAACATAACGATTTAGGAACAGGAACACGGGCATTTATTGCCGCCGCCAAAGCAGCTCCAATGCCGGGCGAACTAACAGAAGATCCAAGCGCAGAAAGGAAATTTGCCTGAGCAAATGTTTCGGCATTTGCAGTTACGCCTCCCTTTAAAAGTTTTGCATATAAACTAACAGCTCTCTCCAATAATGCATCTGAAAGAAAATTTGCTCTTGTTGAACAATATGCTTCTACAGCAGTAAAAAAACTTTCAATTACAAAAGATGCTGCTGCTGTGCCGGAAAGAAATTTATACAAATTGCTATCTATTATTACTGCTGAATATAGATTACCTGGTGATTGTACCGGTTTTAATAAACGTTGACGCGGATCTACAGCAATAAAATAATCAGTCATTGAAAAAGCGCTCATGCCTTCTGTAGGAATCGATATAAGCGGAAGAAATTTATTGTGAAAAATTCTGCCGTCCAGTAATTCAAAAGCGGTTATTCTCATTGGTGTCATGATTGCCGCCATTCGGGCGATAATTTGTGTTTTTAAACTGCCAAAACCAATTATTGCATCACAATGACCTGCACAGGTAAGTTCAACTATGTTATCCGCCATTTCTACAGATGACGATTCGTCTATTCCGTCAAATACAATTGCATCAAGCCCTGAATCTTCCAGAATTCCTTTTAATCGGTTTACTGTTAGTGAATCTATACTTTGATCGGCGGCAATCATCATTCGTGAACCATGACGGCTGGCAACTGTTCCTGCCATACTTAATGTATCCGCACCAATGAGTACCTCTGGATCGATTTTAAAAGAAATATCCATAAATAACCTCTGTATAAATTATGGTTTTTAGAAAAAAAAAGCGTCTGACCACTTGGGTTCAACCCAGCGATCAAACGCAATTAATAAAACTTATTAGTGTCCTAAGCAACCTTGGTTTCTTAAGCAAACATGCTTATTACGCAAACCATGCGTTGACAATATTTTCCGCAGTCGCATTGATGACCTTCTCATTCATGTATGAGGGATCCTCAATCTTTTGTCTCAGTTCAACAATCCTGGCCTCATCCAGTTCTGGAGCGGATCTAATAAGTTCTAAAACCTGATACCTCTCAGCCTTTTCCATTGCATTCGCAGAAAGGTTGATAGTATCGGCCTTGTCGTTCCCCCCCACCTGTTCACTCTTTCCGGGCTTCTTTCCGGAGAGAATGGGTTCTACATGACCTATCCTGTTTACTGTCATAATCCTACCCTACCTATTACCCTATTATCGGCAACTATATGTTATAAGTTTACTAGCTATTTCAAATAATTGCCAGATAAATACAAAGAAAATTCTCCAATTTGCTCTTTTTTTTGAGCTAAAATTTCCAGAATTTCTCCTGCTTTTCCTCGTAAATATTCCTCATGAACCTTGGTCATTTCCCGTCCAATACAAATATAACGCTCACTGTCAATTTCGGCAATGTCGCCCAATAGCTTAAGAATTCTAAACGGAGATTCGTACAAAACGCAGGCAGCCTCCATAGCCATTAATTCCCGCAGGCGGCTCTTCCTTCTACCCGGTTTAGGAGACAAAAAGCCTTCAAAAACGACTGTTTTATCCCTGCCGCCTGAAACACTTAAAAGTGCGGCAAAAGCAGACGGCCCGGGGATGGGGATTACATCATGTCCTGCCTGCGAAGCAGCGGCGGAAAGCACAGCTCCCGGGTCGCTTAGGGCTGGAGTGCCTGCATCGCTTGCATACGCCACATTCTGCCCCTGATTTAAAGCATTTATCACCTTTTCCGCCGCAAATTCTTCGTTTTGGGAACGGCAAGAAATCATTTTAACTCGGATTCCCAAATGAGAAAGTAATTTTAATGTGCGGCGGGTGTCTTCGCAAGCTACAAGATCGACACTTTTTAGCGTCTCAACTGCACGAAAACTGATATCACCCAAATTGCCGATTGGCGTAGCTATGATAAATAAATTTGCCATTTTTGTATTATACATGAAAGATTTCCTTTTTTACTGGTCTCATGCAAAAATGTTTACTATTTTTATTAATATGGAGAAAAAAAGCTATACTAACAGCGACATTAAATTAACTTGCAGTTATTTGCATAAAATTGAAAAATTCCGGAAAATACTAAAATGGCAAAATCAAAAGTAAACAAAGAACAAAATGTCGATATTGACGAAATGTACATACTTCGGCTAGTCAGTAATAACGTGAAGCGTTTAAGAACTTTGCAGAACATTTCACAATTAAATCTTGCAAATAGCGCCGGACTTACACATAATTTTATT
>WQWU01000051.1 GCA_009785215.1 Treponema sp. | reverse complement strand
TTAATCCTGTGGGTGTTTCCAGAAAAGGCGCTCCATTAGAAGGCATCGATTCTGCAAGCCGTTCCGTACATCATCTATCAGCTTGCTTTAATGGTTTATCAACAGGTATAGATGACTTAACTAGAGGTGAATTGAAATTTTATCAAGGTGATATATTCGGCGCAGAAACACTTTTAACTAATGTTTTAACCAAGACTCGTATCCATTTTAATAAAGGTTTTGAATTTGCACACCGCGCTCTGCTCTACACAATGCGAATCGCAGTTTTTCAGGGTGATCACCAAAAAGCAGAAAAAGCTCTGAAAGAAACAAAAATGCAGTTAGACGAAATTGATTATAACAATCGATATTTTAACTACGATATTTCTCTTGCATGGTATTACTATATGATGGATTCTCCGAAGATGATTCCAGGCTGGATTCAGGAAAATTTTTCTCCGTATGGCCATGCCAGTTTTAATGAAAATTTCGGTAATCAGATGAAAGCGCGTTATCATTACAAAACAAGAAACTATCCTCCTTTGCTTTCGTATATTCAGGAAATGAGAAAGCGGGAATCGTATTTATACGGGAGAGTGGAAATGCTTGTTATAGAAGCCTGTATACATTACAAAATGAAGGACAGGAAAAAAGCGTGTTCTGTTTTAGCAGAAGCCTATGAAACAGCTGCTCCAAATGATCTTCTAATGCCGTTCATTGAACTTGGCAAAGATATGCGTACACTGACGGCTTATGTTTTAAAAGAAAGAATACCCAAATACGCTATTCCAAAAACATGGCTGGAATATGTTAATCGCAAAGCCGCAAGTTATGCCAAACATCATGGTTTTGTTATTGCAAAATACAGACAGGCAAGCGGAATGTCAAATGACTTTATTATTTCTCCAAGAGAGAAAGATATTCTTGTTGATCTTTCCCGCGGTCTTTCACGAACAGAAATAGCCGCAAACAGAAATCTTTCGATCAACACTATAAAAATGGTAATTAACAATGTTTATTCAAAACTTGGCGCTGAAAGCCTTGCAGATGCCATCCGCGTCGCGATAGAAAGAAAAATTATCTAGATTTCCAAACTATATCTCCGAATTCTGAATTCTGAGCTAGGGACTCGAACTCTTTACAATCGAAATATAATACATTAACCTGAAAATAACTACTAAATAATGAGGAGGCCAACATGAACACAGAGCTTTTAACACGCCGCGATTTGAGCACTTTGTTTCATTTTGAGCGCCCTCGGTTAAAAAACTTATTCCAACAGGCTATTCATTACCCGCTTGTTCTTGTATGCGCGGGGGCTGGTTACGGCAAAACAACAGCAGTTCATGACTTTGTTCAGGACTCTCATGCAATTACAGTATGGGTGCAGCTATCTGATCGTGATAATATTCCAGGTCGATTTTGGGAAAACTATACGCATACAATGAAACAAGTTAACGTTAACTTTGCAAAAGAAATAAGCAAGATTGGTTTTCCTGATACAGATGAAAAAGTATATCAATTTCATAAATCATCCCACGCCAATGCAACGCAGATCAAAAGACGAATTGTAGTTTTTGATGACTTTCATCGCATTGAGAATCCTGTCGTTCTGCGTTTTATAGAAAAAGCCTTTCTTGATATGCCGCCGGAAACTTCTTTATTTTTAATTTCACGCACCGTCGCCCGCATCAATACTACTGGATTAGTTTCCAGCGGAAGCGTTTTTAACATAAGCGAAGATGATCTTCGTTTTAATGAAAATGAACTTGCACAATATTTCTGTTCTTTGAAAATTCCTATCTTGCCTGAAAACCTGCATGAAATATTGCAGGATACCAAAGGCTGGGCTTTTACAATTAACTTAATTGCGCGGACATTCCAAAAAGCTCCGGCATATTCAGGTTATCTTCGTAATGCAATGAAATCAAATATTTTTAAGTTAATGGAAACTGAAATTTGGGATGGACTCTCAAGTAATCTGCAAATATTTTTTGTACGTCTTTCATTGATTGACCATTTAGCTTTTGATCTTATCAAGTTATTAGCCGGAAGTGAAGAAAATCTGATTCTTGAACTTGAACAGCAAAATACATATGTGCGCATGGACAACTATATTAACGCTTATTTGATCCACCCATTGTTCCTTGAATTTCTGGCAGCAAAACAGGATATTCTTTTGGAAGATCAAAAAAATGAAACTTATACAATTGCAGGCAATTGGTGTAATAAAAATGGTTTTAAGATTGACGCTCTTTCTTACTTTGAAAAAACAAAAGATTATACTTCGATTGTTTCCTGTCTTTCTGAATGGCCATCTCAAATTCCTTATGATATTGCAAAGTTCGCAGCATCAATTTTTGATCGTGCGCCGGAGAATACATTTGAGGAGATCAATCATTTTGCACTATTGCATTTTCGCACCTTTTTGTGTCAGGGGCTCTGGCAAAAAACAATCGAAATGGGAAATTATTACGAAGCTAAATTTCTGGCGCTGCCGGAATCTGAATTCAGAAACCGAAACTTAGGTTATTTATATTATCATTGGAGTATTCTGCGCGGCATGATGTGCCTGATTGATCATCAGTATGATTTTGATCACTACATTGAAAAGTTTTGCAAATATTTTCCTCAACCCTCTGACCCTGAATCGTTTAATTTGTTTCCGGCTCCATGGATCAACAATGTTGGTTCTTCAAAAAAGGGCTCTTTGCAGTTATTTATCGATTCTTTAGATCGCACAACAGGTTTTATAGAAAAATCTTTTCATGGTTTTAGAAACGGACACTTAGAACTGGCATACGCAGAACTTTGTTTTTACCAGGGCGATCTGGAAAAAGCAGAAACTTACATTAATGTTTGTCTTAAGTACGCTTTAAAAAGCAAACTGTACGATCTAGCACATAGAGCGCTTTTTTATACTTTACGAATTGGCATAATACAAGGCGATTACCAAAAGACACAGCAAGTTATAAATACTTTAATAACTCATTTGGATATAAAAGAACATACCCACCGTTATGCAAATTATAACATATGTTTATGCTGGTATTTTTGCACATTGGATCAAGGTGATAATGTTCCTGAACAACTCAAGGAACATTTTTCGCACTATGGTTATGCGGGTTTTCTGGAAAATTACGAGAATCAGATGAAAGCCCGATACCATTACACGACAGCAAATTATCCTCCCCTTCTTTTATATATCGAAGAAATAAAAAAGAGAGAATCGTTCTTATTTGGACGTCTGGAAATGCTGGCGATAGAAGCTTGTATACATTATAAAATGAAAAACAAGGATAAAGCGTTAACCGTCCTAATAGAAGCTTATGAAACAGCAGAACCCAACGGTATTGTGATGCCATTTTTTGAACTTGGCAAGGATATGCGCGCTCTGACTATTTTTGCGATCAAAGAATATAAATCAGGAATGTTAAAAAAACGCATTCCTAAAACCTGGCTTGAATCTATTAATCAAAAGTCTGCCGCTTATGCCAAAAAGCTTAGTTCTGTTATTTTAAAATACAAACTGGTAAACGGCATTACAGAAAATTATAACATTTCTCCCAGAGAAAAAGAAATTCTAACACTTCTCTCTCATGGTCTGTCGCGTGCAGAAATTGCCTCTAAACTAAAACTGCCGCTTAATACAATAAAAACAACGATTAAAAAAGCTTGTTTAAAGCTTGGCACAGAAAGCCTTGCAGACGCAATCCGCATCGCAAGGGATAGGAAGATTATTTAAGGTTTTTTTAAACTATTGACAAGAACGGATTAGATACTTGACATACGTATAGATATGTTATAGTATTTAAAAAGGAGAAAGCGCAAATGGCAAAACTGGAAGCAGAAGAATATAAAACCTTTGAAGAAATAAAACAGATTGATTCCAACGGAATTGAGTATTGGTTTGCACGAGATTTACAAAAAGTCTTGGAATATGCCAAATGGGAGAATTTTTCTAAAGTTATTGATAGAGCTATGCTTGCCTGTAAAAACAGTGGTATCAATGTAAATGATCATTTTCCTGACGTCAGGAAAACGATAAAAATGCCAAAAACAGCAGAAAAAGATATTATTGACTACAAACTCACCCGTTACGCTTGCTACCTAATCGTACAAAACGGCGATCCTCGCAAAGAGATAATAGCCCTTGGACAGACATATTTTGCCATTCAAACACGCCGGCAGGAATTGGCTGACACATTCAATCAACTTGATGAAAACAACAAACGTTTGGTTGTTCGCGGCAACATCAAACAATGGAATCAGCTGCTGGCAGAAGCGGCGTATAATGCCGGAGTTATTACTGACGAAGAATTTGGGATTTTTCAAAATTCAGGTTATATGGGGCTTTACGGAGGATTAACTGTCGCAGATATTCATAGGAGAAAAAAATTAAAAGAGAAAGAAAAAATCCTGGATTTTATGGGAAGCACAGAGCTTATCGCCAATCTTTTTCGTATATCCCAAACTGAAGAAAAACTAAAGCTAGAGCAAACTTCGACAGCAATGGAAGCCAACGAAATCCATTACAAAATTGCCGAAAAAATCCGCACAGCCATGATAGATATGGGAACAACTTTACCAGAAAACCTTCCAACTCCCGACAAAAGCATACATATAATTGAGCGAGAAGAAATTAAGAAGTTGAGGTATTCAAAAACACCACTGATGCTTGATGAATAGCAACGCTAAAATGCATTAGAATTATCTTGTAATATGGAGAGAAGATGGCATTGAGAATGTCGGTGAAAAAATAACTTCGATGAATTTTACATGGTTTTTACAGCCCCCGCAGCGAAGCTTCCAGCTCCCGCAGCGAAGCTTCCAGCATAGCAATAAATACACCCATTTAAACATGTATTGTACTCGCCAATATCCCTACTCGTAACACAGCCGCATTCCAGACGCTGATTTTTATCTTTTTTAATCGATAATTCACGCCCTGTTAATCTGGCAATTAAATCGTCATCGATACATTTTGCGTGTTTTATATTGTATTGGGAAAGATCGATATCTTCTGCACAAGTTGCAATTGATAGATTATTTTCCTTAGCAGATGTAGAAAAGTTTTCTGCTAGAATTATTTTATCTTCCATCGTTATTTCTGTAATACCGTTAGTTTTTAAATTTTCTGCAATTTTCTTGTAAAAATCAATATAACTAAAAATAACTTTTTCTGTATAACCTTTTAGTTGATATGCCATCTCATTAAATTTTTCGATATGATACTGCACTGTGTATTTTGCATTAAGCAAAACTGGATCGTAACGCCAGATAACTTTTTGCGCACTTATCTTGTCTGATAACTTTTTAAAAGTTTCGATTATCTCGCTCTTTGGCGGCAGATTTCTTTCTATATCGCTATTATACGGATTAATCGTAAATTGGAAATAATATGTATATTCATTTAAAAGTTCTAATTTTTCTAAAAAAGGCTTGGGATTTTTGCTCCAAAACACAATGCAATCAACATCGTCTGGTTCAAGACTAATTTTGCTAATTTGATCTGGATTAAACGGGTTTTTAACATGGACACAACGCTCTTTTATTCGTTCTACGAACCAGTCAGAGTAAAAAGCTGGAATGTCGGTTCTTCGGCTTGCGGAGATTATCATGCGGGGAACCTTCACCCTCCGGGCTCGGTTAAGGTTCATTTTGTATCCTGTTGAATTTTCAATATTTCCTTTTGGCGTTCAATTTCTGCAATTAATTCTTCCTCTGTTGGCAGATAATCCATATACTTTGCAGCAAATAATTGATTATTATCATTAAGAACAGAATATTTAGC
>WQWU01000050.1 GCA_009785215.1 Treponema sp. | reverse complement strand
TATTAACACCACATAGATTAGCTCCGTTAATTGATCGAGCGCAATCATTTGTAAGGCATGATACATGGTACCATTATCCTGCGCATTATACAACAGCAGTTTTTTTAGAAGTATTAATTATTATGGAACAAGTAGCAGAATTATCTCAGCGGCGCCGCCGGAATATTGATATAACAGATATAAATGAAAGGGTAATTCCTAAACTTCAGGCTCTTAGTATTTATCTTTCCAATGCTTATGAAAGCGGAGAAAACGATCTAGGCGAAGCGCTTATAATTGACGTATTAAAAATAAATGACATTATCAGGCGATTAACCCAATAAAGAGACCTCACCGCAAAAGAGGTTCACACAGAGGAAGTTTTTTTTCTTAATGGCAGTGTCTTAAAGCCCCAGCGCTTTTTTAAAGCTTACAACAATTTCATCTACCATCGGGCGTGCATCGATATCAAGCAGTAAACCTTTATTGCGGTAGTAATCGATTAACGGAGCTGTCTGTGCGCGGTAAACTTCCAGGCGTTTTTGAACTGCTTCAGGTTTATCGTCATCGCGGATATAAACTTCGCCGCCGCATTTGTCGCAGATACCTTCTTTAGACGGTTTGTTAAAAACTGCATGGAAATTAAAACCGCATGTGCGGCATACCTGCCTTCCGCCCAGGCGTTCTAAAACACCTTCGTCCGGAATATCAAAGTTAATAACTTTTTCTACAGTAGAGAAAGTTGCAAGCGCTTCTGCCTGCGGAATAGTTCTTGGGAAACCGTCTAAAATATATCCATCCTGAACATCGTCTTTTGCGAGTCTTTCTTTTACAAGAGCGATAGTTGTTTCGTCATCTACAAGTTTTCCGGCATCAATAATGGCTTTTACTTTAAGCCCTAACGGAGTTCCGTCCGCAATTGCCGCACGAAAAATTGAACCTGTGCTAATCTGCTGTACTTTTAAAATATCAACAGCTCTTACTGCCAATGTACCCTTTCCCGCTCCGGGAGGACCTAAAAAAATCAATTTCATACTATTCTCCTTTTAATTTTTGTTTATTATTTTACGAACAGCCAGTAGTGCCGCCGCAAGTATCGCACTTCATACAAGTGCCGTTTCTTACCAAAGTGAAAGAGCCGCATGAAGTACATGAGTCTCCTTCATACCCCTTAATACGCGCCTGAACAATTTTTATTACTTCGCTTTCCTGCGGATACGATTCTTCAAATTTTGTTTGTGCAAACCCTGTTTGTGCAAATCCTGTTTGCTGTTCAAACTTTGCTTGTTCCATTACAGCAACCTGCTGACGCGGCTGCATAATTGCAGATGCTTGCGGCGATAAAGCAGAAGGAGACTGCGGTAACGAAACTCTGGCAGAGCCGCCGGCACTATCAGGAACATTCTGCGGCTGCGGCTTAAGCGCCTTATTTGCAGGAACAGTTACGCTGTTTGGCCTTAAACCCGCACTGTTTTTTTCGCCGCGCTGTTTAGAATCTACAACATCAGTTTCGCTTTTTGTTGCAGTAGCTATTAAATCTTCGGGTTTTACCTGGCCTAAATCACTGCGTTTTAAATAACTAATCGCCAAATCGCGGAAAACATAATCAATAACGCTGGTCGCCATCTTTACATAATCGTGACCCTGTACCAAACCATTAGGTTCAAAGCGGCTGAATGTAAACGCATCGACATATTCTTCCAGCGGTACGCCGTACTGTAGCCCTAAAGATACTGTAATTGCAAAACTATTTAAAAGGCTGCGGAAAGCCGCGCCTTCCTTGTGCATATCAAGAAATATCTCTCCAAGACTGCCGTCTTCGTATTCGCCTGTTCTTATAAAAATTGAATGTCCGCCGATTTTTGCTTTTTGAGTATAACCCATTCTGCGGTTTGGAAGCGGCTTTCTAAGGCCCCGATTCGTTCCCTTTTTACGATCCGGCACAGAAGAAGGAAGCTCAAGTCCTTTTTCGACCTTAAGGATAGTGTCAGCCAGCGGATCAGTTCCAGGTGCAAATGTGTTTAACGGCTGCGAAAGCTTTGAGCCGTCGCGGTACAATGCAACAGCTTTAAGACCTGCTTTCCAGGAAACCATGTACGCGCCTTTTACATCATCATAGTTTGCAGAGTTAGGCATATTTATCGTTTTGGAAATTGCCCCGGAAATAAAAGGCTGAACTGCAGCCATCATATCGATATGCGCTTTCCATGAAATTGAACGTTTCCCTTTTTTGCCTGATGGAGCCGCAGTATCAAAAACAGAATAATGTTCTTTTTTAAGGCCGGGCGCTCCTTCAAGACCCATAGTACCGCAGGCAAAAAGTTCTGCATCTTCGATATCCTGAGTACTAAAACCTAAATGTTTAAGAATGCTAAAACCCTGAAGCGACCATGTCGATTCCGGAATTTTTAATTCTTCTTCTACAAATCTTTTTCCAAGAATGTAAGGGTTAAAAACACCTTCCAGATTAAGCGCAGTTTTTACCATATCTTCTGCAGAGACAAGCGCTTCGGGCGTAAAACCTTTTGCTTTTAGCGTTTCGTGGCTTATCGCCGGAGCGCCGTTTAAAGTTTTTCTTCCCATTGCGTATGCAACAATTTCTTCTATAGACTGAGGCGAATAACCAAGATTCTCCAAAGCTGGCGGCACTGACTGATTAATAATTTTAAAATAACCGCCGCCTGCAAGTTTTTTAAATTTAACAAGCGCAAAATCAGGTTCAATGCCCGTAGTATCGCAATCCATCAAAAGACCAATCGTACCCGTCGGAGCAATTGCAGTAACCTGCGCATTACGGTAACCATGCGCTTTTCCCAAATCTAAAGCTCTATCCCAAGATATTTTTGCAGCATCCAAAAGATAAACAGGGCAATTTGCAGGATCAATTCCCCTTGGAATTGTATGAAGTCCTTCATATTCGCTGTCGGACGCATTGTTTACCGCCCGTCTGTGATTCCGCATAATACGAAGCATGTTATCTGCATTATCACCGTAACGCTCAAATGCTCCGTGCTCCGATGCCATCCTGGCAGACTGCGCGTACGCTTCGCCGGAAAGAATTGCAGAAAGAGCTCCCGCAACAGAACGGCCCTGTTCAGAATCGTAAGCAAGACCCATGATCATTAAAAGGGTTCCAAGATTTGCATATCCCAAACCAAGAGTGCGGTACTGATAAGAAAGCTCTGCAATACGCACAGATGGAAACTGCGCCATCACTACAGAAATTTCCAGTATTGTCGTCCAAATATTTATCGCATGCAGATAACCATCAACATTAAAAACCTTATTTCGTTTATCGTAAAGCGCAGCAAGATTTATAGAAGCTAAATTACATGCAGTATCATCCAGGAACATATATTCCGAGCACGGATTAGATGCGCGGATTTCTCCGCCTGCAGGACATGTATGCCAGTCGTTAATGGTTGTATGGTATTGAAGCCCGGGATCTGCGCACTGCCAGCTGGTCTTTGCAATATCATTCCAAAGCTTTCGCGCTTTTACAGTTTTAACCGGCTCTCCTTCTGTACGGCTGCGCAGTTCCCAATCGCTGTCATTTAAAACAGCTTTCATAAAATCATCGCTAAGACGAAGGCTATTATTGGAACTTTGGCCGGATACAGTATTGTACGCTTCATCATCCCAGGCAGTAGAATATTGATTAATATCAACCTCATCATCTCCCTGTTCAAAACGGCGAAGCTGCTGATAAAGATAGGAAGGCGGTATTTTATCACCTAACGCAGCGCGTAAAACCAAAGCAAGCTCATGATTTTTTTCTGCATTAAATTTATCATCCTCCGGCCCGCGGAAACCTGTTAATGCACGCCTAACAGCATCAATATGTTTTTTTAAAATAAGAGAGCCGGTTACCATAGAGGCAACTTTGTGCTCCTCCCCTGCTTTCCAGCCGATATATTTTTCTACATCAGGATGATCGATATCGAGGGTTACCATCTTTGCCGCACGGCGGGTAGTACCGCCGGATTTAATTGCAGATGCCGAACGATCACTTACTTTTAAAAATGATAAAAGACCCGATGAAACACCGCCGCCGGACAAGCTTTCATTCATACCGCGGATGCGGGAAAAGTTTGATCCTGTTCCCGAGCCGTATTTAAAAAGGCGGGCTTCCCTGGTCATTAAATCCATTATTCCGCCTTCATTTACAAGGTCGTCATCTATGGAAAGAATAAAACATGCATGAGGCTGAGGCCGTTTATAGGAACTGTCGGATTTTACCACCTTGCCCTTTTCAACGTCAAAATAGTAATGACCCTGTGCAGGACCATCGATTCCATATACAGAATAAAGACCGGTATTAAACCACTGAGGGCTATTGGGAGCAGCAAATTGATGAGCCAGCATATAGCAGGTTTCATCGTAAAAAGCGCTTTCATCTTCCTGACTGTCAAAATAATTATTTTGCCTGCCCCATTCCAGCCAGGTATAAGCAAGCCGGTGGAATACCTGACGGCAATCATGTTCTGCGCCGTCTTCCGGTAAAGAATTACCGGGATCTTCGGAATTATCGGTTTTTTTTGCCCATTTTTTCCATTCGTAAATCTTTTCTTTGGGAACACCAGCCTTGCGAAAGTATTTTTGCGCAATTATATCGGCGGCAATCTGGCTCCAAAACGCAGGAACGATAACGGTATCCTCAGAAAATATCGCCTTGCCGTTTGGATTTCGAATTTCGCTCTTTCTGCGCTCCCAAATAATATCAAAATACGGACCGCTTTCGCGATCAGTAAAAAAACGTTGAACTTTCATTCCCAAATCCTTTTATGTATCGAAATTATATGAACACTTGACTAAGACGGTCAGACAGTACGATATACACATGACCACATAGATAGCGTGTTTTTTTTCAGTGTACACCATATACAGCGGTATGACAAGGGGTAGGCGTAGAATTCCTGGATTTTTATATTAAGCTGCAGATATTGTAAAGAAAATACTTTCAAATTTATATTTTAATTATATTGATGGTAAACTGTTTATTAATGTATATATTGATGGTATTTTATTCTTATATTTTGTATATTTTTTAAATTGACAAATTCGCAGACAACATGTAAAATAAACTTAATTCATGAACTTTTTTAAGGTTTCACCAGAATCCCTTAAACAGGGAGCAGAAATTCTCAAAAATGGAGGTCTTGTAGCCTTTCCTACAGAGACGGTTTACGGACTTGGAGCAGATGCATTTAACAGCCAGGCTCTTGTTAAGGTTTTTGAGGTAAAAGGCCGCCCTTCTTTTGACCCGTTAATTATCCATATTGCTGCTATAGAAACTCTGGAAAAAGCCGCTAACCTCTCCCTATTAAAGGAAGAAACCCGAAAAAAACTCTATATTCTTGCCGAAAACTTTTGGCCGGGACCTCTTTCCATTATTCTGCCAAAAAGCGATAAAATCCCCGGTATTGCCACTGCCGGTTTGCAAACTGCAGCATTTCGCTTACCCGGCAATGAAACGGCTATTAAACTTATCTCCCTTTCTACAGGAGCTGTGGCGGCTCCAAGCGCTAACCTGTTCGGCGGTCTTAGCCCTACAAGAGCAGAACATGTACAAAGCGTTCTGGGAGAAAAGATCGATATGATTCTTGACGGCGGTCATTCGCGGATTGGACTTGAATCTACCGTACTGGATATTACAGGCGATGTTTTTAGGATACTGCGTCCGGGCGGCACGCCGAAAGAAGCAATCGAAAGGTTGATAGGAAAAGTGCAAATTGGAAATGAGATTGAAAATAATAATGAAGAAAACGGGCAAAGTGCATATATGTCGCCGGGTCAGTTAAAAAGCCATTATGCTCCGCGGACACCCCTTAATATATTAACCAGGGAAGAAATTATTAATAAGGTTGATATTAAGAGCGGTGTTAAAGAATTACAAAGAAACGCTTTTCTATTTTTTGACGGAGAAGCAAGAGACACATGGCTGAATAAGTTAAATACGCAAAATCCGCCAAAAACTGCTATTATTAAAGTTCTTTCGGAAAACGGCGGAATGCTGGAAGCCGCTTCCCGCCTTTTTGAAATCCTTCATGAACTTGATGACCTTAATGTCCTGCAAATCTTTGCCCAGCTTGTACCCAACGAAGGTCTTGGAGAAGCAATTAATGACAGGCTAAAACGCGCATCTTCTAAATAAGTTAGCAATTATGTCTTTTTTACCTTAAAACAAAATCATGTAAAACCATAGCCCCAATTACATCAGGAAAACTTTGATAAGATATTAGCTCAGCTTGAACAGGTATTGAGCGAAGATTAACCCATCTGTTTTGTTGAACTAAATAAATCCCCCCGCTATATTCTAAAATTTTATTAAAAGGGTTATGTATTTCTAACATCATAAATCCATGAATTCTGGGATTTTCCCTATTAGTTATTTGATTAAATTTAATAATAATTGTTTTATTTTCGTTAATTACTTCATTTACAACAGTTAATTCTACAACAATATTATTAACAACTTCAGCTTCAATAAACAAAATTTCTTCTGGGTAAAATTGAATATGATTTTCATTAAAAACATATGGAGATTGTGGAACTGTCCATTCCCAATAATTATTTTCATCAATATTTAACCTTAAAGCAAATGATGAACGTTCAATTACAATATTATCATTTGAATATACAATGCTTGTAAATATTATAAATATAAAAAATATTATTTTTTTCACAGATCCTCCATATATTTTATTATTCTATAATAAAATATATAAATATGTCAATTATTAATTAATATTTTTTAATTTTGCATTATTGCGCTAAACGTTCTAGATATTTGACAGCCAAAATAAACAAATACGCAGCATTTACAGGGTTGACAAACCGTGGCGGAGACAAAACCACATAAAAGCGATAGCCCGAGCAACCCTCGGGCTTTTAAAGCTGCGAAAGCAACTTTTTAGCATATACAATCCTGTTAAATGAAGTAAAAAATCATTTATTATTTTTTATAAATTAATACTTAAATCATATAATTCATGCGGAGCTATATCCTGCCCATTTCCCCATTCAATTCCATACCCATTTGAAATTAAATGAACAGATTTAAAATAATCATTATTATGTAATTCCTTATACCATTTACCTGATATATATGGTAAAACATTAAATATTTTTATTTCTCCAGTTTCATAGCGTAATTTTATTTTATAATTATCAAGAGGTTCTACATCTAATATTTTTGGATATAACATAATATTTTTCCTATTATTTTAATGGTTCAATTTTAAAATATTGTTCACCTTTAGAAAGTAAATTCCAATTTGCTTCTAAATCTTCTCGATGTATTTCCATCCATGCTTCTACTAATTTCAGCTTTTTTCCTGGAATTGACCCTTCAAGAATTTCCCCATCTAATGATATTGCAACTTCCTCCCCTGCATATTCTGCATGAATATGGGGTTTATTATGTTTTCCAGATGTTTCTTTATACATACGTATAATAAGACCATAGAATAATGATAAAACAGGCATAGAAATATCTCCTTAT
>WQWU01000049.1 GCA_009785215.1 Treponema sp. | reverse complement strand
GTGTTGCGTGTTGCGTGTTGCGTGTTGCGTGTTGCGTGTTGCGTGTTGCGTGTTCAGCTTGAAGCTTATATATAGTAAAATCCTTAAGAGATATTTTTGCTTTTTTGGCCAAAAAGGCAGTATTTTCAAACATTGAATTATATTAACAATTTTACGGGGAAATTGCAATATCCTAGTCTCATGTACCTGGTACCATTTTTCTGCCGAAATTGGAAGATAAATCTTAAGGAGAATAATATTTAGTTGACAAGTTGACAAGAATAATATATACTAGAATTATGAGAGCATTGACAGTTGCCGAAGTAAAAACTAACTTCTCGGATATTCTTGTTCAGGTAAGAAACGGGGAAAATATTAAAATTTTATACGGGAAATCAAAAAAGCCAGTTGCAATGATAGTACCAATAGATAATATAGACAGCCCCAGGAAAATTGGCTTACTGGACGGAAAAGCAGCGTTTAAAGCAAAAGGGAACGGGAAAATTACCGAAGAAGAGTTTTTGGGTTTATGATTTACTTATTAGACACCCATACGCTTATCTGGACAATATTAAGTTCCAATAATTTAAGCAAAAAAAGCAAAGAAATAATTTTTAATAAAAGTAATGAAATCTGCGTTAGCACTGTATCTTTTTGGGAAATATCAATAAAATCCAGAATAAAAAAATATTCATTTGAAAATATTAATATTTTGGATATTCCAAATTATGTAAGAAAAATGGATTTTTCAATAATCGACCTGCAGGAAAACGAGACAATTACATTTCACAAACTTCCGTTAAAAGAAAATCATAAGGACCCATTTGACAGAATGTTAATTTGGCAGGCTATGACAAAAAATATGACAATCATAAGTAAAGATGAGCTGTTTAACCAATACAAAATAGATGGTCTAAAATTAATTTGGTAATAACAGCGCCGCTGCAAGTTTAGCTTCTTCGCCATCAGACAATTCTGCAGGCAGGATAAGCGGATGCTCCTGGATTGGCGGCAGTAAAAAACCAGCTTCCAGGAATTTATGAAAAAGTGTCTCCCATTCTTCCCGGGCGGCTTCTTTTTTTAAAGTTAGATAAATACCCTGCCTTTGCCACTTTGAAGTATTGGCTTTTAATACTTTATTAATGCGAGGCAGATTGGGTTTTCCTCTTTGCGGTGCGGCAAGAATGCCGTAAATGCCTCGTATTGCAGCAGTAAGAAGAAGCGGAGAGATAAAATCACTTGGCGGCAGCCTCGTCAGCAAAAGAGAATCTGCTTGTGCAGCTTCGGCTTGCACGGCAATTATACAAAGACCCGCAGGCAGTCTATCGCACCATGTTTGAATTCCCGGCAGTACAGGGATAAATAAAGACGGCAAGCCGTCAATATCAAATGGGTTTTCCGGTTTTACATACGGTCTCCAGAATTTAATATCTATTGTCTCTTTCTTCTTTTGTAATAATTCCATTGGAGGTGCAGCATAAAAGCGAAAGTCATACCCGGGAAAAAGTTTTAAAAGCGCTTTTAAAAGCCGTCCTTCTGAAAAATGCGGAAAGGGAGCGTATAAACCGCGGGAAGCAGTATTTTTTAATTCGCGTAACATATTGGGCTGAGTATGTCCAAGAATAGTAGAGCCGCCGTTTAACCAAAGATCTACAAGGCGTTTTCCTCCTTCTGTATAAAGGCGGTATTCCCTCGCACGTTGGATATTCGGAACTTGTTTTAAAAGTGAAAGATTGCTTTTGTTTTCCATAGTTATCATTTTAATATTCATCGCTCACTTTTTCATAGGCTTTGCCCTGGATTTCGCTTAAAAAGCGTTTTTCTTTTCCTGAGTCAAAACAAGCACGTACAATGGGGCCGTCATCGCTGTCCTTAACTTCCATAACAGCGCCATATCCGTAACTTTCATGGAATAAGCGCTGACCTCTCCGCCAGCCTGCGCGTTCTTCAAGCTCTGTTGACGCCTGCGAATAACTGCCGGTGGCGGCAGTTTCTAAGTTTAATGGGTTAAAAGGTTTTCTTTGATTATAATTAAAACCCGATTTTTCTCCGCGTTCTCTGCCGAACCTTTGGTTCGAGGTCTGTGCCCCCGCGTGAGGGCTTTCTCTAATGACCTTATAACATTTTTTGTCAATCTCGCGTAAAAATAGCGATGGCTCCATTTGCATTGTTCTTCCGAATGTCCGCCGTACAGCGCAGGTTGTTAAGTAAAGTTCGTCCATGGCACGAGTAGCTCCAACATAAAAAAGACGGCGTTCTTCTTCCAGATCATCGTCCTTTTTATCTTCTCTTGGAAAGATACCTTGTTCAAGTCCGGTCATTAAAACCCGTTTAAATTCCAAACCTTTTGTATTATGAAGAGTTATAAGCGTAACAGAGTCTAACATGTTATTCTGCTGATCCAATTCATCTTTTAAGGAGCGGTCTAACTCGATATCCTCCAAAAACTGAAGCAGTCCTTCATAATCGTTTTTGTACTCGCTAGCTGCATTTAAAAGTTCCTGCAGGTTATTCAGTTTTGAATTTCCAGAAAACTCATCCTGCTCTTTGTGGTAATCTGCAATTTTTGATTCCAGCAAAAGTTGTTCAATGCAGACAGAAAGCCCTTCGCCGGATTTAAGAATTTTTAAAGAAGTCTTCACACTCTTTTTCTTTGGGATGTCTTTGGAGAGAAATGACTTTGCGTTTTCTATCGATTTAAAAAATTCGTTTAAACCCTTTCTGGCTTTTTGCGCAAGTTCAATTTTGCCGCCAGCTTCCATTATATCGATATTATCAATTATTGAAGCATCAACGATTTTATCTATAGTAATGCCGCCTACGCCTCTTGTTGGTTTATTTACAACACGGCGGAATGCTACTTCGTCACGGGGATTTACCAGAAATGATAATAATGCAAGAGCGTCTTTTATTTCTTCTCTTTCATAAAACTTTAAAGATCCTACAACACGGTAAGGAATCCCGTTTCGCAGAAACAATGTTTCAAAACCTGCAGATTGCGCGTTAGTACGGTAAAGAATAGCCCAGTCTGACCATGTTGTTTCTTTGTTTTTTACAGAAGATTTTATTTTATCTGCGCAAAATTGAGCTTCTGCATTTTGATCCGGAAGGTAAATAAGCGCTGGTAAAACACCGTTTCCTTTTTCGGCATGAAGAGTTTTTCCAAGACGGCTATGGTTATAACCTACCACGGAATTTGCAACATCCAGAATGGGAGTAGTTGAGCGGTAATTCTGTTCAAGGCGTATTATGTCTGCGCCGGAAAAACGTTCCGGAAACTCAAGAATGTTTTTTACTTCTGCTCCCCTAAAACGATAAATAGACTGATCATCATCACCAACAACGCACACATATGTATCCGGGCTGCATAGTTCCTTTAAAAGCTGAAATTGCGCTATATTTGCATCCTGATACTCGTCTACCATGATAACAGAAAACCGTTCGCGGAAACGCTGTACAGCTTCCGGATTAGAACGAAGAATCTCAACTGGTTTTTTTATTAAATCTCCAAAATCGACATTTCCAATCTGCATTAAACGTTCTTCGTATTGTTTGTATATACTGCGGAATTTTTTATGATGATCAATTATAGAAAGCTGAGGATCGTCCGGTGAAAGAAAATAATCTTTTGCGCGTGAAATGCTGTGTGCGACATGTTTAACATCAGCCTTGGAAGAGTTTTCCATTATGGAAGAAAGCAAAGAGATAACATCGCTGTCATCGTAAATGGTAAAACCTGAACCAATCCCTGCATGACTGCCATAACGTCTCAGAAACCACGCGCCGAATGAATGGAAAGTCCGCAGCATCGCATCACCTGCTTTTTCTTCGATCTGCCGGGCGCGTTCTGCCATTTCTCTTGCTGCTTTGTTTGTAAAAGTAACCGCTAAAATGGAACGGGGATCCATTTTCTTTTCTCTTATGAGATACGCAATTTTTGTAGTGATTACCCTTGTTTTACCCGAACCTGCGCCTGCCAGTATTAATAACGGTTTTCCCGTGTGAAGAACAGCACGCTTCTGTTCATTATTGAGCGGTTTTAGGTAAGAAGGGCAATTTCCGCTGTTCATTGGATTAGTGTAGCAGAATGGCAGTTAAACGTCAGGATATATCTGTTAAATTGATAATAGCGGTCTTTTAAAAGTGTTTCTAAATTATCTGCACTTCCAGGTCAAAGCCGCGGCGGCTGGTAACTTTGCATGGGAGCAATGTTCCCAATTGCAGGTTAACTTTTTCTTTCTTGCCGGAGCCGATAATAACCGCCGCACCGTCTATGTCCGGCGCCTGGCAATAGAGCCGCCCAAGCCAAATAGGTTCATCGTTTGAGCCGGCAGCAGGTTCTATAAGTTCTTCGATTAATACTTCCAATGTTTGACCAGCAAAATCGGTTTGCAGAACAAAACGATCCATGTTTTTTTCTGTAATAGCTATTTGACTTTCTTCTATTATTTGCCTGCGTTTTGCGGCAGTTTTTGCAGATACATTATTTTTCATGTTATATGCTGTTGTGCCTTCTTCCCGTGAATATTCAAAGCAGCCAAGCCAATCAATTTTTGCTTTTTGCTGAAAATCCAGCAATGCAGAAAACTCTTCTTCTGTTTCACCGGGGAAACCAAGTAAAAATGTAGAACGTATAACTGCATTTGGAAGGCGGGTACGGATTGTTTTTATTAATTCCAGATATTTTTCTGCAGTGCCCTTTCTGTTCATGGCAGAAAGTATTTTTTGCGAAGCATGCTGAAACGGAATATCAAAGTATGGAAGGAAACGAGAATCACGTTCTATAAGATCGAGTATTTGCAGCGGAAAATGATCGGGATGAATATACAAAAGACGCACCCAAAAGTCGCCATCCAGTGCAGCAATTGCCTGCAGTAATTCCGGCAGCTTCTTTGTTTTTTCCTCCGTGTTCCCTGTTGGATCATACCCCCCGATGTCCTGCCCGATAATGCACAGTTCTTTTATCCCGCGGGCTAAAAGTGTACGGCATTCATCAATAATATCCGGAATTGAACGGCAGACAAGACTGCCGCGAATAAGCGGAATGGCGCAATACGAACAGTTATTACTGCATCCTTCGCTAATCTTTACATATGCCGATCCCGGCAGTGACAGTAACGGACGCTCACCTGTATAAATGGAAACCCCTTTTGATTTCTCTGTGTCCTCTGCGCTTATTATCTCCCCGGCTTTATGAACAATTTGTGATATATCATCCACACCCATAAACCCGTCTGCTTCTTTTAAAATCTCCGGAAGGTCTTTTGCGTATCGCTGGGAAAGGCAGCCTGTTAAAAGTATTTTTTTATTCGGAAAAAATTTACGCCATTCAAGTACAGCATTAATAGATTCTTTTTTTGCGCTTTCTATAAATCCGCAGGAATTAACGATAATTAAATCTGCATCTTCGGCATTGGCGGCATTTTCCCATCCGGCATTATTTAAAAGAGCCATCATGTTTTCGGCATCAACTTGATTTTTTACACAGCCGAAAGGATCAATAAAGTAGCGGGGCGCTATTATCAATTTCCTGTCTCAAGCCGCATAAGTATCAGGCGATAACGGTTTTCGTCATCTCTAACCCAGCGGAAGTCTGCAACAACAACTTCTCCGGGAGAGCCAAGTTCTACAGGAAAAGTACGGCCTCCGCCAATAATCTGAAACCTTGCTGCATTAGCATTGGAAGTCCAAATACGTATACCGTTTTGCGCTTGTATGTCGAGTTGTTCAGCACGCTGGAAATAACGCTGGTTGGTTCCTCTGCGATCACGTTCGTTTAGTATCTCCCAGCGGAACATGCAGTAACCCTGAAAACTTACCTGTAAGGTAAAAGGATATGCGCTGGGAGAAGAAGGAATTATTGTAGTACTGCTTGCGGCGCTTACGGCTGCAGATGTTGTAATAACAACAGCTTGATCAATTTCCGCTCCTGTGTATGCCGCTGTATCTATCAATATAAAATGAAGATGAGCGCCCATCTCTGGGTTGTTCTTAAGAAAATCTGCTACAGTTATCCGCAGATCGGGAATTCCGTCACTATTAAGATCGATGGTAACATCCTGACCCAAGTCCAAATTTCGCGATCCCCCAGGTGTACGGATTGTAACAGTTTCACCAAGATTATAAAGTTCCAGTTTGTATGTTTCTCCGTCCAACGGAATCAATACAGAGTCATTTCTGTAAAAACGCCGGTCGAGTGAATTACCTTCCATTATGTACTCACTGGGAGAACGGTTTTCAGATGTATTTTGAGCCGGATTGTTCTTCTTATTTACAACAAGAGAATAAATACCCCAGCTAACCGCGCCTATAACCAGCAGTATCACTATTAATGGAATAACAAAACCCGGAAGTTTAGGCGGACTTTTTAAAAGCTGTTCTACAGGTATCGGCTGTTCCTGAATGCGGAGAGCTCTGTAAAGAGAGATTACTTTTTGAACATCAAGATCGAGATATGCTCCGTAATTTCTTAAAAAACCTATTACATACGGTTCGCCAGGAAAGATAGAAAAATTTTCTGTTTCCAGAGCTTCTAGATATCTTATGGAGATATTTGTTTCGCGGCTAATTTGATCAAAACTAAGCCCTTTTTCAAGACGCGTAGATTTTAATTTCTCTCCAAGGGATTCCATTGTTCCTCCGGTTCCTAGTCAGAATCTCTGAATAAGAAGTTGTTGTACATGTTTGCAGAAGGTGGAGAGTCATAAACAAATCTGGCTTGCGGAATACCCACATTTGTTCTGATATTTGTAAAGTCAAACCGGACTTCGGCATCAGCTATAGTTCTTCCCTCGATACGGCGGATCATCCTGGTATTTGGATTAATGCTTAAAATTATTTCCCTGAATCCTTCAGAAACAGAACGTCTTGTAAGGCGCAGTTTAACTACTCTTTCCGATGAACCGCTGTCCAGGGGTTCAGGATTTGGACTGTTTAGAAATGATGGAACATAATTACGCCTTAACATTGAAAGCCCCTGTGAACTTGCCATGCCAGCTCCTCCCGCTCTGCTCTGATTCAGAGGTTGATGTAAAACTGCCCTGAATTCCGGCAGATAAAGAGTCAGCGCTTCGCCGTTAAAAACAATTACCTGTTCTGCCGGGCGGGTAAAATCGATTCGTAAAAGACGCGGCGAAAGATGGCTTACATTTCCTGTCATAGTTGTGTTACCGGAACGAATTTCGATAGTGGCTTCATAATCCCTTAAGGAAGCATAGTTGTCAGATACCATTTCCAGGTATTTTTCTGCAGTAATAATCTCCTGTCCGTAAAGAAAAAATATGCCGGATATAAATAAGAAAAACAGGGTAATCCCTCGTTTAATCACAATTAAACCCCTTAATATAAATATTGTTCTATATAATATTAGTTAAAATTGATGTTTTTTGCAAGTACTATATGACACTCGTGTAAACACACCGTGTTATAGCACTCGTTGACAATAATAAGCGCGGGTGATAACCTGAGCGTGTCCTTTGTTGATAGGTCCAGTAGCTCAGGGGATAGAGCGGCCGCCTCCTAAGCGGCAGGTCGGCTGTTCGAGTCAGCCCTGGATCATTAACCAAAAAACCTGCGGTTTTTTAGTTTAGGAGTTTCGCCTGCGGCAAAACTCCAAGCGGAAAACCTGGTTGGTTCCCTTATTAACCTGGAAGAAAATTGCATTCGCAATTTAATTCTGAATTTTTTCAAAATTGATTTTGTAGCCCAATGTATTAATTACATTTGTAAAAGTTCTAAAATTAATCCTTGAAGCATTTTTACTGCGAATTTTTTGGATAATAGTAGGGGATACACCTGCTTTTTTTGCTAATGCCCTCACTGATATATTTTCCGCTTCCATTTTTTCCAAAATAAATTCTGACAAAAGGAAATCATTAAATTCTTTTTCGAAGATTTCTTTTTGTTCAGGGTGCTCATTAAAGAACCTGTTAAATTCCGATTCCATTATATTCCCCCTTCTTTTTTCCTTTCTAAATAATACTCCCTTACCACACTTTTCCCACCCTTGTCATAATACCATTCCAAGGTAAACATCAAGCCAGAATAAATTAAACAGGTATCTACGTCCATATTGACAATGTACCATATTTCAGGTACATTATCAAGCACTAAAGAAACAAAAAAGGCAGCCCAAGAATTAATTCTCAGACAACCCCTTTTTTATAATACCGAACTACGTGATTACAGAATAATTACTTTTCTGCTAATTGATACAACAAATTATATAGTATAATAATATTAGTAGCCACACTTCACTTAACAGGTTTGTATACGCTCAATGCCCGCTGTCGGGGCGGTTCGGGCTGTCAAACCTTCGTATACAACCGGAACGTCTATGAGAAAAGTCAAGCTGCTTTTGAAAATTCTTGAAAAATAATATGTTCTTTTTCCAAGAGTTTTCGATAATCAGACATTTTTTTAACATGTAAAACAGGATTATAGTAATAATG
>WQWU01000048.1 GCA_009785215.1 Treponema sp. | reverse complement strand
TTAATGAAATCCATGCCTCCTCCATTTATAGATTTCAGTTTAACATATTTTCATTTACATATCAATACTATATTTCGCATAACGTTTAATGATTTTTATACTTTTAACACAGTCTGCCCCCCAGACACCCCGGTTTCCATTACAACACTAGAAAATGTGTTATTTATGGATGTATACAATGATATCGCCTTCAAAATAGGAGAAAAACTTATCGTATTAGTAGAACATCAAAGTTCGATTAATCCGAATATGGCTCTTAGGCTTCTAATGTACATAGCTGATACATACAAAAGGATTATTAAGAGAAAAACTCTGTACTCAAAATATTCTGTATCAATTCCATGGCCAGAATTCTATGTATTATATAACGGAACAGATCCTTATCCTGATAATTCGATAGTTAAATTATCAGATCTGTTTGAGGAACCGCAATATCTGGGGGTTCCTGAAAATTTTCATCCATTACTGGAACTTGAAATAAAAGTAATAAATATCAACGAAGGCAAAAATGATACAATTGTAAATCGTTGTAAGGTATTATCTGACTACAGTGCATTTATAGCAAAGGTACGTTTTTTCTTGAAAGAAACAGGGGATTTAAAAGAAGCTATAGAAAAAGCTATCATATATGCACAAAATAATGATATACTGAAAGAGTTCTTAGAAACACGCTCTACGGAGGTTATAAATATGTTATATACAGAATGGAACTGGGATGATGCCAAGGAGGTCTGGTGTGAGGAAGCACGAGAAGAAGGTATAGAACTAGGTCTTGCTGAAGGTCGCATTGAAGAAAAACTCTCCATTGCTAGTAATCTCCTTGCCAAAGGTTTAACTCCAGAATTCGTACACGAAATAACGGGCCTCTCTTTAGAAGAAATAGCAAAATTATAACAACACACATCAAAAAACCGCTATTCCAGTGTAATCACTCAGAATAGCGGTTTGACAAAAAACAATTTTTCAATTAATCACGTTTTCTGACAACAACACGCTTGCCGGGTCTGCGATCACGATCGCTCCGTTCGCCGCTGCGGCCTCTATTGCGATCTCGATCGCCATTACGTTCACGAGCAGGACTGCTGCTGCGCATTGGAATAAAGAGGGTACTTATTACACTTGTAGCTCTATTTTTAAGTTGTTTTTTTTGCATTTTCATATTATCTTTAAGTTATGACAATTACACAAACTATTGATATTCCGGCTGACCGCCGAATAACCCTTCCTCATGAAGTACCAGAAGGCAGAGCAAATATAATTATTCAATTCCCTATTCAAGAAACTACTATAGAAAAGCCAAAAGAACGTGTGTTCGGCTGCTCTAGGGGAAAATATCGTATGTCTGACGACTTTGACGCTCCGCTTGATGATTTCAAGGATTATATGTAAATGAATCGATATTTAATTGATACTCATACTGCTATTTGGTTTTTCAACGGCGACCAAAAATTATCAGATAAAGCAAAGCAAATTATTCGTGATCGTTCCAATCCTATTTACATAAGTATCGCTTCTGCATGGGAAGTAGCTATCAAAATAAGTATCGGGAAACTGGACGAAATTGAAAGCGTAGCTAATTTTTTACAAGATGCGAAAATTAATGATATTATAATCCTCCCCGTTAGCCCTTCATGTCTTATTATTCTTGAAACTCTGCCAATTATACATCGAGACCCTTTTGACAGACTGCTTATCGCAACTGCCATCGCAGAGGAAATGACGCTAATCACTGCTGACGAAAATGCCCTGAAATATAACGTACCTCAAATTTGGTAAAATGATATAATTAGGAACAAGGAGGAAATTTGTATTGTAGCTACATTATTAAGAGAAATAAGCAAAGACGAACACGAACGAGCTAAGCTTAGAAGTCAGAGGATGTATGAAACCGACAGATACTCCGACTATCATACTGCTATAGAATTAGGCGAAATAAAAACTAAAAACAATTTTTCAATTAATCACGTTTTCTGACAACAACACGCTTGCCGGGTCTGCGATCACGATCGCTGCGATTATTATCGCTGCGATTATTTTCGCCGCGATCACGTGCTGGTCTGTCTCCGCGTGCAGATCTTTCGCCGCTGCGGCCTCTATTGCGATCACGATCGCCGCGATCCGAACCACGCTCGCCATTACGTTCACGAGCAGGACTGCCGCTGCGCATTGACCGCTCGCTGCGTGAAGGTCTGTCGCTTCGTTCGCGCGAGAAACCTCCGCTACGCTCGCCGCCGCGATCACGATCGCTGCGATCGTGATCGCCGCGATCCATTCTTGGACGAGATGGTCTCTCACCACTGCGCTCTCGTGCAGGCCTATCGCTTCGCGCTCCGTCACCGTACGACCTGTCTCGTCTCTGCTCTTTCTCTTCCCTCTGCGTTCCCTGCGTCTCAGCGTCTCTGCGAGAGGGTTTTTTATTACTACTTTTACCGCTATGACGTTTTTCCCGCACAGACTTTTCCAGTATTTTTAAAGATTCTTCAAAACCTTTTAAAAACTCCTGAAGATCATCAGCGAATAAAATTACAGATTGTCTGTCAAAACCGCCGTTATCGCGGTTCTTGCTTTCTACTATGTTAAGGTATAGATCGCCTAATCGATTTTCTTTAACGTTAAAAAAATACGTTCTGTTTGGTAATATCACTTTTTGCGAGAATAATTCGCCTCGTACGCCCATTTGTTACTCCTTGCACTATTCGCCAGTGTCTGCTTTAATTATCATACAACGCTGCCAATCAAGCAAGTACCTTTCTGCAACAGCATTATCCCCGTCAAAAGGCCTCCCTTCGGTCGGCACGTGTAAGGAAGTTGATTTTACGCGCTGCCATTCGGCAGCTTCCACGTCCGCCATTATGCGGAAAACAGGTTCTGTGGCAGACCCGCGCATCCATATATAAGCTTTTTCTTTGCCGTCTTTGCCGAAGAAAAGGACTTTTAAACCTCCTTTGCCGGCATCTCCAAAACGCTTAATGTTCCGCTTTTCCTCAGTTCCGTTATACGCAATGGCTTCCCATCTGCAAAAACCAAAACGTGTATTTAATTCATCTTTTTTCTCTTCCCACTCCTGCAGGAATACTTCCTGATAACGTTCCTTTAATACAGCATGATCAGTTGTTTTAATGCGCATAATTGCATTTTCGTTATATGCAGCTGTAGTTATAAACGAAGGCAGGCTTGCGATAATGTCCGCAAGGGTAAAATCGCTTCTGTATTTAGTCATCTGACCTGAACATTTACACCAGATTTCAAAAAGACCGCTTTTTCCATTAATGCTTTTTATTGTAAGCATTTTTGCAATTGCAAGGACTGTGTTAATAGGATCGCGTACTGCAGAAGGATGTGTAATATTCCCTCCTGCAGATCCTTCGCCGAGGATTCGCACAAGGTATCCTTCTTTACGAAGATTACGTGCAAGGTTAACAACATTTGCCTCACCTACTTCGGCACGAAAAATAGAAACACCAAAATTTTCTGCAATTCTGTCTATCCGCATGGAAGTAGGATCATTTATGGCGACAGCGGCTTTTCCAGGAATTTTGCCTTCGCTGTTATATGAAATATCCCCTGTCCAGACAAGGTGAGCAAGTTCGGCAACACAGGCTAGCGCAAAAACTTCCTGCGCTTCCAAAGCGCGTGCTTTATTAATAATATCATCCCATATAACAAGGTTTCCCCTGTCTCCGTCACAGTCAGGAACATAACCCAGCATAAATGACGTGTCACGTTTACGGACATCCTCCAAAAACTTAACACAGGGCTCAAGCGATTCGCCTTCCGGTACAATGCGGTGAACAATCTGACCCGGCTTATCGTTAATACTTTCAAACTTAAAACCCGCAGCAGAAAAGAATTCCTTGTCTATCGAGACTGTACGCGCACTTCCGTTGAAATCGCAAACAATTCCCAGCGGCTGTTTTTTAAGACTGTTTTGTAATACAGAGGTTATAGAATGTTCGTTATTTTTCTTTTCGCCCCACACCACTTCGCCGCAAAAATCATAGTAGGCTTTTAAACATTCTGCTTTTTTATGTTCAATTGTATCAAAGACCTCTCGCAAGCTGCTGTCGCAGCCAATTTTATGAGCAGAAGTCGCAGAGGACACTGAAAGGTTTTTATTTTTGTCTTCTTCCATAAAAGCGCGAAAACTTGTTATAAGTTTATTTGCTTCTTCTGCGGCAAGAACACCGCCGTCTGTTAAGCCGAATTTAAGCCCGTTATGCCCAATTGGGTTATGACTCGCCGACACATAAATAAAGCCGCATGATTTATTTTTATTAAAACACCTTGCCCATGCCATGATTTCAGGCGCAGCAACAATACCTGCATATCGCACATCGCAGCCCAAAGATAACAAAACAGGAATCATGGCTTCTATTATTGCTTTACCTGTTGGGCGCGTATCGGTTCCCAGAAGAACGACTGGGCTGCCCCCTAAATATTCAGCAAAAATCCTGGCCGCTGTTCCGGCAAAAACTTTATGCCTGGCAGTAATCTGGTCAGTTTTGCTTTCTTCATCACCATCTGCGGCAAAAACACCGCGCCAGCCAGATGCAGAAAGAATCATGTCATCCATAGGGCATCAGTATAAGTGTTTCAAGCAAATTATTCTACATTTATTGGATACCTATTAAAACATATACCCAAAAAACAGCAAGGTGTGGGCAAAAACCCCTGTCGGCTCTTTGTGGCCGTGACTGCAATTAACGCACGTTCTGACGTGGCTGGCTAGGACTTCACGCCAATGTCACCGACAGGTCTTTCCGCCCACACCAGAAGTATTTTTTTTGCTATATTTTTTTTATACCAAATAATTTAATTCACTTTCATAGCAGGAGCGGAAAGCCTTGCCGTGTGCCCCGGTGTGAAGTGGAAAAATGCCATGCCAAAAGCATGCGTTAATAAATGCCACAGCCGCCAAGCACGCGGCAAGGCTTTCCGCTTACGCTTTAGAATAATTTGCAGCTAATTAACGTATACCCATATATTGAATTAAAATTATTCTACATTAATGACAAATGTTAAGGTTTGTGTTTTATCTGAGTGTCCAAAAAATACTTTGATTAACTTTCCTGTATCTGATTCCCATAGTTTGATACTTCCGTCTTCTGAGCCGGAAGCAAACTGCTTGCCGTCTGGACTAACAGAAGAAGACCAAATATTGCTTAAATGACCGGAAATTGTTCTGATTTCTTCGCCAGAGTCTGTATTCCATATCTTTATAGTTCCGTCTTCTGAGCCGGAAATTATCTGACTCCCATCCGGGCTGAAAGCCACAGACCATACGCCGCCTGAATGTCCGGAAAGTGTCCTGATTTCTTCGCCTGTAGAAACATTCCATAATTTTACTGTTCCGTCTTCTGAACCGGAAACAATCAGTGTTCCGCCAGGATTAAAAGCAACAGAGCTAACCCAGCTTGAATGTCCGGAGAATGTTCGAATCTCCTGCCCTGTAACAACATCCCATAATTTTATTGTTTTATCATTTGAGCCGGAAATTATTAAACTGCCGTCAGGGCTAAAAGCTACAGAATATACGGGAGATGTATTATCGATCCTTGCAGAATTCTGGGCTAAAGCACAAAAACAAACACCGGCAAACAGAAATAAAGCTATTATTTTGTATCTTTTCATAACAGTAATTTTATCTCCTCAATCTTTTATGCGCAAGTTGCTTTAAAAAATAGGGTGCTTTTTTTGTGATATTTTCTTCAAAAAGGGTGTATTTTGTTCTTTTGTACTTTCTTAACCTTATTAAAAGGAGAAAGAGATGTCAAACCTAAACATTATACAAAAAAGAGAATTAGAACCATTATTGTTAAAAGCTAACAAAATTGTTAAACATTATAATAAAGCGGCTAATTGTACAGCTTCAGTAATGGCGCCTGACTGGTATACAAGAGAAAGTAATCTCGAACCAATCTGCACCCGTTGTAACGATAAAGAATGTATTTATCTCCATATAGAAGCTATAAACAAGGCAAGACAGCTTGGCGGTTCATATATCTATATGTGCCAGAAAGATATTGTTTTTTGGACAAGCCCTTTTTATTCGGGAGAACGGTTTGCAGGATCTCTTCTTTCCGGCGGAGTAGAAAATACTAAAAAAAATAGTAAAAAAGTTAAAGCACTTGCACATCTGCTGCTGTTATGCGCTGATAAAATATCAGGGATAAGTTTTGTTCAAAGAAAATTCGAAAACAAATTCGAAGATACAAATCCTGTTTCAATGTTCACGCACAACAAAGAAAGGATCTCGAAAGATTATGAATACCCTCTGGATTTAGAACGAATGCTGCTTGCTAGTCTGCGCCGCGGAGATAATACTGAAGGAAAGAAAATCCTTGTCAAGCTGCTTAAGATTATCTATCTTGAAGTAATGAACAACTTTCAGGATATTCAGAGAATACCGGTCTTTCGCTTAAAAGCAATAGAACTTGCTGTTTTATTGTCCAGAGCTGCGGCCAATCCTATGGATATCATGAATAATTCGTTCCTTGAAGCAACAAATCGATATATGAAAAAAATAGAAGAGAGTAATAGTTTTGAAGAAATTATTGAAATTTTGAGCGGAATTACTGAACAGATGTCGGGAATGATTTTTTCGTTTCATGGGGTACGGCATTTTTCTGCACTTAGAAAGGCAGAACGGTATATATGGACGCATTACACAAGGAAGCTGAGCTTAAAAGAAATTGCAGGCGCGTCCGGACTCTCTGCGCCGTATTTTAGCACTGTGTTTAAGGAAGAGATGGGTGAAAACCTGTCAAATTATCTTAACCGTTTAAGGGTAGAAAAAGCTGCTGCTATGCTGATAACAACAGATTTGCCGATTAGCGAGATTGCTATAACATGCGGTTTTGAAGACCAAAGCTGGTTTTCAAAAATATTCAAAAACAATACCGGTTTTACACCAGGGAAGTACCGGGAAAATGGCATAACAGCCGAAGGTAATATCCTGGGATAAACCAGTAAAAAAATGGGTGATATTATGAAAGAAAATAAAGGATTTGCACAAAACCGATCATTAAGCGAACAGGCTGGCATATGGTCAACTAACGAAGATTTAATGGAAAAAGCAGAAAAAATTATGTTTGACTATAATCAAGCTACTGGAAGTAATATTTGCTTATGCGACAGCTCATTAAAACCCCAGTTTCCAAGCCGGTGCGATTCAGATAACAGTCCAGAAAAGAAAATATGCCCTTTTTGTAAAAAAGGAAACATGCAGGGATCTACTCCATGTCATGATATGCACACAAACGCCATAAGAGAAGCAGGCAGAAAGGGGTGCTGTCATATCTATAATTGTTATATGGGTTTATTATTCTGGACGAGCCCAATTTATACTGAGGGCGCATTTTCCGGAGCTATTAGAGGATCAGGTTTTTTGACAGAAAAGCAGAAAACTGTTGACATTTTTTTAAATGCCAATGATACTTTTGTTATGTGCAATAGTGAAATCCCAAATGAGGAATTTAAAGAACGCATCATTTCTCTCCCGGAAGCAGACGGGGAAAAGGTACAATCCCTTGGAGAGATGATGCAGTTATGTGCGGAATCTCTTAGTTCTGGAAGTGAAGACTACCATGAAACAATCAAACGAAGAGCCCAGCAACAAGAGACAATTTCAAAAATGATCGAAGATTTGAAGCAACAATACCCAAATCCGGATAAACCTGACAAACTTGGTTATCCGCTGGAAAAGGAAAAAACTCTTCTTAACTCCTTGCGTAAAGGCGAGGGTTTTGAAGCAAAAAAAACGTTAAACGAACTGCTGGCAATGCTTTTTTTTACCAATCCAGGACAATTTAAATATGTGCAATTACGGGTTATAGAGCTGGTTGTACTTATATCCAGAGTAGAAGTAAGTCCTGTACAAAGCGGGAACCTGTCAATGGAAATAAACAGCCAAAATCTTAGATTGGTTCAGGAAGCAAAAACCATTGAAGAGCTAACAGACATTTTACATAACATTGTAGACAGAGTATCAGGCACCATTTCTTCCTTTAGGGGAATCCCCCATGCCGCAGCTCTTCGTAAAGCGGAAAATTTTATTATGGAAAACTTTACAAGAAAGATCAGCTTAAAAGAGATCTCCGCTGTAGCAGGACTCTCTCCTCCTTATTTCAGCACCATTTTTAAGGAAGAAATGGGAGAGAATCTGTCTAAATACCTAAACAGGTTAAGGGTAGAAAAAGCAAGCCGTCTTTTACTGGATACAGAAATGTCACTAAGCGAGATTGCTTCCTGCTGTTGTTTCGAAGATCAAAGCTGGTTTTCCAAGATATTTAAGGCTTACACAGGCATTAGCCCCGGAAAATACCGTAATCAAGGCGGCGGAATAATTAGAAACATTGGGGATAATAATTTATCAGAAGATCTCCGTAAAACTGCGAAGTAAAAAAATGGGCTGTCCGAAGACAGCCCGTTTTTATCATCCAAAGAACTTTAGTTCAAGGATGCAATCCAAAGAACTTTAGTTCTATAGATCCGGTGATGGAATAATTGCAAGTTCTGTTTCTTTATCAAAGTAACGTGCTTTTTCCATTCTTGGGATAAATACTGCAGAATCGCCAACCTTGAATACATGGTTAGGTTCAGTACGTGCAACTAACGGCTGTTTTTCGGTTGTGAGCCACAGGTGAATATCTGCACCTAACGGTTCAACTACAGTAACTTTAACAGGCATGCTGTTAGGTGCATCGCCTGCTGAATAATTCAAATCTTCCGGGCGGATACCAAAGAATACTTCTTTGCCGATGAAAGGTTTAAGGTGCTCAACATGCGAAGAATCGGCTTTTATCTTGAATGAGCCTTCGTCTAACATAATTGAACTGCCGTCTTCTCTTACTTTTACTGTAAGGAAGTTCATGGGAGGTGAGCCAATAAAGCCGGCAACAAACTTGTTAACTGGATAGTTATAAAGGTACAAAGGAGCTCCAATCTGCTGAACTTTTCCGTCTTTCATAACAACAATTTTGTTCGCCATGGTCATAGCTTCTACCTGGTCGTGAGTAACATAAATCATTGTTGCATTCAAGCGAAGGTGAAGGTCTGAAAGTTCCGCTCTCATCTGTACGCGTAATTTAGCGTCAAGGTTGGATAGAGGTTCATCAAAAAGGAAGACCTTTGGGTTACGAACGATAGCGCGTCCTACTGCAACACGCTGTCTCTGACCGCCTGAAAGAGCTTTTGGTTTGCGATCAAGGAATTTTTCAATATCAAGGATACGTGCAGCTTCGTTAACGCGTTTGTCAATTTCTGCTTTAGGTACTTTCTTGATTCTAAGACCGAATGCCATGTTTTCATAAACTGACATATGCGGATAAAGGGCGTAGTTTTG
>WQWU01000047.1 GCA_009785215.1 Treponema sp. | reverse complement strand
TGTTAGTGATGTGCGGTTTTCTGTACCCGTTACCCTTGTAGAAAAAGGAAACAACCGTATCGAGGTCATGGCGTTTAACGGGATCTCATGGGGTCATTCAGGATACATGGGCAGCGTAGATGTAGTTTGGGAGCCGGATACTGAAGTACCCTTACCCAATCTTTGGATACTGGCAGTGGGTGTAACAAAATATGATAATGCCAGGACGGAGCTTTTGCAGTATTACGGAGCTGATCATCCCAACCTGAACTACACCGGCAACGATGTAAGGGAACTGATAAAATCGCTCAAGGCGCAGGAAGGAAAAAGATACGGAACTGTTAATTACCGCATGCTCATAGAAGGGGAAATCGAGCCTACAGCTGCCAATGTGCGTGAACAGATAAGGTTTTTGCAAGAAGCAGGTCAGCGTGATGTGGTGCTTCTGTTCTTTTCCGGGCACGGTTTAAGCGAAGGGAACCGTTTTTACTTTTTAACAAAGGATGCTGTTATAAGAAACAATGTAATAGATCCCAATCACGCGATTAGCGATGAAACTATCAAGGCGGTGTTAAACGCGCCGGGAAGACGTCTTATTTTCATAGACGCATGTCAGTCGGGAGGGATGGACATTAACAGTTTTATGTATTCTCTGCGAAGAACCAATGCTTTCATGCTCTCATCAAGTGAGGGAGACAAACCGTCATATGAATTGTGGCAACTTGGACAAGCAGGACACGGCGCTTTCGCGTACAGTATAATTAACGGATTGAACGGTTCAGCGCGCCCCAGAGCAGATGCCAGCATCAGCGTACTGCAATTAAGCGGGTATGTTTTAAACACGGTAAAAGATATAACAAAGACGCAGCTGTTCCAGCAAAAACCAGTGCAATACTCCTGGGGCTTCAGCGATTTTGAGATAGCGAGATAAGATTTGCCAGGACTCTCGCAGAGACGCGGAGACGCAGAGATCGCGGAGGCAAAGTACGAAATCTTAACCTTAATCCCATATATATCAAAGCTTCGATATATTTCTAGGGTTTAAGATTCCGTATTCGAACAATAACTCTGCGTCCTCCGCGCCTCTGCGCCTCTGCGAGAGTCCTAGCTAATCCGCGAATATAAACCCGTACAGCCCTTCGGGAATATAAATATACGGGTGCTGAATCTCGCGCGCGAACATTGTCAGCTGCTCTACTCTGCTGAAAACATAGCGGCCTAATGCAGAAAGGGTAATTTCGCCGGGGCTGGTAAAACCTCTGATTAGCGCGTCTGTGAAAATTCCGTATCCAATTCCTTCCCATGAAAGCTGGTTGTCCTGGCTGGATGTGAAAATGGCGGTGCTTTGGTTTCTCAGGCTTTTTATAAATCTTGCAGAATCAAGACCGCCGGAATAACAGGAGTCTATAAAAATTATTTTTCTGCCGGGGAAGTCCAGGAGGACGCCAATGTCGTCAAAAGAAATTGCCCTGGAATAATCGGGTTCTGTGCCTGTAAAGGTAACATCTGCGGGTAAATAATAATATTTTCCTTCGTTATCCATTCCGTGACCGGAAAGAAATAAAACCAAAACATCGTTTGGAGAAGCGCCGGTATAAAATTCATTTATATTTTTAAGGATATTTTCTTTTGTTGAATCTAAAATAGATTTAGCGTATACATTGCGGTAACGTTTACCCTGCTGGTTTTCCAAAGCCGATTTTATTCCATTGGCGCTGTTAATTGAATGTTTTAGATTGTTATCAGGGTTTCCGTACAAATAATTGTTGGTGCCTACGGCAAGAAGCCATAAATCGGCAGGAGGATCTTTTGTATCTGAATAATTATAAACAAAAACAGAGCTCCTGCCTTCTGAAACCGCGTAATTGTTTTTTGCAATTACCTGAATACGGTTGGGTCCTGTTTCCAGATTTACAGGCAGCGAAAAAATCAGCTCATCAAGAGAATCTTTTACAATTAAACT
Source organism: Treponema sp. (assembly GCA_009785215.1). Taxonomy (GTDB): domain Bacteria; phylum Spirochaetota; class Spirochaetia; order Treponematales; family Breznakiellaceae; genus WQXQ01. The sequence continues at coordinate 8,210 of WQWU01000047.1, read as the reverse complement.
TGTGTTTTCTGCGCTCATGTTAAAATTGCTGTTAAATAAATTCAATTCCTCTTCTCCCAAAAGCCGCCCGTTTATTACAACCTGTATCCTGTCCAGTTGATTAAAATGATCTTTTACAGCAACCTTTATCTCTTCCCTGCCTGTGCTGCTCCTTGACGGTGCCGTAATTGTTACAGAGGGAGGTACTAACCTCATCCGCGAAGTGCTCAATATCGATACAAGATTTGGGTCTTCAGGCAAATCGCTTAAGCGGGCTCTTACAATGTCCTCCTGTGAAAAAAGCGCGCTGAATTGATCCATTCCGTAAATATTAAATGTTATACCGATTCGAACATTTAAAAGTTCGTCTCCGCGTGTACTGGAAACATAATAGCCGTCATTTGTTACCGTAATCCATTCATCATCGTGAAAAGTTACAAGAGAGGCTATTTTTTCACCTGTTTGCGCATTCCATATAACTGCGGTATTGTCAAACGCGCCGGAAATTAATTTTTTGCCGTCCGCGCTGAAAGAAACAGAAGTTACCCTGAATTGATGTCTCATAACGGGAAGGATTCTTTTTCCTGTTTTTATGTCCAGTACATGGATTTCTCCGTCTTTTGCCCCGTAAGCAAGTCTGTCTCCATTTTTGTTAAATTGAATTGTCTCTATAGAATCTTTGTGACGCGCCAAAACAACGGTTTTGCCTGTATTTATTTCCGTAATTGAAACTTTTCCGCTGGAAAAACCGGCTGCTATATAGCGCATGTCCGGGCTGGAAACAACCGCGGTCACCAATGTAGGATCATTCAAATTAAAAATTGTATTTTGCCCATTGTTATAATCCCAAATAATAATATCTCCGTCCAGATAAGCGGAAGTTAAAAACCTGCCATTAATGCAAAAAGACTGTGTTAGCGCTGGTTTTTGTTCGTTATCTGCAATGCTTTCAATTTCCCTGCCGGTCTTTATCCAAAAGCGGCGGACAATTCCATCCGGAGAACTTGTTATTATATTTTCGTTATCATCAGAAAAAGATATCGAAGATATTCTTTCATTTATTTTAAAATAATCGATTAATATTCCTGTTTTGGCATTCCAAAGCCTTAAATAATTATTATTTGTAAATGCCGCAATATACTGCATATCTGCGCTGAATACCGAAAATTCAGGGATATCGGAATAAGCGGCTATCGTTCGAATTTCCTGCGCGCTTGCTGTATCCCAAATTTTTATGGTTTTGTCGGAAGAGGCAGAAACCATAATCTTTGAATCGGAAGAAAAAGCGACAGATCTTACGCTGTCTGTATGGCCTAAAAGTTTTTTATAGCTATTTCCATTTTGAAAATCCATAAGAGCAATTGTATTATCGTCTGATGCAGATGCAAGAAAACGATTTGTTCCGCAGATTGCAACTGCATTTACTTTTCTTGAATGTACCTGAAACCTTTCATATCCTCTGCCCTGTAAATCGCAAAATAATACAGAGCCGTCCCATTGTCCGCTTGCAAGTTTTGTATCATCTTTGCTTAAAAAAAGAGAGCTAATTAAATCATTTTCCGGTATTTTATTTATATCCCTGCTTTTCAAACCTTTATCTTTATTAACAATAAATATTTCAAATGAATAATACGCTATTTCTTTTTCCGTGAACGAAGCTATATAAGTGCTGTCATTGGAAATGGTTTTTATAACTTTTCTTTTTTTTATATCCCATACTTTAATTCCGTCAAGTGATGCCGTATAGAGGAATTTTTCATCCCGGCTGAAAGAAAGCGCCGCTGCATTTACATTTAATCTTGCGGTTTCTTTTCCGGTTCTGATATCCCATACCCTTACGCCGTCCTGCGCAGAAGACGCAATAAATCTATCGCTTGCCGCAAGCGCTTCTATCATTCCTGTATGACCCAGAAAAGTTTCCTTTTCTCTGCCTGTACTAACATCCCATAATTTTACAGTCATGTCCCATCCGCCGGAAACAATATATCTGTCATCCGGGGTAAATATAACTGTGTTAATTATATCTGAATGTCCAAGCTGGGGATAAACTTTTAATTCATTCCCCGTATTTTCTTGCTTGCAGGAAAATATCAAAAAGCAAAATGCCAGTAAAATTAAAGTTTTTATTCTCAAGGATTAATCCTTTCAAGATAATCAAGAACATTATAGACATCTTTATAGCTTTTAATAACGGAAAAAGCACTTATAGATGCTTGCAGCATATAATCTGGTTTTGTATCATCATTTTTGTATAAATAATAATAATAACTGCCTATTGCATAATAAGACGCTTCTTTATAAGCGGGATCCAGCATAATTGATGTTTCCAAATCTGCAATAACAACGGCTGCCTCTGTATCCTTTCCCGCATTTGCAATTGCCCGGTTATAATACGCAGATGCGCTGTCCGGGTCCAGTTCTATCGCTTTATCAAAATCCTTAACAGCAGAATCAAGGTAACCGTTAAGGGTTAACGCTACACCGCGGTTTACATACAAACCGGCATTATTTTTATCTTTGCGGATTGCTTTTGTAAAACCGCGTATTTGCGGCATTTTATGTTCTGTTTCGGTACTCATTGCCATTTCAAAAATCGGCGACACTAAATCAATACGCGTATCTTCACTGCCCTTTAAACTTAAAAACCAGGCGTTGTTTTTATCAATCTGCTCTCCGTATCCGGGATTGGCAAGGCGCAGCAGGATAGCAAACGATAAAATTAACGCAATGCAGGCGGCAGACGCTATAATCGTCTTGTAAGTTCTGCCAGAATATTTATTACCGCGGGGAAACCGGATAATATTTTCTTTTTTTTCTGCAGTTACAGAAAGCCCCGCCGCGATAGCCTGCTTGTAATTAATTGCCATAGCATAAAATGCCCGGTCATAAATCATGGCTGCAAGCAATTGAACTTTGTATTTTTCTACAAGTTTTTCCGGTTCTGCGCAATTCATATCCGTCTGCTCGCAGTATTTTTTAATAACATCATCATTTTCCGTCATAGAGAGCATATGCAGCAATGCTAAAACCATTTCCCTGTTGTTTAATATATCCGCGTTTCTCACGGCATTATGTTCATTGTTGTACATTGATATAACGCCAAGCGTAACACCAAGACGGCTTCTCATATTATCAATATGTATATTCTTGTCCATAATCAGCTCCTGTTTATATTACCAATAACCTGCTGTAATAAAACCAAAAATGGTTTCCATAGTTCTTTTTCCTTTGCGATGCCCGCAACAGAACAGAATGCAGAAAAAAGCATTTGCCTTGAATATTTGCTGATTGAATAATTACCTTCTGCGTCTATCTGAAGAGGAAACTGCGAAAAATGCCCGGGAAGACATTCAATAAATAATTCCAGTTTTTCTTTATCGAATTCTTTTTCAAACACATCCTTAAAAAAAGAAACCCATATAAAACGATCCTGCGGCTGTAAATATTTATAATCATTTACAATATCATGCCCTGTAAACGAATCGTTTTCATCGTTGGTAAGCCGGTAATCCAATGAAACATTATAAAACTGTTTTAAAAACAAACCGTGTATCGTATCAAGTTCCCGCCTGGTATAATTTCTGCTTACATCCGGCTGCATAACAAGCCTGTGAAGCAAATTAATTTTATCACGGTAACTGCCGTTTAATTTAACATTCTCAAGTTCAGCCTGCTCATTAACAAACTGCCCTATCTTTAAAATATGGTTATTAATTGTTTTTCTTTCTGTAGAATTATATGTTTCGCAAGAATCAAAATCATTATCCTTTTTATTAATTCCAAAACTTCTGCTTTTTAGCTGTTTCAAAAAAACATTCAATTCTGTAGGAATGTAAATGGACTGCCCTGCCGGAGTACCTTCCAGAATTTCCTGCACAAGCTCAAAAAAAGCAATCTGACTCTCAATCGATGCTTTGGAAATTTCCGGAAACTGCTCCTGTATATTCTTATCCAGTGTTTTTCTTGCAGACTTTAAAACCTCTGTATAATCAGATAATTCATCGGTGCAGAACCCCATCAATGTATAATTTCTGTGCGCATAATAATCAAAAGCCTCGTAAATAGCGGGCGGCTTATGCATGATAATGCCGGAAAAATCCCAATCTTCCCAAACAGGTTTATCGCCGCAGTTATTTCCGTCAAGATCATTAAAAAAGTTCTGCGGCACAGCATCTTTATCAATATTCATATTTTTAATTTTGGAAAACTCGTGCAAAAATTTTTTATTTTCTGCATCTGTAAAAAACTTAATAACATCCGCGCAGCCGAACTTTTCTCTGGCATTTTGTTCATTCCAGCAGGAAATATCTTTTGGAAAAAGGCAGTTTAAATATTTTTCTTTGCATCTGGACATTGCGGATAAATCAATCGTCCATTTGCCGTTTTTTTCGCTAACATAATTTAAAATACCCAGATTACCCGAGTTATTTTTGGGAATAAAAATCAAACCTGGAAAATAGTCGCGTAACAAAAGCGCCAGAATATCCGCGCTGCACTGTTTCTTCAAAAAATACCTCTTGTTGAATCCAATATATGCAATTATAGCACGGCGTTTTTTATCTGTAAATACATACTGTTTTAACTGTTCCATAATATTATAGTGCGAAAAACTGCCGCTATTTTTCCCCAAAAGCAAAAAAAAACCAGGCACTTTTAATGCCTGGCTGTAAAAACATAATAAAACCTGTTAATTTCTGCGGGTATAAAGCACGGGGAGGATTTCCTTAACATCTGCAAAATTGGGGTCAAAGATTGCGACTTTTTCAAAGGCATCAATGGATGCTTCCAGTTTAGCGGCAGCTTCGGCAGGTCTTGTAAATCTTAAATTTTCCCATTCTCTGCTGTAGATAACACCCATCAAATAGTGGGCGCCCTTTACTGTCTGCAAATTTGTTCTCATAAGCGATTGAAGGTCTGCGACCGATTTATCATATTCTCCGCTTACAAAATAACTTAAACTGCGTGCATATAATGCATGAGGACCATCACTGCTTATGGCAACCGCCATGTTGCTGTATCTGACCGCCTGCTCGGCATCACCGGGTTTATTCCTGTCAATAAATAAACCTGCAAGAATGATACATGCCTCATAATCATTGGGGTTGATTGCAAGAGCCGCCTGATATTGAGTTATTAACCTTGCAATTTCATCATCCGGCCTTATCGCGCCTTTGGTATTGCCGTCTGTCATTTTGGTTGTAGTAATAGCCTGATCACCAATTGTAAACATGGTTATATAGCCGTCAGCATTTTCACGCGCTACAAAATCCGATAACCCCAGCGCTGCAGCCCAGCCATGCTCATCATTTACAAGATCCTGGCTGCCTTGACCTGTGGCGCACCCAATAAGGGCAATCCCAATTAAAAACAGAACGGTAATTTTTATCTTCATTTTAAACTCCTCGGGGCAAGCCCCATACTATATATATATGAAAAACAACCCTCTTTTTTTCCTTTCGGCAAAAAAAGATGCCAAATTCAGCTAATTTTTAACAACAAAACCGATAACAAACGCGGCATTGTTTCTGGAACTCCTGTTTATCACAGAATAACGGTATTTTATTGAAAGATTAGCCGAAAAAACCGCAAAATCTACCCTGCTGGACCTGCCGGAATTCCTGGAAACAGTCTCGCCTTTTTCTACATCTATTACAAAAGCTTCTATAGTATTTACTGATCCATCGCCTGCGGCAAGAAGTTCAAATCTGCCTTCTTCCGGCATTATATTTTCAAAATTCATTCTGCCGTTTCTTGGCACCACCTTACCCGAAAAAACAAAATTATTGGTTGTTGAGCCCGAACCATTCCTTTCCCGGAATACCGTTTCTGTAGAGTTAAGAGCACTAACCAGGGGACCAAAGGAAAAATAAGGGTTGATTCTTACCTGCAGCGCAAGCATTGTAACTAAAGCAGTCTGGTTTGAAAGATTTATAAGTTCGATGGTATATGTCCCTGTAGCAGGAACGGCAAAACGGACAATAGCGGCGGCATGATGAAACCTGTTCTGCACGATAGGCTGCCCGCTTGTCCCCTCGCCCCTGTATATTCTTAAATCTACTTCGCTTTTAAGGTCGGTGGCTGCAAAAATTATATATTGTACATTTGTCTGAAGCGAATACTGTGTTGATATGCTGTTTCTGGGGGACACCCTTCCGCCGTAAAGAGCATTGTCGGTAACAACATATTCATAACTCTTAATATCCCCCGTTTGAATAACAAAGTCAAATAAATTGCCAAGAGATACTTTTAAATTGTCAATAACAGTTTGACTAAAGACATTTGCCGAAACAGCGGCAAATATCATCAATATAAGAAGATTTTTCTTCATTTATGCCTCCAATTACCTCAAGTTAACATTTTTAATAAAAAAAGTCAATATAAATAGTTGAAATTAACTATGATAATTAATATAATGGAAAAACCATCAAAATAACCGTTAAAGGAGTTTATAATGAAAAAAACAGTCGTATTTTCAGGGATTACAATTATTTTATTGTTTTCCATTTTTGGCTGCGCGACAACCGGCAGCACTGCAAGCAGAGATGCAAAAATAACAAGAGAAACAATCCGTGACTATGTTTGCAGAGTAAACGTACATCATCATCCCAATATGGATAAATATTTAAGAAACCGTGTGTATCTGGGGCTAAGTTACGGATCAGAGGAAGGAGATCAATTAGCATTTTGGTTTTCCGCAAACCGCAGGGGCGGCTCCGGCTCAGGTTTTGTATATGTTGATGATAAAGGCAACAATTATATAATTACCAATTATCATGTTGTAGCTCAAGCCTACACATTTACCGTTACATTCGAAAATGAGGATAACAGCATAAAACAGCAATTTACAAACTTAACTGTTTTCCGCGAAGACAGGGAAAATGATTTAGCAATATTACAATTCTCCAACGGCGAAAAACCATTTAAAGCAGGATTGCCAATCAGCAGAAGAGACGCGCAGGATCTTGACACGATATTATCCGCGGGGTTTCCCGGCATTCAGCGTCTGCAGCCTTCTCAATGGCGCATTGACCAGAAAAACGTCACAAGCGCAAGACATGTCATTCGGGGAAAAACATTTATTCTGCACAATGCGAATCAAGACGGAGGAAACTCCGGCGGACCTCTTTTAGCTTATGACAGCAAAAATAATTTAATCGTACAGGGTGTAATAAACGCAAAATGGACAAATATAGACGGCGGCAATCTGGCGATTCCGTCAAATACACTTTTAAGATTCCTTGACAGCTCATTTGCCGAACAAAAAACAAACGAACGCACTCTGATAAATACTCGTGTTAATGATTTTATAACAGCTCTTAACGGAAACTTTGATGAACTGGAAGTATTTACGGAATTTATTTCTCCTTTCATGCTGGCAGATAATCCTGAATTTATCATGGCTGATTGTTACAATCTGCTTGGCGTTATGGGATTACAAAATTCAGTATTTATCCAAGTAGCAAGGGCTCTTGAATCAACATCTTTGGAATATCCTGTAATAGCCGTAGAACAGGCTGCTGTTTTATTAAAAATTATTTTACCTGCCATACAGGCTGTCAGTTCAGATTCAAAAAGACAGGGCATTCGCGCAGTTAAAACAGAAAGAAACAGTTTTGGCGGCTATACAGTTTTATTTAATATCGGCGGAGATCCTTACAGATCAGATTGGATAGAAAATAACGGAGTATGGCGCATCAGCAATTTTATGTACGACGACGGAGAATTTAACAACATTCCTTTCTACCCAACCTGGCATCCTCAAGGATTATATGTAAACTACAGATTATATTCCAGCAGAGACGTTGACTGGTACGAAATTGACGCAGAAGCCGGAAATTTAATTATCCGCGCCGAAAGCACAGTTAACATTGTTTCCGAAGTTCAATATGAAGGAAGAAGACTTCCCGGCGGCAACGAAAGATCCAGACAGGAAAGAAATGTAATTTACAAAGAATGGAATTACAACATCCCCCAAAAAGGAAAATACCTGATAGGGATAGGCAGCAACTCCAGAGGAATTGCGAATGTGCCTTATTCGCTTTTTGTTACTGTTGAATAGTTTGCAAATTTCTCGCGGAGGCGCGACTGGCAAGAATTTCTCGCAGAGACGCAGAGGCGCGGAGGACGCAGAGTTATTGTTCGAATACGCAATCTTAAACCCTAGAAATATATCGAAGCTTTGAAATATATGGGATTAAGGTTAAGATTTCGTACTTTGCCTCCGCGATCTC
>WQWU01000046.1 GCA_009785215.1 Treponema sp. | reverse complement strand
TTTATCAGTTTTTTCTGGAATTGCTGTAAAAGAATTGTTTTTCCGCAGCGCCGGACTCCGGTAACAACCTTTATAAGTTCGGATTTTCCCTTGTGCCTTTCCAGTTCAGCCAGATACTCATTTCTGGTTACCATAATTAACCTCTTAAATTAAGGATAATATAAGGCCTATTTATTGTCAAGCGTTTTCTAGGAAATTCCTAGAAAATGTCATAAAATATGCGAACTTTAGGAAAATCCTAAATATCACTAAAATTACCAAAAAGGGCGCTGAAAGAGCAGCTGCCTGCCCGGGAGGTTAAAACCGCCCCTTTAACAATTGCCTAAAAATTGGCATTATAGTTATGGAGTTATAAAATGAACACTTACAGAACACATACCTGCGGTGCTCTTCGCGAGGAACATGTCGGGCAGCTTGTAAAGCTGTCGGGCTGGGTGGATACCATCCGCGACCATGGCGGCGTTACTTTTTTAGACCTGCGGGATCAATATGGAATTACTCAAATCGTTTTGCACGAAGAAAATAAGGCAAATAAAGAAAGCGTTATAACTGTGTCCGGCACTGTAAAAAAGCGGGATGCAGAAACAGTAAATTCAAAGATCGATACCGGAATTGTAGAAGTTCATGCGGAAAATATTGTCATGCAGAGCAGGGCTGTTCGGGCTTTGCCGTTTGAGATAAATGAATCCAAAAATACTCGTGAAGAAGTTCGATTACGAAACCGGTTTCTTGATCTTCGCAATCCTGCTGTAAGGGATAACATTCTGCTTCGTGCGAAAGTCGTAAGTTTCCTTCGGGAAAAAATGACATCGCTCGGGTTTACAGAATTTCAAACGCCGATTTTGACATCGTCCTCGCCTGAGGGTGCACGAGATTATCTTGTTCCAAGCCGAAAGCACCACGGAAAATTTTATGCTCTGCCTCAAGCGCCGCAAATTTTTAAACAGCTTTTAATGGTATCAGGTTTTGACAGATACTTCCAAATTGCGCCGTGCTTCCGTGACGAAGATTCTCGTGCAGACCGCTCGCCCGGCGAATTTTATCAGCTTGATTTTGAAATGGCATTTGCAGAGCAGGAAGATGTTTTTGGTGTAGCCGAGAAAGTTTTGTACGATACCTTTAAAACTTTTTCCAAAAAAGAGGTAAGCCCTGCTCCGTTTGTGCGCATACCCTACGCCGAATCAATGTTAAAGTACGGAACAGACAAACCCGACCTTCGTAACCCTCTTATTATAGAAGATTTAACGCCGTTTTTTGCGGATGTAGATTTTGCGCCGTTTAAAAATGTAATTGTTCGGGGCATTGTTGCAACAGGTGCGGCAAAACAGTCAAAATCGTTCTTTGAAAAGATGCTCGCCTATGCCACAGAAATTGGAATGAAAGGTCTTGGTTATATTTCTGTATTAGAAGACGGCTCTCTTAAAGGCCCGATTGTAAAATTCCTTTCCGATGAAAAGCAAGCTACACTCAGAAAAGACATGAATCTTAAAAACAACGATACTCTGTTCTTCATTGCCGATTCACCAAAAACTGTAGACAATCTTGCTGCGCAAATTAGAACAACACTTGGTACTCAACTAAATCTTATCAATACAGAAAAGTTCGAGTTTTGTTTTATCGTGGATTTCCCAATGTTCGGTATTAACGAAGAAACAGGCGCAACTGAGTTTACACATAACCCATTCTCCATGCCGCAAGGCGGACTGGAAGCTTTACAAACAAAGAACCCGCTCGACATTCTTGCCTGGCAGTACGACATTGTTTGTAACGGCGTAGAACTTTCATCGGGTGCAGTTCGAAATCACCTGCCGGAAGTTATGGTAAAGGCATTTGAGATTGCAGGTTACACACAGGCGGATATCGAAAGCAAGTTCTCTGCATTGTTCAATGCATTCCATTACGGCGCACCTCCTCATGCAGGAATGGCACCCGGTGTTGATCGAATGTTAATGCTGATTGCCGAAGAAGAAAACATCCGCGAGGTTACAGCGTTCCCAATGAACAGCAATGCGCAAGACTTATTAATGGAAGCACCCTGCGAAGTTTCCGAACAGCAGTTACGCGAAGTGCATATACGATTACGGCAGAAGAATTAGGCTGATTTATCTAGACTCGTAATAAAACTTCTTCATTAATTTTTCTTGCTTTTCTTTTTGGAAAGGTTTTTATTTCTAGACCCATTCCAAGATTATCTAGGTATTCTATTAATGTAGAAATTCTAATATCTTTTCTCTTTTCTAGTCGCGATATTGATGTCTGACTAAAGTTGCTAAACTCATCCTGTTTTACGCTGAGTTTCTCCCTTAACTGACCAAGCCTTATAGCCAGAATTTCCTGCTCTGCCAATAATCGGGAGCGTTCTACCGCTTCTTTGCTCATTTTTGATTCCATCATTTTTATGGCGTTATTCATTTTTTCTTTCCCTCCATAATTTTAGGGTTCTTCTCTATTATTTCTTCTGCTTGTTTAATTAATTTTTGGTAAAAATCTTCTTTATTTTTGCCTTTTTTATTACCTCCAATTAATAACCAACATTCTCGAATTTCATCAAAAATGTACAAAATCCTAAAAAGATATTTTTTATTAGTAAACCTTAGTTCTTTTAATTTTTTATACTTTGACCCCTTAATCGTATCTGCATGGGGTCTGCCCAAATTTGAACCAAACTCCATAAGAACTTTGACCTTTGCTGTTATGACAATCTGGTTTTCTTCTTCCTGTGCATCAAACCAGTCCTCATATTCTTGTGTATAATTAGGTTCTTTCATAATTGTCAATATGCACTATTATGCATATTTTGTCAAGGAAATTAATTCTCATTTTTTCTTAGATTTTTTATTCAGGCCGTATTGTTTAATAATATTTTCAATTGATTGATTAACTGATTGGGATAAGGATTTGTTTATTGTTAATGATACATCTTTTACAAAACGGTTCATAATGGTTTGTGTTTCCGGGTTAATACCGGTATTTTCTTCCATAAATAGTTCAAATATCTTGATTTCTAAAGCATCTGCAATTTTTGATAATGTGTCAGGATGAGGCCATTTTTTGCCTCTTTCAATGTCGCCCAGAAAATTTATGGAAATATTGGCATATTCGGCTAAGTCTGCCTGAGACCAGCTTCGGCGGCTGCGGTATAACTTTACGTTTTTTCCAAAAACTACCCTGAGTTCCTTTCCGTCCATAACACACCCCTTTAGATGTTACTTAAATACAATGCTATTGGCTTGTCTTATTTTCAAACATCTGTTAGAATGTAATAGGAATAACCACATATAGAGTGGTATCAATTTTTGGAGGTTTTTTATGAAAATAATGTTAAGAACATTCGGAACTATTGGCATCGCTACAATTTTTGCTTTCTTTATGATAACCTGCAGCGAACCTCCTGGAAGTGAAATTGGCGGTGGTGATTCTAATGATGGAAATAAAACCCCAATTGCATTGGATTTCAATATAACCGGTTTACTCCACTCCTACGATGGTAATCAAAAGGAAGTAGTTATAACGCCAAAAGCAGGCAGATCTGATGGTGAAATTACAGTTTGGTATGAGGGAATAGGTGAAACGGAATATGAAAAAGGTCAAACTCCTCCATCAGAACTTGGGGTTTATAGTGTTACTTTTGATGTAGCAGTTACATCGGCTTTTGATGCTGTAAATGGTTTGGTAGCAGGATCATTAAGAATTGTTATTCCGATAGATCCTACTGCAACGGATTTTAATATTAGTGGCTTAAATCAGGTATACAATGGCACACCGAGGCATGTTAGTATAATACCAAAATCGGATAAGTCTACAGGTGAAATAAAAATCTGGTATCAGGGAACTGGCAGTACTGTTTATATAAAAAGCACAACCCCTCCATCTGCAAATGGTACATATTCTATAATTTTTGATGTTGCAAAAGCGCCAGGTTTTAATGGAATAACCAACTTGCCAGCAGGTGTACTTACAATTGCTGCTTCTGGCGATGGTTCTACGGCAGATTTTCCTATTGTAATGGTTGTGACAAGAAATCTTGGAAACATGCCAGAGGTAAATAGCGGCTGGCGGCAATTACTTGCGGAAATAAATACTGCAGGTAAATTTGTAGCGCTTGATCTTTCAGCTTGTACTATGGTCGGTGCTGATTTTAATCCTGCCAGCAGTGTCACAACAGGTAAGGATAGGATTGTATCTATTATTCTTCCAAATGTTGCAACAAGTATAACAGATGGAAACAGTTCCGGTAATTTTGCTTTTAGAAATTTTACAAATCTTACAACCGTTAGCGGAGCAAATATTATCGATATTGGTAATTATGCTTTTTATCAACTATCGAATCTTGTTACCATTAATTTTTTGGCTGTTAAAAATTTAGGAGAACGAGCCTTTTTTAATTGTACAGCTCTTGTAGAAGTTAATTTTCCTGCAGCAGAGAGTATCGGCAGGTATGCTTTTCGAGGATGCAGTGCACTTACAACAATAAATTTCCCAAAAGTAACGATTATTGGCGGAAGCGCTTTTTTAAATTGTGCTAGCCTTACCTCTGTGAGTTTCCCAGAATTAATTACAATAAGTGATAGTCCTGTTAGTTCAATTGAAGGTGTATTCCATGGTACAGGTATTACAGAAGTACATTTTCCAAAATTAATAAATCTTGGTAATTATGCTTTTCAAGGATCCAGTATTACTGCAGTGAACCTACCAGAAGTAACAAGTATTGGTAACGGTGCTTTTTGGAATTGTGCTTATCTTTCTTTAGTTAATATACCAAAGGCAAGAAGTATTGGAAATAGTGCTTTTGGGGATTGTGTTAGCCTTGAAGAAGTTTCTTTCCCAATAGCTACATTTATTGATATTGGAGCTTTTTCGAGGTGTAATACTCTTATTTCTGTGTATCTTCCTGAAGCAACATCAATAGGTAATGCAGCTTTTAGATCTACTAAGCTTGTTGAAATAGATCTTCCAAAAGTTGCAACAGTTTCTGGTTATGCGTTTGAAGGTTCTACTTTACTTACCAAAGTAAATTTGCCATCGATTATAAGCTTTGATGGACCTGAAGTCTTCATGGATACAGGTGTACATGACATTACCCTTGTTCTTGGACAAAATGCACCATCATTGGGTGTTATAATGTTTTCTGATGTAACAAGAACAGTTCATGTACATATTCCTTTTGGTGCTGAAGGGTATACCCCATTTACCGATACTGATATAAAAATTGTTGATCATGAAATATTTTCACGGTGGTGGGCAAATGGTTTACGTGGTGAAGGTTGGCCTTATACGATTGGTCAAAGTCGTTATCGGAGGATAAATATTACAGTTGTATTTGAGTACTATTAAGTAAGAAGGTCTTTAATCTAATCAGGAGTGTAGATTTTACCATTTCTGATTAGATTTTTCAATCTTAATTAACTACAATAAACAACAGCTTTGCTCTTTTTACTCAATTAACAAGATTAACCTTTTATGATACCCTAACACCATGAAAGATATAACAAACATATTCGGCAGCATGGTTTTTAATGACTCGGTCATGAAAGCACAGCTTCCCGATAATATTTACAAAGCTTTAAAAAAGACAATCTCGCAGGGAACGCATCTGGAGCTTGATGTTGCAAACGCTGTTGCCAGCGCTATGAAAGACTGGGCAGTTGAAAAAGGCGCGACCCATTATACTCATTGGTTCCAGCCGATGACGGGAACAACTGCAGAAAAACACGACAGCTTTATTACTCCTGCAGGAGATGGAAAGGTTATATTGGAATTTTCCGGCAGGGAACTTGTTCGCGGCGAGTCTGATGCATCAAGTTTTCCGTCCGGCGGACTTCGCGCCACCTTTGAAGCGAGGGGCTACACAGTTTGGGATACAACTTCTTATGCGTTTATAAAAGGCGACACTCTTTGCATACCAACCGCTTTCTGTTCGTACTCGGGTGATGCGCTCGATATGAAAACACCCCTGCTTCGTTCAATGGATGCAATCAATAAGCAGGCTCTGCGCATACTCAAACTGTTTGGTAACAAATGCGCCGCAAGCGCCGCAACAAAGCGGGTTTTTACAACCGCAGGCCCTGAACAGGAATATTTTTTAATCGATAAAGAAATGTTTTTACAGCGGCCGGATTTAATTTACACAGGACGGACTTTGTTCGGCGCACGTCCTCCCAAGGGGCAGGAGCTTGAAGACCATTACTTTGGCTGTATCAAACCGCGCATATCTGCATTCATGAAAGAGCTCGATGAAGAACTTTGGAAGCTCGGTGTGTATGCAAAAACAAAACATAACGAAACTGCTCCTGCACAGCACGAACTTGCTCTGGTTTATTCAACAACAAACATTGCAACCGACCACAACCAACTTACAATGGAGCTTATGAAGAGCATTGCGAATGAACATGGGCTTGCATGTCTTCTTCATGAAAAACCATTTGAAGGAGTTAACGGAAGCAGTAAACATAACAACTGGTCAATCTCTACAGATACCGGTATCAATCTATTAGAACCTGGCGACACTCCGCACGAAAATGCGCAGTTCCTTTTGTTCCTTGTTGCGGTGATAAAAGCTGTCGATGAGTATCAGGATTTAATGCGCGTATCCGCAGCGAGTGCGGCGAATGACCATAGGCTTGGTGCGAACGAAGCGCCTCCTGCGGTTATTTCAATGTTCATCGGCGATGAACTAATGGAAATCCTGGAAGCGATTGAATCGGGTGTTAATTACAAAGGAAAAGAAAAATCCCAAATGGAGATTGGCGTTTCAGTACTGCCTCATTTTCCAAAGGACTTAACCGACCGCAACCGCACTTCCCCCTTTGCGTTTACAGGCAACAAGTTCGAGTTCCGTATGCTCGGCTCGGCATTTTCAATCGCAGGGCCCAACATTGTATTAAATACAATTGTCGCCGAAGCTCTAAGTCAGTTTGCTGATTCGTTAGAGGATTCCAAAGATTTTAAAGCTGATCTGGCGGCGCTTGTTAAAAAAACTTTCAGCGAACACAAGCGGATAATTTTTAACGGGAATAATTACAGCGATGAATGGCTTTCAGAAGCAAAAAACCGCGGACTTTCAAATTTAAAAACAACAGTTGACGCACTGCCGGAGTTTACTTCCAAAAAAAGTGTAGACTTGTTTGTTAAGCACAATGTTTTTTCCGAGACTGAATTAAACTCGCGCTGCGAAATTTTACTGGATGCTTACTGTAAGACACTGAACATCGAAGCGCTTACAATGATAGATATGGTCAAAGGCGAGATTGTTCCTGCCTGTATTGCCTGCCAGAAAGAACTTATCGATCTTTTAAGGCAGAAGAAAGCATACAATGGCAGCTTTGACTGTTCCCTTGAAGAACATTTCTTAAGTAATATAATGAAGTTAGCAGCAGGTTTGTTAAAGAAACTAGCAGATCTGGAAACAGCAGTTTTGGAATCTCCAAGCCACGATGATGCTCTTGCTGCCGCTGTTTATTACCGGGATAAAGTTTTATCAAGTATGTCGGAGCTTCGATGTATTGTTGATGAATTGGAAGCAAATATTGCCAGAAAATACTGGCCGTTTCCTGCCTACGCAGAAATTCTGTACAGTATAATCTAGAGAATATTTCCGGACACTAGAAACGGTACGTAAACGCTGCAGCAACACGGTAGAATTCCAAACGCTGCGAATTTGACGTGTTGATAGTTCTGTTTTGATAATGCAGATTTTTCCAGTTAGATTCAATAAAATTTCTTTGTGTTCTAAACTGTGTAATTAAAGAAATATCAAATTGTTCTGTAACTGCAAAGTTGAACAAACTTGAGAATGTCCAGCGAAGCAGATCGTCGCCCCATTTACTGCGGCCGGGAGTATCATATAAATACAGTTCCGCTTCTGCAGCGAACCCGGCAAGACTCAGGAATATCGGCATTTGATAACCAATAAAATTAAATGTGTAATAGTTAAAACCATTGCAGTTTTCTCCGTCATCTGCTTCAAAGAACCAGGGTTGATTCGTTTTAGCGCGGCTGTATTCCATGTAATTAATCTGATGATAAGTCCGCATTACAATGTGATTCCAGTCTCCGGGTTTTATGGCAGCGAAATCAAATTGAAGAGCTGCGCCAACTAATGCTTTATAAACAAAGCCGTCAAAGGGATTACTGTCAATTTTACTTTTACCGTCTATATCAATTTTATTAAGTCCGATCCCGTAAATTTCACTGCCAAAAAGATCGACGCTCCAGCCTGAGCCGATTCTGGCTCCTGCATTAAATTCAAAAAAAGCAATAGGTGTCCATATGGCATCGATTATTCCATTTAATGAAATTGGAGATACCTCGCCGGTTAAAGAAAGGAGAATATTATTATCCTCGGTTAAAGGATTATCACCCTGTAAAAAAGGAAATTTAATACCATGTGTAAAACCAAGTTTAGCTTCCGGCAGGGAAGATACCAGCAAAAATATTTCACTGGATGAAGTTATCTCCGCTTCTTCCTGTGCAAACAGAGGCAGTGCAAGAAGTATCATTAAAAAAAGAACAGTTATTTTCTTCATGTATAACTCCTTTTTATATTTTTAAAGGTCAAAATAAGTTTCAAACTCAACAGGGTGCGGCAGATGTTTGTAACGCAGAGATTCTTTTTTCTTGTTTTCGATCCATATTTCGATAAGCCGTTCTGGAAAGACGCCGCCTTGTGTTAAAAATTCATTGTCCTTTGCAAGCGCATCAAGCGCTTCGTCTAGACTCTGCGGCAAAAACTTTATCTTTGCCTGATCTTTTTTGGACAGGTTATAAAGATTAAAGTCATAAGGACCATAGCCTTCTTTTTTTGGATCGATTTTATTTTTTATACCGTCCAGGCCTGCCATCAATATTGCAGAGTAGGCATAGTACGGATTACAAGTGCCGTCCGGGCTTCTAAGTTCGAATCGTTTCTGATCCGGATCTTTTGCATATGCCGGGATTCGAATTACAGAACTGCGGTTGGATGTTGCGTACCCGATTGTTGCAGGAGCTTCATAACCGGGAACAAGTCTTTTGTAGGAGTTTGTGCTTGGGTTTGTAAAACCGCAAAGCGCCCGGATATGTTTTAAAATACCGCCGATAAAATAAAGCGCTGTTTCGCTAAGCTGTGAATAACCGTTAGTATCATAGAACAAGGGCTTTCCGTTTTTAAAAAGATGCATATGTACATGCAAGCCGTTTCCCGCTTCGCCGTAAATTGGCTTTGGCATAAATGTAACAGTTTTATTTTCGGCATAGGCTGCGTTTTTTAAAATGTATTTAGTCAGCATTGTTTTGTCTGCCATTTCCAGTATGCCGCCGAACTCAACTTCTATTTCTACTTGCCCGGGTCCTGCTACTTCGTGATGATGATACTTAACTAAAATGCCCATGTTTTCCATCATCATCGATACCTTGCTTCTGAAATCGCCAAGCCTGTCCAGAGGCGGAGCTGCATGATAGCCGCCCTTCGCTGGTATTTTGTAACCAAGGTTTGCAGATTTTGAACTGGTGTTCCATTCAGCCTGATCAGCATCGATCTTAAAGCTGGAAGAATGACTGCGTATGGAATAACTTACATGATCAAAAACATAAAACTCAAACTCGGGTCCGATTTTTATTTCGTCGGCAATACCCGTAGAGCGCAGATATTCTTCTGCATTGATGGCGACATTGCGCGGGTCTTGATCAAAGCGTCTGTTAACAGGAAGGTCTATCACAAAGACATCGCCAATCATGGAAAGTGTCGGAACTTCTGCAAAAGGATCGACTTGTGCGCTTTGTAAGTCCGGGATAAAAACCATGTCGCTTTTTTCGACAGGAGCAAAACCATAATTAGAGCCGTCAAAGCCAACGCCGTTTTTTAAAGTATCTTCTGTGAATCTGCCGATTGGCATTGTAAGGTGGCGCCAGCGTCCGGTTAAATCGGTCATCATAAAATCTGCCATTTTGATGTTGTGTTTTTCGCAGAGTTTAATTATATCATTAAATGTTACCGGCACTTTATTCTCCTATTACCCTGACATGAACTTTTCGTGTACGAGGGCCGTCATATTCATTAAACCAGATTCCCTGCCATGTGCCAAGGAGCAGTCTGCCGCCTGTTACAATTAACGAAAGCGAAGGGCCTACAAGACTTGTTTTGGTGTGCGCTGCAGAATTACCTTCGCCGTGACGGAACTCACGGCGGTCAGGAGAAATCATGTTTAACGCAAAGTTTACATCTCTGGGAACGTCCGGATCTGCATTCTCGTTTATAGTGACAGCCGCTGTCGTGTGCGGGATAAAGACAACGCAGATCCCTTCGTGCACGCCGGATGCAGCAACTGCTTTTTGTACCTCGCTTGTGATGTCCAGCCAGTCGGTTTGCCCGCCTGTTTTTACGTTAAAGCTGATTATTGTTGTCATGAGTTAATATTTTTCCTCTATAAAGAATATAATCCTTATGATACAATATCTGCTATGAACAAGACAAGATTAATAATAGGCATTTCTTTAATTACTTTACTTCTATTTGCTTCTTGTACGACAAATGTTAGAAGTGCGCCAATGTCTGAGGATTATACACAGTCAGGATTTACAGAAACTGCAGAACGCGCCAGATCTTCATCCGAGGCTTCGCCTAACGAAGCCGAGAGACGAATGGTAACGTATACTGTTTCGATGGAGTTATCTGTTGCAGATATAGAAAATACAAGAATCTTATTAACAGAGCAGGTAAATATTTTTAATGGATACATTACAAGAGATAATAATAATGCAATAGTAATGCGAATTCCGTCAGCAAAAATGGATGATTTTCTTGCGGCGGCTAGAGAACTGGGAAAAGTAGAAAATGAATCTAAAACAGGCGTAGATATAACAGAACAACATCGTGATAATATTATTAGATTAGAAAGTTTAAAAAACGTCAGAGAAAGATATCTGGCATTATTGGGAAGAGCAAATACTGTTAATGAAATTTTAAGCATAGAAAGAGAACTGGAACGCATAAATTCACAAATCGAATTAATGGAAGGCAGAATTAAAAATGCAGAAACCAGTGTGGCTTATTCAAATATAACGATAAGATTCAGCAGTAAATCAAGGCCAGGTCCTGTCGGCTGGTTATTTGTCGGTTTATACCGC
>WQWU01000045.1 GCA_009785215.1 Treponema sp. | reverse complement strand
GAGCAAAAAGATATAGAAAGTTTTAAAATATTTATGGAAAGATACACCGCAGGGTTAAAAATCGAACAATCTGCGGTAGAAAATTTTAGAAGGTAGCATTATGGAACTTAAAAAATTTGAATTCTGGTTTATCGTAGGAAGCCAAGATTTATACGGAGAAGAAACTTTAAAAAAAGTTGCTGAACATGCGCGTATAATGGCAGATGATTTTAACAAAGATCCTGCACTATCAGGTACTATTGTTTTAAAACCAACAGTTATTTCGCCGGCTGGAATACGTTCTCTCTTTGAAGAAGCAAATGCAAACGCTTCCTGTGCAGGTGTAATTACATGGATGCACACTTTCTCGCCGTCAAAAATGTGGATACAGGGTTTGGCTGTCAATAAGAAACCGCTCTTGCATTTGCATACGCAATTTAACCGCGACATTCCCTGGGCAACAATCGATATGGCTTTTATGAACTTAAATCAGTCTGCGCACGGCGACAGGGAACACGGTTACATTCACGCCAGAATGCGGCTGCCTCGCAAAATTGTAGCAGGTTTTTGGCAGGATAAAGAGCTTCGTAAAAAAATAGATATATGGATGCGCTCGGCAGCCGCAAAACATGACGGCATGAACAAAACTGTTCTGCGCCTTGGCGACAATATGCGTGAAGTCGCGGTTACAGAAGGCGACAAAGTAGAAGCACAGATTAAGTTCGGCTGGCAGGTTAATACATGGGGAATTGGCGATTTAGCCGCACGTTATGCAAAAATTACAGATGCACAAGCTTTATCTTTAATAGAAGAATATGCAAAATCTTACGAGATGTGCGCAGAAAAAAACGCAGTATTAGAACAGGCAAAAATAGAAATCGCACTTAAAGAAATGCTGGAAACAGAAAATGCAGGCGCTTTTACAACAACTTTTCAGGACTTACATGGGCTTCCGCAATTGCCAGGTTTGGCTTCGCAAAGATTAATGGAACAAGGTTACGGTTTTGGCGCGGAAGGTGACTGGAAACAATCAATGTTAACTCGCTGTGCAAAAGTAATGGCATCTGGTCTTTCGGGCGGGGTTTCTTTTATAGAAGATTATACCTACCATTTTGAACCCGGGAATGAAGCCGCTCTTGGCGCGCACATGCTGGAGATTTGCCCCAGTATTGCAGAAGGCAAACCGCGGATAGAAGTACATCCGCTTGCGATTGGCGGTAAAAACGATCCTGCGCGTTTGGTATTTAACGCCGCGCCCGGTTCTGCTGTTTTAGCTACGCTTGTGGATCTTGGCAATCGTTTTAGAATGATCGTAAACGAGATTGAAACAATTAAAATTGAGAATGATATGCCAAAACTTCCTGTTGCGCGTGCGCTTTGGAAACCGTATCCAAGTTTAAGCGAAGCGGCTGAAAGCTGGATTCTTTGCGGAGGCGCTCACCATTCGGTATACAGCCGTGCGCTGACAGCGGATTATTTCCGAGACTGGGCAGAAATGTGCGGTATCGAATTTGTGCTTATTAATAAAGACACCAGCGTAAACCGCTTGCATGACGAACTGCGTTGGAGTGAAGCGTATTATGTATAAATATTTAAAAGAAGAAGCATACGAAGCAAACATGGAAATTAAACGTAATAATCTGGCGATTTACACATGGGGAAATTCCTCAGCATTTGATCCTGGCAAAGGAGTTTTTGCAATTAAACCTTCTGGTGTTGAATACGATTTATTAAAACCGCAATCTATGGTAATAGTCGATCTGGATGGAAATATTATCGAAGGTAAATTAAAACCGTCATCGGATACAAAAACTCATCAGGTTTTATACCGAGAGTTTTCGCAATTTGCGGACAAAAATATTCGGGGCATTACTCACACACATTCAACTTATGCTGTCGCATGGGCGCAGGCTGCAAAATCTGTTCCTGTATTCGGCACAACTCATGCAGACCATTGTTTTCCGCAGGAAAACGGAACAAATGAAATTCCATGCACAGATTTTATGAGCGAAGAAGCTGTAAAAAATAATTACGAACTAGAAACAGGAAACTTAATTGCAGACACTTTCAAAAAAAGTAATTTAAATCCTGTTTTTAATAATATGGTTCTTGTTGCAGGTCACGGTCCTTTTACATGGGGCGGAAGCGCTGCAGAGTCCGTTTACAACAGCGCTGTTCTGGAAGAAATTTGTAAAATGGCATTTCTTACGCTTGCGATAAATCCAGCGGCAAACCCGTTACCCGAACATATTGTAAAAAAACACTGGGAACGTAAACACGGTTTAAATGCCTATTATGGACAATAATAGAAATAAGCTGTTTAATGCGAACGCTTGTGCAGATACTTACGCAGAGCGCGGAAAAATTCATCAATATCAAGCGGTTTGCCAATATGACTATTCATTCCTGCATTAAGGCAATTTTCTACATCTTCTTTAAATACGTTTGCGGTCATTGCAATAATAGGAATTTGCTGTCGCAGATTCCTATTATTGCTGCGAGTTTCACCTTTGCTGGAACTCGTGGACTCTTTCTCCATAAGTTGTTTTTCTATGGCTCTAATCCTGCGCGTTGCTTCCAGACCGTCCATCTCGGGCATTTGCACATCCATTAGAATTAAATCATAAACGTGCGGGGATTTTTCAAATTTGGCAACCGCTTCCTTTCCGTTTTCGGCGTAATCTACATCCAGAAGAGTAGGTTCCAGCAGCGTTTCTACAATCTCGCGGTTAATATCTACATCTTCTGCCAATAATATTTTATAACCCTTAAAAATATCATTATTCTCTGTAAATGTTTCATCCGGTAAATGGTGAGACCCTATAACCTCTGTAATAACATCTGCAATAGCAGACGGGAATAAAGGCTTTGACAAAAATTTGTCAACACCGG
Organism: Treponema sp.; assembly: GCA_009785215.1. Classification (GTDB taxonomy): domain Bacteria; phylum Spirochaetota; class Spirochaetia; order Treponematales; family Breznakiellaceae; genus WQXQ01. The sequence continues at coordinate 8,691 of WQWU01000045.1, read as the reverse complement.
CTTTTTTTGCTTTATCTGCAATACCGCTCCATTCGGCGGCGGAAATCATAATTACTATAGTGTGTTCCGGCGACTTTGATCTTGCTTTTAATTCTTTTGCAAGTTTTATACCGTCCATATCGGGCATTTTCCAGTCAACAAAATATATATCATACATTCCGTTTTTACCGATAAGCGCAAGCGCTTCTTCCCCGCTTAGAGCAGTATCACAATCTGCGCCAAAACCCTGTAAAACGTCCTTAAAGTAATCAAGAATTTCCTGATCATCATCAACTGCCATTATCGAAACATTGCCCCAGTTAACGCCGATTTCTGATAACCCCGGCGCTTTCCTTGTTCCGCGTTTTACACTAAAAGTAAATGAGAACGATGAGCCTTTGCCTAACTCGGATTTAAGACCTATCTGCCCGCCCATTAATTCGACAATATTTTTTGAAATAACAAGACCAAGTCCTGTACCGCCGAACTTGCGCGATGTTTTTGAATCTGCCTGCTGGAATGATTGAAAAAGCTGTTCTTGCTGTTCATTGCTGATACCAATTCCTGAATCCGTAACAGTAATTTGAATCTTATAAAAGTCATCTTCTTTTCCAAGGAAACGCGTATCAAGTTTAATAAAACCTTCTTCAGGTGTAAATTTTACTGCATTACCCAAAAGGTTTGTAATTACCTGCGCAAGCCGCTGATCGTCACCTAACAAAGACCTTGGTATCGATTTATCGATATGTACAGAAAGTTTCTGCCTTTTTTCATCTGCGCGGAAGGCAATGATGCTGACAACACGCTGAAGCATCTTTTCAAAGTCAAAATCTTCTTCAGATAACTCAAATTTGCTAGCCTCGATTTTTGACATATCAAGAATATCATTAATTACACCAAGAAGATGCTGAGAAGCGTTTTCTATTTTTTCAAGACAATAATCTTTGCGCTGTGCATCTTCGGCAGATTTTCCAATAACAGTCATTCCTATAATTGCATTCATCGGCGTGCGGATTTCGTGCGACATGTTGGACAAGAAATTACTTTTTGCCATAGAGGCAGCTTCAGCTTCTGCACGCAGTTTTTCTGTATTTAATAAAATACTTTTTTCTTCGGTTATATCTTTAAGAGCCCCTGCAGTACGTATAGCATTACCTTCATTATCACGTATTGTTTCGCCTGAAGCGCGGATGTAAATATATTCGCCGCTTTTTCTTTGCAGCCTGAACTCCAGATAATAAGGAGTATTTCCAGTTTTATCAAGCAAGTGTTTGGTTAATGCATCAACTGCTCTATCCCTGTCTTCCGGATGCAGCCCCTCGCCCCAGGTTCTTATTTTATTGGGATAATCCTCTTCGTTGGTATACCCAAGCATTTTTCTAATATCATCAGAAAAAACAACAGTATTATCCAGGTTAACAGGATCATTTTTATTAATTTCCATATCCCACAAACCAATTTTTGTAGATTTAATAACCAGATTTAATTTAGCCAGCTGAAGTTCGTTTAGATTCTTTGCATGAACAAGTTCCATTTCACTTTTTTTTATGTTTCGTAAATCGTACGCATACGCTAACCCGGTAAATTTACCGTCATGAATAATGCAGTATATAATTAACTCGCATGGTATTTCTCCGCCTTCGCTGTTTATATGTATCCATTCATTCACATTTGGCTCGCCGTTTTTGGCGGAATTAATAATTTTAAATGCTTTATCTCTTGATTTTTGACCATCCGGCTGATATTCCGGAGAAAAATTAAAAAAATTGTCTTTATAAAACTGTTTTGTAGTACAGCACATTTTTAACATTTCATCGTTGCAATCTAAGATTTTTATATTTTCATCAAAAATAGTAAGTCCAATCGGCGCTGAATTAATAACAGTCTGATTCATCTTATGCGCTGCATTAATTTCCTGTTCCATTTCTGCGCGTACTACCGCATTCGCACAAAGAAATGCCGCAGACTTCATCATTTCGACACAGCAGCTGTCAAAAACCCGTTCACTATGATGATCACTATAAAGAAGAAAACCCCAAAAATCATTTTTAATAAAAATTGGCGTAACAAAAACCGACTTTGCGCCGTATGCATTCATCATCTTGCCTTCGTTACCTGTTAAATCTTTTACAGGACTGTTGACAGAAATATCATTTTTAAATATTTTTTCCCACTCAGGAGCAATTTGAGCATAAGAAACATTCTTAAGTTCTGAAGTAGGCTCTGTAGTACCTCCGGCAGCTTTATCCCAGCGGTAGATTTGCGATGCAAAAAGCCCTTCCGGTGTTGAATAATTGCGCCATAGATTTAACCTGTCTAAATCTGCAGCATCTGCAATTATACCCATGCCGACTGTCATCATGTTTTCGAAGGTGTCAGAATTACTCGATAAAAAAACAGCAGCTGTCTTGTTAAGAGCTTCTGCCATTTTTTTACTGCGCTCGAGCGCTTCAACAGCTTCATTAATGTTCTTAAAGTTTTCCATATATTATCTCAATCATCGGTAAATTATAACATTTTTACAAAGCTATGTAAAACAAAAAAAACCCTGCAAAAACAGGGCTTTATTAATAATTTACTGGTTTTGTTAATTTTCTGTTAATTCTCTTCCCGGATAATAGCTTCCCTAAAACCAGCTGCACTGATTCTCTCTGCCGTTATCTGAATATCAGCGCCGCGGATGCCGGCAAGCACAACCCTGTAAAACTCAACATTGCTGTTATCTGTAAATCTTTCATACGCAGGGTTAAGCCCTGCATTTTTTAATCTATCAAAAGTATCAACTGCATTTCTGGCATTCCTAAAAGAGCCGACCTGCAAACGATAATTCCTGAAAGGTTCAATATTGATATTTGGTGTTAATCTAAGCTGAGAAACCTGACTTTGCGCAGCTTGCGGCTGAACAACCACAGGAGCAGAAACAAAAACCGGAGCTGCAGAAGACTGAACATTCTGAGCAGTGCTCACCGGCACAATAGAAGGTTGAACAACCGAAGGTTGTACTTGAGCGCCAACAACCGGCGAAGTTATAACCATTCTATCTATACTGACAACAGTAACAGGAGCAGTACCTGTAACTATCATGTCAAGCTGTTCTGCAGCAGCTCTTGATACATCGATTATTCTTGCAGGAACAAAAGGCCCGCGATCATTAACCCTTACGGTTACACTTTTATTATTATGCTGATTAGTGATTATTAACCTTGTTCCGAACGGCAGACTGGGATGAGCCGCAGTCATCTGAGAAGCATCAAAAATTTCACCTGACGCTGTTGGACGGCCTTCGAATTCTCTGCCATACCAAGATGCAATTCCTTCCTGGAAATATCGCCCTTCCGGGCTCATTGGAAGTTCCTGCCGGAAAACATCTACGCCCTGCGTTGCATTTTGCGCCAGCAATTGAAATGGCATAACTACCGAAACAAGTATAATTACAATAATAAATTTCTTTTTCATATCGATAGTATCGGCAGAAAATTAAAAGAGTATTAACCATGAACCAATTATGCCTGTAATAAGTTCATTTTTCTATTTTTTCATGATCTTCCAGAATTTTTATTAAAGATAAGGCCAAATTTCGGTTTTTTTTACTTAAACGACCCCAAATTTCAACCAATGAATTCAATTCTTTTGGAAAATCGGATTTTTTACCTTCAGTATAGAAATCCCTGCCAGTAATTAGATACTCCACTGATACACCTAAAGCCTGAGCAATTTTGACAGCCGCCGATGCACTGGGGATAGAATTATGAGTATTTAGATAGTTATCCAATGTATGTCTTTTTATTCCAGTAATGGCAGAAAGCTCTTTTACCATCATACCTGCATAATTTAACTCAGATTTGAGATTTTCTTTAAAACCCATAATTTACAATATCCTAATAAGAATAATAAGGGGTTGATATTATCCTTTTTAGAATGATATTATTCTTATTAGAATAATATACTTATGTAAATAAGAATAATGAAAAAGGAGCATTTTATGAAAGCTTTTATAAGGAACACCATAATTTTGATAATTATGGCCATGATTTTTACAGGATTCCTTTATGCCCAAACAGAGGCAGAATGGAACTGGAAAACCGTTTCTGCTGGCGGAAACTTTTCACTTGCTATACAGGAAGATGGAACGCTTTGGGCTTGGGGAAGAAAAAGTTACGATGTTGAAACTCGTGATTTATATAATCCAGTTCGAACAGTTATTGTCAATGATTATGGTAGTACTCCAATTCAAATGGGAAGAGATACAAATTGGGCTTTTATATCTGCAGGTAGTAATCATGCCTTAGCAATTAAAACAGATGGCACGCTCTGGGTATGGGGTGCAAATAATAATGGCCAGCTTGGCGATGGCACTACAACAGATAGAACTATACCTGTTCGAATAGGAACGGTATGGGCATCAGCTTCCGCTGGTCATGAATTTACTGTAGCTATAAGCAGAGATGGTTCTCTCTGGTCTTGGGGGTTAAATTCAACTGGTCAGCTTGGAAATGGTACTACATCTAGTCGCAATAATCCTGGAAGAGTTGGAACAGCCGCAAATTGGACAACAGTATCTGCTGGCAGTAGGTATACCGTAGCAATAAATAGAGATGGTGTTCTTTGGGCTTGGGGAAGAAAAAGCTACAATGTTAGATCTGGTAATTTCATGCCAACAACTCAAACAATTGTTACCAATCAATATGGCATAACCCCCATTCGAATTGGAACAGATACTAATTGGGCTTCTATTTCTGCTGGTTCAGGACATACACTAGCTATTAAAACAGACGGTACTCTTTGGGCTTGGGGTGCAAATAACCAAGGTCAGCTTGGTGATGATACACGAACAAATCGTACTGATCCTATTCAAATAGGACCGGCTACAAACTGGGTACATGTATCAGCGGGTGGAAGTAATACAATAGCTGTCAGGACAAACGGTACTCTCTGGGCTTGGGGAGTATCTAATATTACCCCTACTCGAATTGGAACAGATACAAACTGGGCTTCTGCCTCTGCCGGTTCAGATCATTTAATGGCAACAAAAACAAATGGCACATTATGGGCTTGGGGAGGAAATAGAAATGGTCAGATTGGAAATGGATGGACATCAACAGGAAGCACAAATGATCTTATTCATATAGGAATAAGACAGAATTGGGTATTTTCATCTGCTATAGGTAATGTAGCTATCCGAAGAGATGGTTCTCTTTGGGATATTTATAGACGTCAGATGATAGGAACAGATAGAAACTGGGCTACTGTATCAGCAAGATCAACTAATGTACGTAATAATAACCATTTTGCAGCAATCAAGGCTGATGGTTCACTATGGGTTTGGGGATCATTTGTTGATGAATGGGTCTTAAACATCGGCTTAGGAAATTCTGGAGACATCCCAAGACAAATTGGAACGGATAGAAACTGGGCTATTATTTCCACAGGTAATAATTATTATGCTGGAATAAAAACGGATGGAACTCTTTGGGTTTTGACTATAAACCCTACAGCACCCATAACACCTACGCAAATGGGTAGAGATAGAAATTGGGCATTTGTTTCTGCAGGTTCAGAGCATACAATGGCAATTAAAACAGACGGCACTCTCTGGGCTTGGGGAAATAATGAAAACGGCAGGTTAGGTGCAACTTGGGGAGAATGCTGCTGTGATATGAAAGAAAGCGCTGTTCCTATACAAGTTGGAACTGATACAAACTGGACATCTGTATCTGCTGGCGGGCGGCATACTCTAGCTATTAAAACTGATGGCACTCTTTGGGCTTGGGGTTTTAATGAATCAGGACAGCTTGGAGATGGTACTACAATCAGCCGCTTAACGCCTGTTAGAATTGGTACTGATAATACATGGGTATCTGTTTCTGCAGGGAATACACACACTGCAGCTATCAGAAGAGATGGATCAACATGGATATGGGGTGGACGAAGCAATCTTATTCCTACCAGATTTTTAGTACCAGCAGAAAGATGGGGAGGGAATTTTTCAGCCTTATCTGTATCCTGCGATGATGGAAATAATATCCTGATCATTGGAAAAGATGGCTCACTTTGGAATTTAAATCTACAAATTATACCATAAAATCATGGTTAAAATAAAAAATTAAAGGAGAACAAAAATGGAGAAGAAAAGTTTTAAAGAATCGGTAAACAGCCTTATTGGCTGTGATTCTAAAGTTTGCAGTTTTTTCAGATTTATGAAAAACAAAATGGGTATTGGCTCGCCGGAAAAAAATGCGGCAGATACCTACGAACGGGGAATGAGGATTGTTCCGGACTGCATCAAAGCCAATGACAATGAAGTTCCTGTAAAACAGTATAATATTGCAGTTTTACGGACTTTATTTAAATTTGAAAGGGCAGAAGGGCGTTTACAGATAACAAATAAACGCATTATTTTACGTGCTGCCGGGCGTTCTGTCGGCGGAAGAACTACATTACAGCATGAATTTGCAATTAACGAAGTTGCCGGTATCGAAGCCAGAAATAATTTTAAGTTTAGTTTTTTATTTTTGGTCTTTGCTCTATTTATTATTAATTTTACAAGCTTAGTTATTAACGGTAGAACACCAGCAATGCCTAATTTTTTGTCTTTATTGCCAGCAAGCGAAGAAACTTTCCAGGAAAGTTTCCTGGAAAGTACCCTGCAAAGTTTTATTTTTAATGACGGTACCCGTATATCAAGTATAATGCGGCCTTCTCATGTTGATAAAGCTTATAATACTGAAAAAGAAGCTATCCATTTAAGAGACCACGGACCAACCGAACTAATTGCTCTTTCTACTGCTCTTACTAATGCAAAGACAGCAGAAACAAGAGCCGAAAGAGATGTTGAGCTGGGCGGTGTCATGAGAACTCGCAGAGTTCAAACCGGATCAGATTGGTGGACAGGCCAGCCTACTTTTAGTAATCAGTCATTCAGAGATACATCTGAAGCAGGATTAATAGCAGCTCAAACTGCGTTAGATGAAGCTATAAAAGCAAGAGAAAATGCCGAAGAAGCAGAGCAGCATCTTAAAGATAAACTAGAAACTGCAGGAGATGATGCAGCCATCGCTATTAAAAACAGAGAGTTTACTGTTAAGTTTTGGGCTGTATTAATGACAATTGCCGGAATCTTACTAGGTTTAGGTTCTTTAGCCGCTTTTTTATTGATATATAAAAGATTTGGCCTTAAACTTTTTATCTTAAATTTTGGTTTTTTTGGATGGTCACTGGCTTATGCAGCTTCTTACATTGGAGTTTTTAATATTCTTAAAGCAATTACTGTTTTAGCAATGGTTATCTCTGTTTTTTTATTTTGTTTCAGGCCCAATTTAATAATTAACATAAAAAATAAGGTCGGAACAAATTCATCTTTTGATATTCGCAGAGATATAATGTTTACAAAAAACAACGAGAAAGGAACAGGTTTTGCAGAGGTTATACCCACAGCTGAAACCGAAAATGCCATCAGGGAAATCGGCGCCATAATCAGAGATATTCAGCAAAATGGTGATTCTGCTTTAGAAAAGTGGAGTAAATAAAAAATATATAGGTGTTTAAATTAACACCTAAAGGAGTGAATGATGAAAAAAACAGGAATTAAAGCAGCAATAATTTTGTTATTATTAACAATATTATTAAGTAGTTGTGTTTCAACTACACCAATCTTTTATAGTAACAATACAAATTATGATTTTGTAATTTTAGGTATTGTTACTTATCAAGGCACAAAAAGAACAGGTTTTCAGGATCTATTACAAGAAGCAAAAAGACAATATCCCAGTGCAGATTACATTATAGACATTATGACTGATCGTAAGGTTACTCAATTTCTATTCTTTAAATATGTACATATGTCAACTTCATACACTATGAGAGCGACTGCAATTCAATATATCCGAAGAGATATTAATGGTGTAATAATATCAGCCCCAACGCCAACTCAAAATCCACCGGGTTTGTTAAACAATACCAGGGGAGCACAAGCAATTTCGGCAGAATATACTGTAGTTAGTGTTTCTGGCAGAGTTGTTAAGTTTGTTAATATGGAGTGGGTAGACGTTAGTCCTGGAGAAATTCTTATATAGAAGAACAGATATTTCTGTTTCGAGTGATTCTTCATTAGTTTTAAATGATGGAAATACAAGTATTACAATTCCAGCAGGTTCTAGCGGTACAATTAGCCGAATAATCAGCAGGTTATAATCCATCTATTATAAATGTACAGCTGCCGGGTAATAATTTTATTATTAATAATAAAAAACCTGGCAGTTTTTTTTTGCACCGTAAAATTCCTTTGATCAAAAAAAAGCCCGGCAACGACCTACTTACCTGGAAACTTAATAACTTCATTTCTTACTATTAAAATATTCGTATGTCACTTGAAGCTGCTTTTTTAGTATAATGTTCCACAAATTTCCTTTAATTTCGCCGGTTCCTTTTGATATTTTGGTAAATCTTGGTGTTCCATCATCATTATCTTTCCTGTAAAAATAATGATCCGTATTTTTATATAACTCCCAGCCATCCCGCTCACAAAATCGTTTTAAGTCTTTCCATGACGGCATTTTATTAATTCTCCTATTTTGCTGACATCATTCAGAATTAAAGCTTTAAAAATATATGGTATCTGAGATTTTTTACTGCCTCTTGACCAGTAAGCAAATTCTTTGTAGTAATCATTTGCGTATTCCAAGATTGCACCAGCCAGTTTGGCTTTAGCTTCTT
>WQWU01000044.1 GCA_009785215.1 Treponema sp. | reverse complement strand
GGTTTGTACGTGATCTTGTCACTTTTTCCTTTACTCATAAAGGAATCTTATCATGTCTTACGAATTTTGTAAATTTTCACCATAAAAAAGGCTGCCCAAGAATTACTTCTCGGACAGCCCCCTTTTTTTTGCATTATCAAAATTAGAAGTACACCTTTTTATTTCTTTTTCTTTTTTACTACTGTTGTTTTTTTTGCTGTAGTTGTTTTCTTTTTTGCCGCTGCCGGAGATTTTTTGGCTGCCGCAGGTTTTTTTGTTACTGCAGGTTTCTTTGCTGGTTTTGCCGGAGTTTTCTTGGCTGCAGCTGCTGGCTTCTTTGTTACTGCAGCTTTCTTTGCTACCGCAGGTTTCTTAACACTTGCCGCTGGTTTCTTTACCGCTTTTGCCGGAGTTTTCTTAGCCGCAGCTGTTTCAGTTTTCTTTGCAGCCGCTGGTTTCTTTGTACCTGCTTTCACAGCCGCCTTTTTCGGCTTGGCAGTCAGAATATCAACCAATACATCAAACCGGTATTCCGATTTTGCTTCCGCTTTAACCAACACATCATAAATACTGCTAATGCTGTTTACCTTTGTTTCGGTTGGCATCGAAATAGATCCTTCGATCATGAAGAATAAAGACGAATAGAACAATGCGTCTTCGAACCCTTCTTTGTTAAACCATGGAATATCATTATAAAAGTTAATTCCCAATATACGCCTAAAATCTTCGTCCGTATAATTTTCTTCTATTATGAGAGCAGATAAATCGGACGGTGATAATTTTGATCCGCCCTTTGTTATATTGGTATCAAGAGTTGCAGGAATCCGGCTGAAACAAGCCTTTGTTATTTCGCAGATTTTCCATGCTTCATGCTCCGATGCGCCAAAGTGAACATAAAGCTGCTTTAATTTGCGCCCCAAATCCCAGTGGTCAAAAGCGAGGTTAACAGCATGTTTCCCGGATGCTTCCTTTCCAATTACAAGGCGCAGAAGAGAAATAATACCGTAACTTAATATAACAGCATTAAGCATTTGCCTTTTAGAAATATTATCTGCAATTTTAACAAGAAGAGGTACTTCCCCTTTAGAAGAAAGCGCTTTCTTTGAAAGATCTTTTGGAACAGCAGTTTTTTTGATAATAGCCATAATGTCTTTTGTTCTGCCAATAAAATCTTCGAACTCTTTCCAGATAACATCTTTTTTAACCGTTGTAAATTTAATTTCAGAAACTTTTCCGCCTTTAACCTGCTCAATAACTTCGGGAAGCGGAGGTATCCACGGGTCATAAGAGCCGTTTGCACCGGTAATAAAAAACGCCGCTGTTTTTATAAATTCTTCTACAGGCGCTTTTAACGAATCAACAAAAGATTTCTTGTTTATGGTGTCTTTAAGATCATTAATATTTTCCGGTTTTAAAATTTCCATAAAACGGTAATAAAGTTCGCCAAGGAAAATATCCTTAATAGCAGCATACGGACAAGGAACGCCTCTGCCGTTTAAGTCATTGTTTAATCTTGCCCAGCGGCCTTTAACATCGTCTTCGACCTCGTAAACATCCATGTAAGCCTGAGTTTCGTATCCTTTAAGCCCGACAAAAAATCCGTCTTCACAGATTGCCTTGGACGAACGGATAAACCAAAGGTTCGATTTTTGTTCGCGCAGTAATGTAAAGTATTTACTGTCACCATGAATTGTTAAAGCTTCGCTTAAGCTGTCTCTGCATGTACCGCCCTTTCCGTCCGGAACTGGAGGATCACTTGCTTTAATCCAGCCGGAAGTTTCATAATAAGAGTTATTAAAAAAGATAAGAGCTTTTTCTTCATGGCCGTTTATCCACGCGCGGTTAGTATAAGCAAATACATTTTCGTTAACACCGCCGTCAGTATAAAGATCAAATAGTCTGAAGTTAGCGCTGCCGGAAAAAAGATAGCGGCGTTTCATTAACGGGAAAATCTCGTGTTCGTGTCTTCCAATTAAATAACCATCCGGTTTTTCGTCCTTGTATGAACGGCGGTATTCCATGCCGTATTTTTCTTCAAAACCTTCGATTTGTCCGTGACCGAACATTGGCAAACCCGGCATCGTTACAAGCAATGTACAAATGCCGAAATATTTATCGCCCTTGCCAAACTGCGCAACTGCAGTATCTTCGTCGGGGTTATTCATAAAGTTGACAAACCGTTTTAAAATTTCCGGATCAAACTCCATGGTGTTTTTGATAGTCGCGCGGTACTTTGCATTGTCTTCGTTTTTTAACATATTCATAAAAGCCGAGTTATAAACACGGTGCATACCAAGCGTGCGCACAAAGTATCCTTCCATCATCCAGAAAGCTTCGGCAAGCAATAGTGTGTTTGGCGCTTCGGTTGCACACCGGTCAACTACTTCGCGCCAGAACTCGTTAGGAATAAGGCGGTTAAACTCGTCTGTAGAAATTGCATGTTCAGCGCGGGAAGCAATTGCTCCGCCGGAACCTGGCGCGGGAAACCAGAGACGCTGAATATGACGTTTTGCCAGCGTCATGGCGGCATCGAAGCGCACTATCGAAAACTGCTGGCATACGCCGATGATTGTGCGGATAACTGCTTCGCGCGCTTCGGGATTAAGAAAATCAATCTGAGCCGTATCGTTCCACGGCATTGATGTTCCATCGTTGCCATGATAAATATAACGCGCTTCGCCTGTGCGGTTATCGGTTCGTTTAAAAACTACAGCCGCATCACTGCGGGAAAAATAATGTTCTTCTATTTGAACAGTAATATCATCACGGCCGGAAAGGTTTCCGCAGTTATAATTATAAGTAGGAAACGGCGGATATGTTAGCTGTAAAAATCGATCCGGATGCTCAATAATCCACTTACTGTCGAGCCCTGTATGATTGGGAACCATGTCTGAACCAAGGCGGATTCCGCGCTGCATACAGCGTTCACGCAAATTACAAAGCGCTCCCCAGCCGCCAAGTTCGCCTGCAATATCGTAATCGTACAAACTATAAGCAGATGCCGCAGCTTCGGGATTACCTGTCCATTGTTTTATCATCTTGCTTGCCTGGCTTCGTTCCCAAACGCCAATCAGCCAAAGACCTGTAAAACCGCGGTTTGCCATTTCATCGAGTTCTTCATCCGGAACCTGATCTAAACGGGTTATTTCCTTGCCAAATTTCTGCGAAAGCTGAAAAAGCCAAACAAGCGTACTTTTTGCCATTAACACAGTTTTCGGCATCCAGTCCTGATCCGGGCTAAAGCGTTCGTATTCATCAAGCCCTGCAAATGTCATAACCTCGCTTGGACCCGGGCCATGGAACACAGGTTTATTTTCTTCGTTGATAACATCAAGGCTCATTAAAAGACGAGCCATAAATTTTGATATTAAAAGCCCCCAGTGTTTCCGCATATAATCAAGCTGACCCAAAAGCGAGTCGGGGCAGGCAAGAGCAGGAGAACGCAGGAAATCCCAAAGGTTCATACCATCAGGGCCAAAAGACGGTAAATCTTTAAAGTGCGCTTTTAGTTCTTCGATTGCGTCAGGATAAGCTGTTGTTTTTGTAAGCGTATTGTCATCGAATAAAAACTTAAACGGCTTAAATGCCGGGTTAAGATTTGCTATGGAAAGCAGCATAGTTTCTTCTATAGAGAGGGCACGGCAGCTTTCGCCGTCTTCTTTGCTTTTTAAATATTGTTCTACACTTTTTTCGCCCTTGTACACAGGACGCGGAGGAAACTGAGTCGAAAAAGAGGTTAAAAGACCGCCGGTTTTATCTTCGCCAAGGTTGGTATCAAGCCTGTCCAAAACAGTCTCAAAAACATCACCTTGAACTTCTTCGCGGTAAAGGGAAACAACATAGTGGAGTATTTCATCGATTAATCCCATGGCATACAGATGCCCGGCTTTTATAAAACGTTCAGGATGGGCAGGATCTTGTCTTTGATTGAATTTATTTGCAAGTTCCCGGCACTGTTTAAGATCTGCAAGAACAACATTTCCAGTCAGCGAAAAAAGGCTTTCTTTAAGTTCATACTCGATACGAACATTGCTGTTTATATGGAACTCCATAAGCGCCTTTCGGTTCTTTGCCCAGAATGTGTTACCTTCTTTTTCCAGTTTTGTTAGGGTGATGGGAAATCTTGTCATTTTTTAATGCTCCTTTTACAACAACTGCTTTGTTTCACAAAGCTCCTATATTATAGTACAGAATTGAATGTTTTGAAAGGAGAAAATAGGAGAGAAAAACAATGTTTATAATATATTCCGCTTAAACAAGCCCTGTTTTAAACACTTCTGTTAAATATGCGCTGCCTTCCAAATAGTAACCTGTTTCCAGGTCTTCTATTTCCTGAATTATCTTTTTATTAAGCAAAATATTGACTGCTTCGCATATACCTACGTCTTTTTTTTCCCGAACATAAGCTATCATATTTCCAAGTTTTACGTAAACCAAAAATCTTTGTTTTTCGGTCATAATGTTTCACTCTGCAGAAATTTTAAATGTGAAACTGCTTTTGGCGTATGAAAGGAATATTGATCGTTAAGCTGTTTGTAAATCAATGTTTTGGAAAGTTCAGACATCGGTAAAATACCAAGAAGGAACGCATCAAAAATGGCGGAATCCTTGTCCAAAATCTTTATACTTTGTGCATTTTGATAATTCTATACAGGATACTTCTATATTACTCCCATGATATAAAATCATTTTATCATACCTCAGCGCAAACAGGGTTTGCCATATCGATTAGTTCATCAATAACATCTTCATTAGATTGAGTATGGAGGGCTTCGTAACAGTCTTCTAAATAGCTAAGCCCGCCGTCAGCTAACAGCCGCTGTGCAGTTTCTGATACAGTTAGTTTTTGCCTTTTGGCGTAACTGCTAAGTATCATCGCTATCCAGATTTCCTGTTTATTTATCATACGATTTTATAGTATATATCCGTACAAATTGTCAATATTGAAAACAATACTGCAGCGTTACGATTATTCTCCTCTTACCTCTACCCCTTGACATGAACCGACTGGTCTATTAGACTAGTCTATAAGAGACAAAAAATAAAGGAGAGTTTTATGGAATGTCAGGAAATAGGGGCTTACGAAGCCAAGACTCATTTTTCGCAGGTTCTGGATAGAGTCGCAAAGGGAACAGAATATATTGTTTCCAAAAGAGGAAAACCTGTGGCAAAAATTATTCCCATTGAACAGGAAAAAAAGATGACAAGGAAAGAAGCAATAAATGCATTAATTGAACTGCGAAAACAATACAGAGGTGTTCCTGGCGATTTTAATATTCGCGAAGCAATTGAGGATGGGAGGCGATAATGATTTATGTATATGATGCATCCTATGTTTCAGCGTTAATTATTCCAGATGAAAAAAACCCCAAAATCGATAAGCTGCATAAAGCAGTAAAAGAAGATGATGATATTCTGACTCCACAGTTATTATGGTATGAGATCGCAAGTGTTTTTAGAAATTTAAACAGACGGAAACGTTATACATTTGAACAGATAACTCATTTTTTTCCTTTGCTAGCGGCGATAAGATTAAAAACAGATTTTGAAACTGGTGAAATGTATTCTGATAAATTATGGGGTTTAGGTAATTTTTACAACCTCTCATCTTACGACGCCGCCTACCTTGAACTGGCTGATCGAAAAAAAGCCACCCTTTGCACACTGGACAAAAATTTAATAGAAGCTGCAAAAACTCACGGCGTAACAATTATCAAATAAGAAGTGTTTTAATATTCAAGGAGAAAAAATGAAAAAGAAATATTCTATTTTAGCATTAGCGGTAATAACGGTTATATTGATTTTTGGCTGCAGCCGTCAATCTTCGCAAGAGTACGAACAAGCGAACCCTCTCTTTATAGGCGGAAGAACATCTTCTGTAGGTTTAGCCTACGATGATTCGATTTCATTTGCCAGAACAGAAACGCCAGCTTTCAGAGATATGTCCAATCTGTATGGGAGAGCTCGTGATCAAAGTGAAGGACAAAACAATCCGCCAATTGTAAGGTCATCTGATTCAATCGATCTGAACGCTGCAAATCCCAATGAGTCTGAACGCAAACTGGTCAGAACTGCAAATATCAGAATGAGGGTCGAAAATCTTGAAACCGCAGATCTGGAAATTGCCAATCTTCTGGAAAAATACAATGCTTATTCAGCATCATCAAATATCGATGAATTTCATTATTTCTATTCTCTGCGTGTTCCTTCGCATTTATACAGTGTTTTCCTTAACGATTTGACCAGTATTGGCAGACAGCTTAGCCGCAACGAAAACACAGACGATGTAACTCTCAGATACTACGATCTGGAAGGACGGCTGGAATCGAGAAGGGAACTATTAAGAACTTTTCAGTCGTACCTAAGAAGGGCAAACAACATCGAAGAAATTCTATCTGTAGAAGCGCGGATTGCAGATTTACAGCGCGATATTGATAACACAGGAACTCAGCTTAGAAACCTTGGAAATATGGTAGATTATGCAACTATCCAATTAACTATGCACGGATCTGTTACAACGATTTCAAACAGCGGCAACACTTTCGGCGAAAGAATTAAATTGTTATTTAACGGGTTTGGCAGTTTTCTTTCAACAATTGCAATAATACTTCTTGGCATCATTGTTTATGGTATTCCATCATTAGCATTGCTGATTCTTTTTTACTGGGTATTTTTCGGCAAAATTGGGCTTGCAAGAAAGCTCTGGGGATTAGTACGTAAATAATGAATAAAGAGCTTTTAAAGCAATCTATCCGCATCTTTGCCGAAGCTTCTTTTTCCCGTTCCGGCGGGCCAGGCGGTCAGAACGTAAATAAAGTAAATACGAAAGTTACGTTAAAGATGCGCCTGGACGATTTAAATGGTTTATCAGAAATGGAGCTGGAACGGGTAAAAACGCTTTTATCAAATCGAATTTCTCAAAGTAAAGATTCAAACAGCGGCGAGTTAGTTATTACATCTGACGAAGAACGTTCCCAGAGAATCAATCTGAACAGGGCATACTTTCGTCTGGAAGCGCTTATTGCCGCAGCGGCAAGACTTCCTAAACAACGCCGTCCTACAAAACCTGGTAAAGCTAGCAAAGAAAAGCGTCTTCAAGCCAAGAAACGGCAAGGGCAGAAAAAAGCAGAACGGGCTGCCTGTGGACGACGTTTCTCCGAAGGCGAAATGTAAGACTGCATTTACATACAATGTTTCACGTGAAACATTGTTTTTTCTGCATTTATGCTAAATAATGAAATTATGGATCAATTTTTAATAATGTTTGGCTTAATTGCAATTTTTGCATTTTATATGTTTTTCAGCATTAAACCAAAAAATAACACAGATTCTGCTCAAATTGATAAATCCAAGGTTTATACAACCTGGAATTTTTTTAATTGGATCAGGCTGGATAATGAAAGGTATTTATTTCATCATCCTGCAAAACCTGAAAAAGATAAAAAATATCCAATATTAATTTTTTTGCATGGATATAACAAACATGAAGATGCAGAAAAAAACCCGGAAAATTTTGGCTGGGTTAGATGTTTAATTCAGAAAGTAAACGCACAACCTGCATCATTTGAATCTTTTGTGTATATACCTATAACTCCTGGATGGGGTCCTGAGCCGAAAAGAATAAAATATATTATTAATAAGATATTAGAAGATAACGAAAACGCAGATCCTTCCCGAATTTATATTGTTGGATTATCTATGGGTGGATTTGCTGCCTGCGAATTTCTAAAAGCTTATCCAGCGATTCCAGCGGCATTAGTTTTAATTTGCGGAGCTTCTAGTCTTTCACCGGAAAAAGCGCACGAATTAAAAAACAAACCTATACGTCTTTATCATGGCGATAACGATAAAACTGTTCCTATTGATGTATCAAGGAATTTTTATCAGGCATTACGGGATGCCGGAAATACAAAAGCTGAGTTTATCAATCTTACAGGATACGGCCATCTCATTTGGAACTTTAATCAAAACTCAGATATGCTGGAATGGCTATTTAAACAATCATAATTTTGTATTAATTGCACGATTTATCATGTACAGAGTTTCCGGGTTTGCATTCTGCCATTTAATCCTGGTGTCTGGATTCATGTTTGGAAACACTCTGAATACTTCATCTGCAAAACCCTGACCAATATATTGGACATCGGTGAAGTCTAAAGTTACCTCTTTAAATAATTCCAAACCGTTTAGAAGCCGTCTTGCCTGTGAACGAGCGACTAGATCGGTACTATTTGCCAAACTCACAGGAATTGTTGTCTTATCAAAATCTCCCGGTACTTTTGTTGAGTATTCGTCAAAAACATCTTTTAAAATCTTGTTACTATTGTTTGCTAATTGCATATATACTAATGTTGAAAATTTAAGTATGTCAAGATTTTGTTTATTTTTTTCTGAAACAGAGTTAAATGTTAATCCTTTGGAATATATTATAAACTCATCAAATATTTTTGATGTAAAATAAATCCCTTGTCCTGAATGTCTGGTTTTTTCTGTTGTTCGTTTGCCTTTTGCCAATTCCAGCAATGCGTCTTTTTCATCCATTAAGTTAAAAGATGTTTTAATATTATTAAATATTCCTATTCCATCATCAGAGATTTGCATAGATGTAAAATCCCTGTTTTTACTAAAAACTACATTTATTGTTTTTCCTTTGGAATGATCTATTGCGTTATTGAATATTTCCAAAAACCCATATAACCATATATTTAAAATATTATGAGGTGTATCAGAAAAATGCTTTTTAATATCTTTTACCCAAACAGCATCTTCGCTTATGGATTTTTCTATTTTATAATGATATTTATATTGTAATGTTTGTAAGATAAATTGTCCGTCTTTTTTAATAAGTTTTTTTTCAGAGATCAATCTGTCAACGTGTTTATATACTGCGGGCAGAGAAATCGAAAACCGTTCTGCTGTTAATACAGCAAAGCTTTTACTATCTGTTATATTGTCTAAAATAAATTCACGTATTTCTTCGCCTCGCTTACGAACCCCAGGCATTTCACCCTCCTGAATATAATATAAACCTTATCAATTTCTATTATAAACCTTATAGAAGAGTGATGTCAACCTTATTCAAACAAAAAAGAACTAATCTTAACAACTATCCAAATTAATCGATATTTGTCCGTATGTAAATATTTGATATATATAGTTTATTAACTATTCATATGCTTTATATACAATCTGAAGCGTATCCATTACATTCTTTTCTATATCTTTTTTAAACCGTTCAAATAGTTTACGATTTTTATCTGGAGAATGATCATGTTGGAATAACTCATATACTTCTACTCCCAACCCATTTGCTATAGCTGATAAAGTATCTGAAGTAGGATATTTTATTCCCCTTTCAATATTACTGAGAAAAGTTACTGAAATATATGCTTTTTCCGCTAGGTTAGCCTGAGATAACTGTCGTTGTTGTCTAAAAAATCGTATTCCTTTACCAAGAATACTCCTTAATTCATGCCCATTTATCACTTATTTTATATCCCTATATGTTAATACCATATTAAACCATAAGGATTAGCAGTTGACAAAAATCTATATGTTCTATATATAGAACTATAGGAATATATTTATTTTTTTGGAGGTTTCTTATGAAAAAGAAATTCAAACTTTTCGGGATTATTGTTTTACTAACAGTAATCATACTTTCAACGATTTCTTACGGCAGATGTCTAAAAAGTAGAGATGGAGAACATAGATGGATGGTTGATTCGACAGTGAGACCTGCCAGACATTTTTGTGACTTTTGTGGTGTAGATCGACAAAGATAATCTCATTAGTAAACGGTTGTGTAGAAATCTTGTAAAGAATATATGAAAATACACAACCGTCGCCTGACAGGACTCCAGCAAAGTTTTTTTCGTTTGAAAAAAACCTTTAACTAAAAAAAGAACTAATCTTAACTGATTACTTGTCTAATCAATTAAGATTAGTTATACTTTCAATATGAAAGAAAGATTATTTTGGAATCGAATTAAAAATTTGATGAAAAACAAAAAAGTTACTCAGGAAACAATTTCAAAGGCCTGCGGGATTAGCGTTAATACATGGCGCGGCTGGAACAGTAAAAATATCGCTCCTACTTTGCATGACTGCGCAAAGATTGCAAAATATCTCGATGTTAGTATTGATTTTCTGGTTACAGGAAAGGAACAAAACTCGCAGGTTAAACTTGCAGAAATAAGAGAACTGCTTGATAAAGTCAATGTCAAATTAAATGCACTGCAATAATTGAGAACGGGCAACTGCTGCCATGCTCAGATATCTTACACCATTCTAACTTCTAATCTTTTTCCCATTGCAGTAGCGATTTTTTGGAGAAAATCCATAGAGGGATTATAATTACCGCTTTCAAGTCTGGAAATATTAGATTGTTTTGTTCCAATTAATTGAGCTAAACCTTTTTGGGTTAAATTCTTTTCCCTTCGAGCCATAATTATCTCCTCGATAATTTTATACTCAGCTCCCATTAAATCATATTCTTTGCGAACGTCTTTGTTTTCGAGAATACTTTCTTTTACCTTACTCCATTCCATCTTTATTTCTCCTTAAATAATTCTTCATCCTTTCTAATGCCACATCCAATTCTTTTATTGGCGTTTTTTGTTTTTTTTTAATACCATGTAATAAAATTGCATTATTAATTGATGGTAAAAAGAAAAATATCCGAAAAATATTGGAAGCAAATTCAATTCTTAATTCTAATAAACCTTTATATTTTTCACCCTTTATAGAGTCTACATGAGGAAAATGTAATTCACTGCCAAACTTTTCTAGAAGATCAATTTCTCTGGCGATTTTAGCCTGTTTTTTGGCTTCTAAGCTCTGTATAAAATCTTTGACAGGTATTTTTCCGCTTTCTTTTTCATACATTTCCACCTTATATTCCATAACTTATTAATATATCATATCTGATATTTATTTTTAACAACTTTTTGTAAAAACTTTAAGCTCATCGCATAGAGGGCAGAAAAGAACATTGATTGTGGTACAAGTGCAGCTTAATAAAATAAAAGAATTGACAATCAACTATTTTTAGGATATACTTTATATATCCAAGCGAGTAGAGGTATTTATGCAAACATCAGTTGTAAAATGGGGAAATAGTCATGGTATAAGATTGCCCAAAGCATTTCTTAAAAGTATTGATATTGCGGTAAATGATCCCGTAAATATTACTCTTGATGATAAAAAAATAATAATAAAAAAAATAGAAAGAAAACAACGTAAAAAGCTTGAACAAAGATTATTTGATTTTTATGGAGAAAATTATAAAAAAATAATTGAAACACAAAAAGAATATGATTGGGGTAAACCTGCAGGAAAAGAAGTATGGTAAAACAAGGTCAAATAATTTTAGTTGACTTTGACCCTCAATTAGGTCACGAACAAAGGGGTAAACGCCCAGCGTTGGTTATTAGTAATGAACTTTTTAACAAGTATTCAGAAATGGCAATCGTATGCCCGATTACAAATACGGATAAAAATCATCCTCTTCATGTAAAATTAAATAAAAAAACAAAAACAACAGGTGTGATTTTATGTGATCAAATAAAAACGATGGATATTAAAATTCGCAATTTTAAGATTTTAGAGAATATTCCGGAAGATATTCTTGAAAATGTTTTAGACATAGTTTTTTCATTAATGGAAAAATAAATTTCTTAATTTTGCTTATTTTTTATTTGTTCAAGATAATTATTTTGAAGAAGATTTAAAGTTTCACCAAAAGCATTATAAATATCAGATGTGTATTTTTCTATTATATTATGATCATTGGAAGAAGGTTGTAAGGCTGTTTTTTTATTTGGATCAATGGTAACAGGTAAAATTCATCAGAATTCAGACATAGATATAGGTATTACAGGATTACATCCAAAAAAATTCTATAGCGTATCTGCTTCTTTGGATAGAAAATTAAATAATAAAATTGATCTAATTGATTTTGACTTAAATAATGATTTCTATGGACTGCTTAATTCATTAGGCGAGGTAGTAGAAATTGGATAATATATTAAAAACAAAAATATTATTTGAAGTTTCTCAAAGGAATGAAAACATTCTGGAATATAATAAAGGAAAATATTATTCATTTTTCTGATGATTATTAATCTTTTTTTTCTTCAATTTTAATGTATAAGTATTGTGAACTTCTTTTATAGCGGTATAAATATCTTTTGTATATTTTTCCATAAAAATGTTTATATTTTCTGGTAATAGTTCTATGGGTATTAAAAGTTCAAATACTTCAATGGAAAAAGCGTCTGATAGTTTTACCAGCGTTATTGGGGATGCCCATTTTTTTCCTGTTTCTATATCACTTAAAAAATTTATTGAAATATTGACCTTTTCTGCCAATTCAGCTTGTGTCCAATTAAATCGGCCTCGAAATAGCTTAATATTTTCTCCTAAGACTTTTAGAAGCTCTCTTTCTGTCATATTCCACCTTTTAGTATAACTAGATTATTCTTTAGGCTTGACACATTAACCAACATCTGTAAGAATGATATTATCAATCGTATTGATGGATTTATATTTTTTGGAGGTTTTTTATGAAAAACAAATTCAAGCTTATCGGGATTATCGCATTAGCTGCAGTAATTGTATTCTCAATTGCGGCTTGTAAAGAGGATGACGAACCTGAAGTTCCTGCTGTAGATACAGGAATTGTTCCTGCGAATCTTCGAGGTACATGGGTTAATGATACTGATCCAACCCATAAAGTAATTATTACTTCAAACACTTTTAAAGCAGAACTGTTATCAGGTTCAATAACAGTATCTGTTATCAGTGTAACAAATGGTGCAGGTGAAACTGGATATACAAATGGCCGTATATTTGCAGTATCACCAGTAACAGCAATAACAGGTAATGGACTTGGGTATACTATAGATGATATTTATGAGCCCTTTCCTTTTTCACTTAACTTTAACGGTGGTTTTACTAAAGCTAAGTTATATGGCGATATTTTTACAAAGGAATGAGTGAAGCGGGTGTTTCCAGTCCTTTGGAGACACCCATGTTTCTTTGATCGCAATCATTATATAAAGCTTGAATAGTTATTTATATGCAGATATAATAAATTATAAAAGAAATGGGTGGTCATATGGAAACATTACGGGTAAAAATGCCGCTGAAAAAAATAAAAATTCTTAAAAAAATAATATGCAGTATTTTTGTACATATTTTTTGAGCCTATAACTAATTTTGTGTAAAACGCTATACTACCAAGGAGGATAGTATGGCAATTACCAAAGAAGTTTTGGATGAACTGCTAAAGGAGTACAAAGGACCTGATGACATAATAGGTCAAG
>WQWU01000043.1 GCA_009785215.1 Treponema sp. | reverse complement strand
TGGTGTATATTTTTAAAGTACAGACACGAACACGGAATGGAGCCATTAATTAAAGAATTATGCTTTAGGGAGGAGGGAATAATGAGAGCGGATAAGGAAGTCAAAAAACACGATCGCAGCTGGTTAAAATATATGCGGAATGTAAGCAGAGAGAAAGACAGAATCGACGAAAGATATAGAAACATAGCTGCTTATAAAAGGGGTTGTGAAGAAGCTGCTGCAGAAAAAACACTCGTTATTGCTCGAAAACTTTTAGCAGAGGGTTCTACTCCAGAATTTATCCAGAAAATAACAGGGCTTTCGTACGAGGAAATAAATAAATTATAACGTAGTATAGTTGTTTGCAGTTTTTACTTGATTAGTTTAGATTGCGAATAATACTCCGTGTCCTTTGTGCCTCTGCGCCTTTGTGTGAACTCTTCTTCTATAAATATGCCAAGTACAAACTAGACAAAAAGTGCAAAAAATGATAATTTTTAGGTCAGAATCAATTTTAGAGGTAATTTATGGCAAAAAAGGATAAAAAGCTTGCAGCTGCGCCTAAAGAATCAGCTTCAGAAGCTATCTCAAAGAAATTTAAGCAAAATCCCGGTATATACATAGGATCTGTCGTAATTCTTGTTCTTGTAACTATTACATTTATTGGCGGTGATTTTCTTTCTGGCGGCGGTTTTCACACAGGTCAAGACTTTGTATTCGGGTACTATGATAATGTTCCCATATCATGGGTTCAGGGGAATAAGTTTGCCCAATCTATCGAAGAAGTAAGACCCGGCATTCAGGCTCGGGCTAATGCCGAAGGCAGAAATATAGATGATTTAATGGTTACTGCCCAAATCTGGAGACAGGCATTTGAGCGTACAGCAGAGCATGTTGCCATATTACACATGGTTAATAAATCAAAATATAAAGTGCCGGAAAAATCTGTAGATAGAGCAGTTGCACTGATGCCTCAATTTCAGAATAATAGCGGGCGCTTTTCATCAACCTTATACAATCAAATGCCTGAATCTTCAAGGCTTGCTCTCTGGCGTCAGACTCAGGAAGAGCTAACAAAAATCATGTTTTTAAGGGATTTCTTTTCTCTAATGGTTCCTGAAAACGAAGCTAATTTTATTGCCGGCATGTCTTCTCCTATGAGAAGTTTTGATATGATTTCCTTTAGAATCGATGATTATCCGGAAAGTGAATTCCTTGCTTTTGCAGAAGAAAATTCATCTTTGTTTGATTCGATCCATATGTCAAGAATTGTTATTACAGGCAGTGAAAGGGAAGCAAGAAGAGTACATGCTTCCATCAAGGACGGAACAACAACTTTTGAAGAAGCTGCCAGAGTGCATTCACAGGATGGTTTTAGAGACAGAGGCGGCGATATGGGAAATCGTTATCTTTTGGAACTTAACAGGGAAATTCCAAAACCTGAAGACCGTGATATTGTTTACAGTCTTGGCAGAGGTGAATTAAGCGATGTTATACAGGTTAGTAACGGATGGGCGTTTTTCAGGGTCGAAGATGAATTAACACAAGCTAATTTTAATGACTTTGCGCTTATGGAAAGAGTACGCGCTCATGTAAGAAGCATAGAAAGAGGACGCATGGAAGATTGGGCTATTGAACAAGCCAGACTTTTCAGCGCCGCGGTTATGGAATCCGGAATTGTAAATGCTCTGTTCTGGTTTAATAAGGACAGCCGCAGTTTCGGGCCGCTTCCTATAAATTATGCAGGACTTGAACTGTTCACTCAGCTTGAAACATTTACCGCATCAGGTATTCCCCAGCAGGAACTGCAGGCGATGTCGCGTAACGAAAATTTCTGGAGAACCGCTTTTTCTGCGCCTTTAAATGTGCCGTCAGAACCATTGGTTCAAGGCAATAATATTCTGGTTTTTATTCCAACCGAACATTCAGAAGCTGATGATTATATTCTGGAAAACATATCGATGATATATTCATCCTATTGGGTTAATGGAATTACACAGCAATCTATGCAATATTATTTTCTTGGTAATGGCAGAATGACAGATGATAATTATTTCTTTAATGCACTGCGCCGTTACGTTTTAGAATAAACATGGAGCGCCCTCATGGAGCAGCTCTTATAGAGCAGCCCTGCGCTGGCGGGCGTTTGGTAAAAAACGGAAAGACTATTCTTTCCGGGGTTGATCCTTGCCGCCGTGCGGATAGTACGGCGGATTCAATTTCTATTACTGACAGAACGCTTTATTTCTGCCCTTCGCCGGTATATGGATACGGACTTTCTCGTTTACTTCTACGATTGGAAAATGAAGCGCCGTCTTCCGCTGTGTTATGTGTAGAAGCGGACAGCGAACTTTATGAACTTTCCTGCAATAATATTGATCCAATATTAAAAGAAAATAAAAAATTATTTATTACAAATATTTATGATAATGAAAAAATTTATGCTATTGTAAATAAAAACTGGGGCGCCAGAGCATTCCGCCGTATCGAACTTATTCGTTTTACAGGCGGATATCAATTATTTCCGCAAATTTACGATTCACTTAACGAATCGCTTCGCCGGAATTTTGCAAATGACTGGAGTAATGCGCTTACCCTTGCAAAGATGGGCCGCTTGTATATCCGCAACTTTATAAGAAACCTTCCGCTTATTCCGCAGTTTCCGTCTATTGAATCATTGTCTTTCGGCGAAGCTCCTGTTCTTGTTTTAGGTGCAGGCCCTTCTTTGGATAAAGTTCTTAACGCTCTGCCTAAAACTTTTAAGTTTAAAATTATTTGTGCAGATACCTGTCTTGGCATTTTAAAAGACAGAAACATTACTCCTGACCTTGCTGTAATTTTAGAAAGCCAGCACTGGAACCTTCGTGATTTTATCGGCTGCCGCGGATGGAATGTTTCTGCAGCAATAGATCTTTCTTCTCTTCCTGCTTCTGCAAAAAAATTAAACGGCGAAGGTTTTTTATTTTTTACTCCGTGGACGCCGCTTAGAATATTTGAAAGGCTTAAAAATGCAGGGCTTCTTCCCGGTATTATTCCGCCGCTTGGCTCTGTTGGTTTAACAGCAGTAGAGCTGGCACGCCGTTTAACAAATGGAAAAATTATTTGTGCAGGGCTGGATTTTTCATTTACAGCCGACATGTATCATGCTCGTTCTGCTCCAGGACATAGAGACAAATTAAATAAACAAACACGTTTAAAAAGTATTTTAAATAATGCTGTTTTTAATGAATTCACTGCCGCCGCTGTTTCTAAATCCGGTCTGCAGGTAAAAACAAGCCCGATAATGAAAAATTACCGTAATCTTTTTGAACAGGAATTCGGCGGCGATGAGCGGATATTTGATATTGAAGGCAGCGGACTTCCATTGGGAGTAAAGACGCTCTCGATAGAAGAAGCAATGGAAAAAATTACTAATTGCCCGCAGATTTTCGCGGAATCCTCAACCGAGCCATCAAACCGAAGGTTTGGAGGCGAAGGTTCCCCTCTTGATTTTCGCGGAGATCATAAAGAACGCAGTGAAGAATTTTGTCCTGCCTCTTTTTCTTCTACTCTTATCCCCTCCGCGATCTCTGCGCCTCCGTGCCTCTGCGAGAACTCTTCTGGAATAAATTCTTTTATTGAGAACGAGATAAAATTATTGGAAGAACTTAGGAATATTCTTAGCGGTGAAGCTGCCATGAATACCGAACGGCTTGGCGAATTAATTACCGAATGTGATTATCTCTGGGCGCATTTTCCTGATTATGCAGGCGGCTTTGAAAGCGGAAACAACCCAAATATAAACGATGTTTCATTTTTAAAAAGAGTACGCATTGAAATTGACATGATGTTAAAATTACTCGTCTCTGGATTTTAAAACAGCCAAGAATGCACTCTGCGGCAGTTCTACATCTCCTACCATCTTCATGCGCTTTTTACCTTCTTTTTGTTTTTCCAAAAGTTTGCGTTTACGTGTAATGTCGCCGCCGTAACACTTTGCAAGTACGTCTTTACGCAGGGCGTTAACGGTTTCCCTTGCGATGACATGACTGCCGATTGCTCCCTGAATAGGAATCTTAAACTGCTGGCGGGGAATTTCGTCACGTAAACGTTCGCAGAATTTACGTGCACGGTCATAAGCGCTTTCTTTAAATACAAGCTGAGAAAGTGCGTCTACAGGTTTTCCGTTTAATAAAATATCAAGTTTTACAAGTTCTGTAGGTTTGTATCCTGAAATATCGTAATCGAATGATGCATAACCCCGGCTTATACTTTTTAAACGATCGTAAAAATCGAATAAAACTTCTGCAAGAGGCATGTCAAAGATCATCTCTACACGTTTTTCATCAAGGTATGTCATGTTTGTTTGTACGCCTCGTTTTTCCATGCACAGTGTCATGATATTTCCAAGGTAATCTGTTGGTGTGATGACTGCTGCACGAATGTACGGCTCTTCTGCAGTTTCCAGTCTGCCTTCATCGGGATAATCAATAGGATTGTCAATTAACATC
The DNA here is from genome assembly GCA_009785215.1 of Treponema sp. Taxonomy (GTDB): domain Bacteria; phylum Spirochaetota; class Spirochaetia; order Treponematales; family Breznakiellaceae; genus WQXQ01. The sequence continues at coordinate 10,099 of WQWU01000043.1, read as the reverse complement.
TCATCGCCGCCCTTGACTTTAACTTTGTATTTAACAGAAGGAGCGGTAAAAATAACTGATTGGTCAAATTCACGTTCAAGGCGTTCCTGAATAACTTCTAAATGTAAAAGTCCCAAAAATCCGCAGCGGAAACCAAAACCAAGGGCGGCAGAAGAGTCTTTTTCGTAGATTAAAGAAGCGTCATTTAATTTAAGTTTTTCCATGCTGGTGCGCAGTTCTTCGTAGTCATTGGAATCGACAGGATATATAGAAGAAAATACTACAGGTTTAACTTCACGAAAACCGGGCAGGGCAGAGGCGCAAGGATTGTCCGCACCTGTTACAGTGTCGCCGACACGAACATCGCTTACAGTTTTTATCCCTGCAATAATATAACCAACGTCTCCTGCGGACAATTCACCTGTTTCGACTAACGCAAGTTTAAAAACGCCTGCAGTTTCTACTTCGTAAACCGACCCGTTCGACATAAAGGTAATTTTCATACCTTTTTTAATTTTTCCGTCAAATAGGCGAAGATGTACAACAACGCCTCTGTACGGGTCATAATGACAGTCAAAGATAAGTGCACGTAACGGAGCGCTGGGATCGCCTTTTGGCGGCGGTATCTGGTTTATAATTGCTTCGAATAATTCGTCTATTCCAATACCTTGTCTTGCCGAAACAGCAATTGCCATGTCGGAATCAAGCCCAAGGTCTTTATCGATCTGCTTTTTTACACGAGGAATATCAGCCGCAGGCATATCAATCTTGTTTATTACAGGTACTATTTCTAAATCATGTTCAAGAGCAAGATACATATTGGATAAAGTCTGCGCTTGTACTCCCTGAGCCGCATCAACCAAAAGCAGAGCGCCCTCGCAAGAATTAATCGCACGGCTTACTTCGTAGGTAAAATCAACGTGCCCGGGGGTATCAACAAGGTTTAAAATATATTCAGTGCCGTCTGCAGCTTTATAAGGAATGGTTACAGCTTGGCTTTTAATGGTGATGCCTCGTTCTCTTTCGATGTCCATGTTGTCGAGTATCTGGTTCTGAAAATTGCGGTCATCTACGATTTTACATTTTTGAATAAGCCTGTCAGCCAGAGTGGATTTACCGTGGTCGATATGAGCGATAATACAAAAATTACGTGTATTCTTTGCTTGTGCCATTACACACATAATAGCGTGATTTTTATTGTTATTCAACAGGGGGAAAGCGCCAGTCTCTTGCAGAATAATGGGCTTTCTTATTTTTCTGTAAGGTTAAAAATGCCATCCCAATCAGCTGCAGGAGGAGTCTCTTTGTATTTTATACAGCGTTTTAAGAAAACACGCGAAGGACCGTCATTGGGGTATAACGTTAGTATATTCTTAAAAGCCAATCCTGCTTCATTCCATTTACGTTCTTCAAAAAGGATAAAAGCTTCGTTAAAAATTTTAGTTAATTTTTTTAAATCATCGGAAGCATCTTTATTTGTTTCCAGAATTTCGTAAATACGTATAGGTTCCTGAACTCCTACAACCCTGATTAGATCAAGGCGGCGTGTAAGAAGGAGCTCTTCTGTTTCATGTATTGTCGCTTCTGAAGCCAGAATCCATGTTCCGTATTGTTTATTTACGCCTTCAAGACGGGCTGCAATATTAACAGAATTGCTGATAATCGTATAGTTCATCTTTTTCTGCGTACCCATGTTTCCTACGATCATTTCACCTGTGTTAATTCCGATTCTTGTATAAATAGGAGTGGGGCTGATATTTTTTTCATGAATATCTTTGTTTACTTTTATTTCGATACGTTTCATCAAAATAGCGGCAAGACAGGCTCTAAGCGCATGATCTTTTAATTCCAGGGGTGCGCCAAAGAAAGAAATAATCGCGTCACCCTGGTATTTGTCAATCGTTCCTTTTTGCTCAAGAATAATATCACTCATGGTAGAAAGATAATAGTTAAGCAGATCAACAAGCTGTTTTGGATTTAATGCTTCTGATATACTCGCAAACTTTCTTATATCGGTAAACAGCGCTGTCATATGACGGTTTATTCCGCCAAGCTGCAGTTTAGTAGGATCGCTTACGATTTCTTCGACAACTTCTTCCGAAAGATAGGTAGAAAAAGCGCGGCGCAGGTTTTCATTAAAGTACTGAAGCTTCTGATGCGCTTCTTCTATATTGCGGATTAATGTCTTTGTTTCAGTTACATCCTGAATTAAAATGATCCAGCCCTGAGTAGCGCCTGAGTCAGATGTAATTCTGTTTTGCCAGCTTGAAAAAATCTTTCCGGGTTTATGCGGCAGGGTAAATTCCAGTTCCCGCCGAATATCGTTGTTAAGATTTATATTTTCTATCTCATTTGAAATTTCCTGCGGCCAGTCTTTAAGCGAAGTAATTGTAGAACCTTTTTGATGTTCCTTTAAGCCCGGAAACAGATCGTACGCTTTGCTGTTTGCTCCGGTATAAGCAGTGCCGAAATCGAGGACAACGAAAGCATCCCGGATAAGATCCAGGGTGATGGCATGAGCTTTTGGAGCGAGATCAAACATATCGTTTCGTACAACATTATAATAGAAAATAAAATTGGTAATGATCATTACAAAAGCCGTAAAGTTTATACCTGCAAAATATGTGCTGAAATTGTACATAAGTACAACATAGGCAAAGTTGGCAAATAATGGCGCAAGAGCGCTTGCAAGAAGGAGGATGAGGCCGAAACGCCGCCCCCGGCTTTGTTTAATAATACTGCGAATCAGGACTATACAGGAAAGAACAATACAAAAAAGCGGATAAAAAGTTCCGATTAAATACAGGGGGCCAGGCTCGATAGTCATGCTTTGAATCGGGCTATCGTAATCATAAGCATAAGTGGAATAAAATAATTGATGATGTTCAAAGGTTAAAACAAGGCCAAAAAGGAAAATAGGTACAATAAGCATTGGGATTTGGTAAAACTTTTTTGGAATTCGAACTTCGCAATAATCGGCGACAAAGAAGAAAAAGAACGGAGACATAAAACTGCCTCCGGCATACATTATCTTTATAGCAATGATTCCGCCTTCTGTATTTCCGCAGCTAATTTCGACTAAATAACCCAGCGTATAAAAGATAATAGTTACAATACAATACACAAAAGCGTACCGTTTATCGCTTCGGCAGCGCTCCAGAGTAACAACAATCATATAGACCGAGAGGATAATAGAAGCAAAAATCAGAACTTGTACAATTATGAGAGACATATCAAAATTGTAGCCTATTTATGAAAAGAACACAAGTTTATTTTTAAAGTTCTTACCGTACGGTAAGATGCGGCAAAAAAAGTACTTTTTAAACCAAATATTACCGATCAGTAAGAATCACTTGATTTCCTATTAAATTTGTATTATTCTTACTGTACGGTAAGATGGAGTAAAAATGAAAATAATAGATGGAAAAACTTTCGGTGCAGCTATTAGAGAGTATCGTAAAAAACAAAATGCTACTCAGGTACAGATTGCAGCGGCAGCAAATACAGGTGCGCGTTTTATCGGCGATCTGGAAAACGGGAAACCTACAGTTCAGCTGGAGAAAGCATTGCATGTTGCAAATATCCTTGGTTTGAATATAGTAGTGCTTTCTTCTGAAGGAGAGAGTAAATGAAACGGGAATTAAACGTATATCTCTGCGGCAGCAAGATTGGAGTGTTACGCGAAAATGATCTATTGCAGTTTTCATTCCAATATGACAGAGATAACGTACAGCCCTTGTCTGTTAACATGCCGTTAACAACAGAAGAATATCCGCATGTTACTGCTTTCCCGTTTTTTGAAAACCTTACTCCGGAAGGCGAAATATTTGAGATTCTTACTCAAGATCATACAAGCGGAAATAAAGTTTATTCTATACTGGATCGATTTGGCAGTGATTGCGCAGGCGCTGTTGCTTTTTATGAAACAGAACCCAATGCAAATAACAATACTTTGTTTGAGATTACTTCTGTCAAATTATTGCAAATAATAGAAAGACTGCCGAAAGACCCGCTATTAACAAGCCTTAAAAATCCTCCTCGTCTTTCTCTTGCAGGAGCACAGTCAAAGTTTGCGGTTTATAAATATAAAAATAAATATTACAGATCCAGTGATATGCAGCCAACAACGCATATAATAAAAATTTCAAATAAAAGATTTCCCAACTTGCTGGAAAATGAATTATTCTGCATGAAGCTTGCGCAAAATATGCAAATGGATGTTCCAAATACAGAAATTAAAACAGTAAAAGACTGCTCTTTTCTTGAAATAGAAAGATACGACAGACAGATAATTGATGGAATAGTTCATCGTATACATCAGGAAGATTTCTGTCAGGCACTTGGTATTGTATCAAATAAAAAGTATCAGACAGGCGGCGGAACAAATTTAAGGGATTGTTTTAAAATATTAGAAAAATTTTCTAACAATAAACTTATAGATTATACCCGTTTTGCTGAATGGATATTTTTTAATTATCTAATTGGCAATACAGACGCTCATGCAAAAAATATTTCACTTTTACATTATAAAAACGGAATAAAACTTGCGCCTTTTTATGATTTATTGTCTACAGAAGTTTATCCGCAAAAGATAGTAGACCACGGCATTGCTATGCTTATAAACGGAAAAGGCAAATATACTTCGCTTAAACCAGCCGATTTTACAGCTTTATTCGGGCACCTTGGACTAAATGCGACTAACATGATGAAGACGATGAAATCCCGGTTTGCTGGTATTGTTTCTATAGCGGAAGCCCTTCATGAGAGTATGGGTTTTCCAAAAAAATCAGTTAGCAGCGAAATAATTGATATGATTAAGCTCCGTGAAAAGGTATTTTTAAAATAACAGCTGCCGCCTGGTAAGAATGCAATTATTCAAGTATCTCTTTCAATTCGCCCAGCATGTAAAGCGGTATGTCAAACAAATTGTTTGTTTTATTATAGTTGGCAAGAGATGTTCTGATTTCGATATTTGGTTGAAATTTCTCCCGGTAAACTGCAAGGCTTTTTGCTTTAAGGTTGATAGAAGCTTTTACTTCTACAGGTATTATTTGTCCATCCATCTGTAAAACAAAATCGATTTCCGCAGTTGCGCTGTCGTTAGTCCAATATGCAACTTCTGTGTTTTTAAAATGTTTCATTTCCTGACAAGCGTATTGTTCGGTTAATGCACCCTTGAACTCTGTAAAAAGAGCATCTCCTTCAAGTATGGTTCTGGCTTCCAGTCCTGAAATTGCCGAAAGCAAACCTATATCGCATAGAAACAATTTAAACGCGCCTGTATTTGCATATCCTTTTAAAGGCAGTGCAGGTTTGGAAACACGGGAAATTTTGTGCACAAGACCGCAAGTTTCAAGCCAGCCAAGTGAGGTTTCAAAGGTTGAGGCAGAAGCTTTTTTATGCACATCTTTATATACAAACTTTTTATTGTCTTTGGAAAGCTGTACAGGAATAGAATCCCATAACTGATACACCTTTTGAAGTTCCAGTGCGGGTATATGTTTGGAAAAATCATGCTGATACGAATTTAAAATATCGTTTTGTATTTTTCTTGCCAGATTATAATCACGCTCTTTTGAAAACTCTGATACAACTTCCGGCATGCCGCCTGTAAAATAATACATTTTAAGGCAATAAATCAATTTGTCCTTAAAAATTTTTATTAATTCCCAATCACGGCTTTTTATAAGTTCACATAGTTTTTCTTCGCCAATTGCAGGTAAAAACTCGTTAAAACAAAGCGGAAAAAGATTCATAAACTCAACTTTACCGACAGGGAAGGATACACCTTTATGAAGGAATACTCCAAGCAGACTGCCTGCGGCGATAATGTCGTATTCGGGCGCATTTTCGTTAAAATATTTAAGAGCGGTTAAAGCGTTAGGACATTCCTGTATTTCGTCAAAAATTATCAATGTATTATCCGGCTCAATTTTACTGCCTGTTTCCAGCTCAAGCCCAGCTAAAATCCTGCGAATATCCATATCCGCAGAGAAAAGCTCCTGCAGCCTTGGGTTTTTTTCAAACAGAAAATAAGCGGTATTTTCGTAGTGGGTTCTGCCAAATTCCTTCATAAGCCAGGTTTTACCCACCTGACGTATCCCATTAATAATCATGGGTTTATTATTAGGTTTTTCTTTCCAGTTTTTTAGGTCTTCTATAGCTTGTCTTCTCATACCATAATTATACTATATTCCTTGGCAAAAATCCAAAATTTGCAACTTTTTCCTTGGCAAAAGTCTATATTTTACGACTTTTTCCTTGGCAAAAAACGTTGTTTTTACCCTTTTTTCTCGGATTCTTCCATATCTCTTAATGATTTTATCAGGTTAAGAACGATTTTTCTGTCTCTTTTGTTAAGCGTTTCTATATTTTTAAGGACAACTTTTGGGTCAGGGCTAAGCGGAGGATTGTTTCGTTCATTTAACTCCTCTCCAGTAATGAGGTATTCCACAGTTACCCCCAAAGCTCCGGCTATGCGGACAGCAGCATCGGCGGAGGGAATGCAATTGTGGGTGTTTAGATAATTGTCGATAGTACGTTTATTAATTCCGGAAAGAGCCGCCAGTTCCTTAACCAGCATACCGGAATAAGCCAATTCAGATTTTAAGTTTTCTTTAAATCCCATATATATTGAATTTTACTTAAAAAAACGTAATTTATACTTGACATTGTGTAAAAACACGTTGTATAGTTTTGATAATACGTAAATATACGTAATATAGGACTATTTATCCTAAAATTACGCAAAAAAAGGGGTTTTTATGAAGAAGAAAGTATTTTTTATGTTGATTTTAGCGCTTGGTTTTTCTTTGTTGGTAACAGCTCAGGAAAGAGAAAAAACTGAAGTTTCATGGTCTTTTGGGGTGATAAATGCCTCTGATGCAAAACCAGTAATAAAAGATAATTTTGAGCTAGCAACTAATTCTTATTATCAATTGGGGTTAAATCTAAATATGATGTTTTTTAAAAACAGCGATTTTGGTAATTATTTTAATTTCTATATTAAAAATGAATGGCTAGGTAGAGTTGGTCTTAGAGAGATAGATAGTTATTATGATTTTAGTTTTACTCTTGGTATTGGTTATAGAAAGCCAATTAATAATAATATAAGTTTTTATACTGGAATTGGACCTGAAATAAAATTCTCTGAATATTATTATATAAACAATGACAACGTGGAACGCCATTTTGGTCGAGGTGGTAGTTTATTCATGAATAATTTTGGAATCGGGATTGGCGGAACAGCAGAAATAAGGCTTCGCTTATTCAGGAGTAATTTATCATTTGCTGGCGGAGCTATTGTTAGCTCAAACTTTTTAGGCAGAATGGAGAAAAATTTCGGCGTTTATCCGTACATCGGCTTGGGCTGGAACTGATCCAAAAACCGAATGTTACAGAACACTAGGACTAAGTCCGGTGTCCTGTAATATTCCCAACGGCATACAACGGGTACACCTTGATTTTGTCGTAAACCGAAAAGTTTTCCAGTGATACTCGTATGCCGTAATCGGTGTTTTTTTCGTTTTTTTGGATTACATAGAATTTGCACAAATATAAGCCCAAGATTACCTCGAATTTACACGAATATAAGGGCAAGATTAGCATGAATTTGCACAAATATCAAGGCGAGATTGACCCGAATTTGCACGAATATAAGGGCAAGATTTGATATAGAAATAAAAACGATAAAATGGTAGAATACTGCTATGATCAATCTATTAAATACAGGTGCTTACCTTATCAACGGAAAAGATATTATCGAAGATGATACAGATGCGTCTGCAAAACTGGCGCAGAAGGGTATAACTGCATCAAAAGAGCATGCGAAAGAGGGAACGATTTCCTGCAGGATTCTTGCTGCCCACAATAGAGGTATCGATTTACGTAACCTTACATTGCGTTTCGATTCGCTTACCTCCCATGACATCACTTATGTTGGGATTATTCAAACTGCGCGCGCAAGCGGAATGGACAAGTTTCCCATGCCGTATGTATTAACAAATTGCCACAACAGTCTTTGCGCCGTTGGCGGCACAATTAATCAAGATGACCATGTTTTTGCCCATTCTGCCGCACAAAAATACGGCGGTATTTATGTGCCTCCGCACCTTGCTGTTATCCATAGCTACAACAGAGAAATGATGGCAGGATGCGGCAAGATGATTCTTGGCTCGGACAGCCACACTCGCTACGGCGCACTTGGTACAATGGCAGTCGGTGAAGGCGGCGGCGAACTTGCGAAACAGCTTGTCGGCAGAACTTACGATATGCCCTGTGCGCCTGTTGTTGGCATTTATCTTGAAGGCGAAGTGCAAAAGGGTGTTGGGCCGCAGGATGTCGCCCTTGCAATAATCGGCGCCACTTTTAACAATGGATTTGTTAAAAATAAAGTTATGGAGTTTGTCGGCCCCGGCATTGCAAAACTTTCGATTGACTTCCGCAACGGTATCGATGTTATGACAACCGAAACTGCCTGCTGGTCTTCGATTTGGATAACGGACGATCTTGTTAAAAATTATCTTAAAGAGCGCGGAAGAGCAGGAGATTATAAAGAATTAAAACCTGCTGATGTCGCATACTATGATGGTTTTATTAAAATTGATTTATCTAAAATTGAGCCGTGTATTGCGCTTCCTTTTCATCCGAGCAATGTATACACGATTAAAGAGCTGCAGGCAAACGCAAAAGATATATTGGCAAAAACAGAAGAAGAAAATAAAAAGACAGGTTTAAATTTAAACCTTGGCTTAAAGTATCACGATGGCGGTATTTGGGCAGAACAGGCGATTATCGCAGGATGTTCCGGCGGTATATTTGAAAATATCATGGCGGCGGCAGATATAATGAAAGGCGTTAACATCGGCAGCGGAAACTTTACAATGAGTGTATACCCGGAAAGCCAGCCTACATTTTTAGAACTTGTAAAAAACGGCGCTGTAGAAACATTTATGAAAGCAGGCGTTCTTGTGCGTGAAGCTTTCTGCGGTCCGTGTTTTGGAGCTGGGGATACACCTGCCAATAACGAACTTTCTATCCGCCACGTTACACGCAACTTTATGAACCGCGAGGGATCCAAACCAAACGACGGACAGATTGCTTCTGTAGCATTAATGGACGCTCGTTCAATCGCAGCTTCTGCAATTAACGGCGGAAAAATTACTGCCGCAACAGAAATTAATGTTAAATACGGCAAATATAAGTTTTTCTTTGATAAAAGCGTATATGATAAACGTGTATTTAACGGCACTGGAAAACCGCAAACAGAAAAAGAATTAAAATTTGGCCCCAATATTAAAGACTGGCCAAAAATGCCTGCGTTGCCCGAAAACCTGTTAATAAAAGTTGTTAGTTATATTACAGACCCTGTAACAACTACAGACGAACTTATTCCATCAGGTGAAACATCGTCTTACCGTTCCAATCCGTTAAAGTTAGCAGAGTTTACATTAAGCCGAAAAGATCCGGGATATGTTAAACGAGCAAAAGAAGTATTGGAAAGTTCGGTTTCGCCGGAATTGGCAGAAAAAATTAAAAGTATTAATGGCTGTTCAGGTTTAAACGCAGACAATATAGGTATCGGCAGCGCTATTTATGCAAAAAAACCCGGTGACGGCTCTGCAAGAGAGCAGGCTGCATCCTGCCAGCGTGTGTTGGGCGCAAGCGCTAACCTTGCGTTGGAGTATGCTACAAAGCGGTATCGTTCCAATCTTATTAACTGGGGAATCTTACCGTTTTTAATTACTGACGAAAACGCTTTTAAATTAGACAGCTATATTTTCTTCCCGGGAATTAAATCTGCTATTCAGGAAAAGAAAGATGAAATTACCGGTTATGTGTTAGGTGACACTGTAACAGAGATTAAAGCAGCATTAGGAGAACTTACTGATGCAGAAAGACAAATCTTAATAGATGGCTGTTTGATTAATTATTATGCAAAGTAGAAAAAGAAGAGTTCTCGCAGAGACTAAAGCTGCTGGCGCAGCCAATTTTAAGAGCAGTGTACGCGGAGAAAGAATGAGGGTTAAGACTAGATTTCTATCATCAACCTTATTATATTCTCTGCGGTCTCAGCGCCTCTGTGCCTCTGCGTGAGGTCTTATTGTCTTTGTGCCCTATG
>WQWU01000042.1 GCA_009785215.1 Treponema sp. | reverse complement strand
TCTCCCTGCAAATATGTTCTGTAATTTCCGCTTGCCATGTGCAGATAATGATATACAGATGAAATAGGAGAAAAATATTCCTTAGTTAATTGCATCATAACATTGTAAAAATAATCATCTTTGTAATATACAACAGGTGATACTAGCCATTCAAAAAGAACAGGGTTCGATTTGTTCATCAAAAACATAGTCTTTCTCAAATCCCAGCCAGAGTAATCAAAATCGTTGGTAATAGGGTATTCAATAACATCTCTTTTTGGCAGGATGTTCAAATACCAGTTTTTTTGGTGGGCATAAATGAACCGTATATCATAATCACTATCTTGCGATTCAAATCCCCATGCTCTGGAACCAGATTCAACACAGTAAAGTATTTTAACATTGTGTTCTTTTTCTATCTCGGGGAGCTTTTGCTGTACAGTCTCGATTATTTTTATGTCCATTTCTCTCTCGCTCAGTTATCTCACCTCTCTCACTTCCTCAACTCATCAATATAATCCGTTACAATGTTTTCGGCTTTTTCAAAATCGCTGTGAAGCACATATTCCTTTATATTATTTAATACAACTCTTGTTTTTTCTGAACAACTATTAATCTCAGCAATTTTATCCAAAACACCTTTTCTGTTATACTCTGCGCAGATATTTTTTATAACAGATAATTTTTCAAGCAGATCTTCAGAATCATTTGAATAATTAACAGTTTGTTTGGATTCTGTTTTTTTAAGTAATAAATGCAAATCATTAATAAAGCGGGGTGTTTCTTTTTTAAGAAAATTAATGTTACGGTCTCGCCCTGCTTGTTCTAACTTTTGGGCTAATTCAGATAACTGTGAATCATTAATTACCCCAAGTGTACTTTTCATACCGTGAACACAAATAGTATATTTATGCAATGATTCTTCATTTTCAAAATCATGTTTTAACAGGAATTCTTCCAGTAATAATACAGCTTTACGCGCATCTCTTACAAACGATTCCAACAGCATGAAATCCATATTCGTCTGCATATTATTGTTAACAACAGTATCAGCATTTAAATACTGCTTACGTGCAGCTTCAATTACTTCCGGCGGCTGCTTATCACGTATATGATTAATTAAAATGGCATCTAACTGATGCACATCTAATGGCTTGGATATAAAAGCATCAAAACCATTTTCCAGAAAAACATCAGCTTGTCCTGTTACTGCGTTAGCTGTCAATGCAATAATTGGTTTAGTATATCCAAAACTGCGAAGAATTTGTGTTGCCTCTATACCGTCCATTTCCGGCATCATATGATCCATAAAAATTATATCATAATCTTTTCCGGATTTTATTTTTTCTACTGCTTCCTGCCCGTTAACTGCTGTTTCAATTTGCAATTTGTAAAAATTCATAAGTTTTACGGCAACAAATAAATTTGTTTCTGTATCATCAACTATTAATACTCTGCCGTACGGCATTGGCTCACGTTTAATCCTTGCTCTTTCCCTGTGCCCAATATAATTTGTACGGAAACTCTGCAGGTTTATTGCGGTTTCCATGCCAATTATTTCAGAACCGTCAGAAGCCTGCGGCAGCCATATTGTTACAGTTGTACCTTTGTTAACTTCACTTTCAACATGAACTTCGCCGTTCATAAGGTTTACCAGCCGTTGTAAAATAGACAAACCTAATCCTGTGCCTTCGATTGAACGTTTAGAATTTTGATTAAAACGTGAATATTCATCAAACAAACGATCTAACTGCTCTTGTGTCATTCCATGCCCGGTATCCTTTACAGATAACACAAGACGTTTTTTTGAATCAGAATCAGATTCATACATAACAGACAATGTTACTTTGCCGGTATCGGTATATTTAAAAGCATTAGAAAGAAGGTTATTTAATATTTGTTTAATTCGAAGCTCATCTCCTTTAAGAGTTGCCGGAATGGTTTCATCAATTATAAGTTCAAACTTAATTGGTCTGTTGCCAATCCTCATCATATTTAAATGAACAGCATCATTTATCATACTGGCAACTTTATACGGCGCTATTATGATATCTAATTTTCCCGCTTCTATCTTGGAAAAATCCAATATGTCGTTAATAATACCAAGAAGCATTTCGCTTGAAGCATAAATTTTTTCCAGGCCGTCAGTCACATCGTCAGACAAAGTTTCATTCTGCATTAATATATCGGTCACGCCCATTATAGCATTCATGGGGGTGCGGATTTCGTGGCTCATGTTAGCCAAAAACGATGATTTTGATTTATTGGCAGCTTCAGCTGTTTTGGCGGCTGCTTCGGCGGCTGCTGCCGCATATTCAAGATCCCGCTGCAAATTAATAATTTTAATTTGCTGACCAACCCTTAGTTTAACAACCTCGGGGCTGAATGGTTTACGAATATAATCAACAGCTCCCAAAGTTAGACCTTCGCTCTCATTCCCTTCTTCACTGAGTGATGTTATAAAAATGACAGGAATATGTTTTGTGTTATCTGTTTTTTTTAATTCAGCAAGAACTTCAAAGCCGCTCATGTCAGGCATAATTACATCAAGCAATATAAGATCGATTAAAGATTCATTCGCTTTTTCCAGCGCAGATGTTCCGTCACTAACTGCATAAACAATATAATCGGATGTTAGTATACTGTTTAGTTCCAGCAAGTTAGAAGCATCGTCATCTACAATCAATATACTATTCATCTATCCTTCCCACACCTAGTTTTTCCTTTAATTCTTTAAGAGTTTCAGATGCAGGTTTGAATTTAAAACTTTCTATCTGCTTAATAAGTTCTTCAGTTCCGGAAATCAAACGAAGTTTGGCGGTATATGTCAGACACTTTGTATTGCCGTCTTTTAACACAGGTTCCAATTCTTCCAGCAATAATTTTGCTTCTTCAGCATCCATCAGTTCTACTGCTAGCTCTTCTTGAGCTGCAGGTATTATTTCACTAACTAAAGATTTAAATTCCGCCAATACCGCATCCAATTCTTTTTCCAGAATTTTCATCTCTTCAGATTCAATATCGCTTCTTTTGTTTTTAAACTGGTTTTCTGCATTTTCGGCTGCTTTTTGCAATTCTGTTTTTTTCAACTGTCCTGCATTGCCCCGTAAAGTATGAGCCAGTCTGTGCGCCGATATTATATCGTTTGCGCTTATGGCATCTTTTATTTCACTAATTTTATTACTATTGCTGTTAACAAAATTTATTATCAGTTTTTGCTGCAGCTCATTTTCTATCTTGGCGCGCTGGGCTTTGTCTTCTGTTTTCCAGGCTTTTGGTGTAAAGAATTTCATCAAACAAACCCACAATTCCTGTGTTGTAAACGGCTTGCCAAGATAATCAACCATACCTATTGTTTTATATAATTCACGATCCTGCAGCATAATATTCGCTGTCAATGCCACTATGGGGATGCCAGTATTCAGCTCCATGATTTTCTCTGTCGCTTCCAGGCCGTCCATCACAGGCATGTGCATATCCATAAAAATTAGATCAAACTGTTTCTGCGATTTTTTAACACGCTCTTTAACTAAATCTACGCCGATTTTTCCGTTATCTGCAATTACAGTTTTAAATCCTACTTTATTCAGATGTTCGCAAATGAGCTGCTGATTAAAAGAATTGTCTTCGCACAAAAGAATTTCACCCTCAAAAGAAGGCTTTTTTAATTCATTTAAAACTATTCGGGTTTTTAGCTGTTCATCTTTTCCAATGTCAACCGTATCAAAAGTAAGATCAAAATTAAACTTACTGCCAACTCCGGGCGTACTTTCTATTGTGAGTTTACCGCCCATCATCTCTATCATATAATTTGCAATAGGAAGCCCTAAACCTGTACCGCCGTATTTGCGTGTTGTTCCGGCTTCTGCCTGCATAAACGGATTAAGTACTTTGTTTATTTGTTCAGGTGTCATACCGATACCTGAGTCTTTTACTTCAAATGTTATAGTAATAGAATTTTCGGTTGCTTCTTTAACTGCCGCATATAATTTAATAATACCCGAGCTTGTAAATTTCACGGCATTAGACAGAAGGTTTGTAAGCACCTGGCGCAATCTGACGGGATCTCCCAGAGGCCTTTTGCCAAGAGAAGGCTCTGCATAAAAATGCAATGTCAGCCCTTTATCTTCGGCTTCTGCGCTAATTATGGAACGGCAGGCAATAAATAATTCATGCATATCAAAAGGAATGTTTTCTAATTCTAATTTACCAGATTCGATTTTTGATATATCCAGAATATTATTTATTATATGCAATAACCATTTTGAATTTTCCAGAATATTATCAAGATAATCTCTGGTCTTGTCCGTGATATTTTCATCAAGCGCTAATTCAGAAAACCCGATTATGCTGTTCATCGGCGTGCGTATTTCATGGCTCATACTCGCTAAAAAATCACTCTTTGCTTTGTTCGATTCTGTTGCAATTTCCGATTTGCGCATTTCATCAATTAATTTTAAATGTTCTCTTAAATCTCTTACATAACACGCTAATGTATAATCATTTTGATAATCTGCACGGATAAGTATAACCTCGCACGGCAGATATTCTCCATTTTGATCTAAATGCATCCAATCAAATTTTCGGTATCCTTCCGCAAAAGCGCCGTCTATAAGTTCTTTTGCCATTTCCGACGATAATCTTCCGTTAGGCTGATACTCTGGCGTAAATCTGGTACTCCACATGTCAAAATATTCTTGCTTATTTGACAATCCAAATAAATTCACAACTTCTTGATTACAATCGATTATTTCATAATCTCTTGTCCAAATACTTACACACATAGGCGTGGAATCTATCATAATTTTAGTGCGTTCTTCCGCATCGCGCATAAGTTCCACATCCCGGATAATACAATTCATTGGTATATTAACTTTTAACGCTAACCGTCTTGCCATACCCATACAGCTATCCGAACCGCAGGCGCCGCAGTCTACAGTTTGTTTTTCATGTGTACCTTTATTTAATAATGCAAACGCAGCCTGAATTTTTTCTTCTGTTATTTGAGTCAATTTTGTATCGATTGGACGATAAGTTCTTTTAAAATGCGAAAAGTCAAACGTATCATCATATTCTTTGTATAACTTTTTATAAAAATCGGCATCAAACTTTTGTGTTACCGCATTTCTGCGGTCATTCATCGCTGTTTCAATCTTAAGTATATTTTGCTGGTGCGAGCAGCCGGTTCCTATATTACATCCGTCAATGCAGTTTAAAAGGTCGTAAACATCCGGCAGATATTCAACAAGCGTATCGGCGTATGTATTTAATTTTTTATATACAGAAGGCCCTTCTGCTTTATATACGCTGATTTTTCTTCCCATAATCAATTCGATGTTTTCTTTTAATCCGCCCGGCACAGGGAATAAAGAACCCAGAGCTCCGCTAAGATCAAAATCAGTTTCTTCTGCTGGAAGTTTTATATTATTTTCTTTTAAGTATTCAAGTAGTTTTTGAAAAGTAATATTATAATCCGGTATTCCAACAGATTCATATTCGTTGGCTTTCGCCACACAAGGCGAAAGAACTGCAATTTTTCCGTCAATTTTTAAATAGTTTTTTAAATAAATTGCAGTACAGGCAATCGGACTGTGTATGGGCGACAGGTATTGCAGTAAATCATGCCGGTACATTTCGCAGTACGAAACAATTGCTGGGCATGATTGATTAATAATTTTTATGTAATCCGACTTTTGTAAATGTTTAATGGTTGCCCATACGCAAATATCGGCGCCAAATGATACATCGTATATTTTTCCAACACCGTTTTTTTTAAGATACGTAAAAAGATTTTTATATTCAGGAATGTTTATTTGAACCGAAGGCGCCGCAATAAGAGTTATGGGTGGAACCCCAGGGTTCCCGCCCGCTTTTAAATCATTAAAAAAACGTTCGGTATCATCAGCAAAAAATCTTGCGTCATGTTTACAGGCGTAAACACAGATACCGCAGACGATACATTGCGTACTATCTACTTTGACTTTTATGTTGTCATTTTCATCGAGATATGTGACGTTTGCAGTTTCCATTGGACAATTTCTTACACATCTGCTGCATCCTGTGCAAATATCAAGATTTGTCTTTACTAAGTCTCTCATTTTCTTTACCGTAACCTGGTATTATTATATCATACATTATACAATTTTTCTAATTTTTCTTACATTTGTATTCATATAATACGATAGTACAATTCAACAAAATATGCTATCATTTGAAAACGTTTAATCTATAGGAGTTAGTATGGGTCTTATTAAAGCATTAGGCGGCGCTGTCGGCGGAGTTCTGGCGGATCAGTGGCTGGAGTTCTTTGTCTGCGAAAGTTTAGAAGCCGATGTTTTGGCTGCAAAGGGTCAAAAGCGAACCAGTAAAAGAAGCAGCAATACCAAAGGAGAAGATAATATTATCTCCAACGGTTCGGGTATTGTCGTTAATAAAGGGCAGGCAGCAATCATTATCGATAACGGCCGCATTGTAGAATTCTGCGCGGAAGAAGGGCACTATACTTACGACAAATCTACAGAGACTAGCGTTTTCTACGGCGGTCTTGGTCAGGGAATTGCCGGCGCTTTAAAAAATATGGGCGACCGTTTTAAATACGGCGGAAGCCCGGGAAAAGATCAGCGCATTTACTACTTCAACACAAAAGAAATAATCGGCAACAAATACGGAACACCAAACCCTATTCCATACCTTGTGATTGACCCTAATATCAATTTACGTTTAACAATAAGCCTTCGCGCGAACGGCGAATATTCTTTCCGCATGTCAAACCCTGCATTGTTTTACGCAAATGTCTGCGGCAACGTAGAAGAAAATTATACACGCGATAAAATCGATAGTCAGCTAAAAAGCGAAATCGTTACGGTTTTGGGGCCTTCTTTAGGAAAGCTCGGCACCGGCGAATATCACGAAATTTCTTTCCAGACCGAAAAGCTTGCGCAGATCCTTAACGAAGCTCTCACCGATAAATGGAGAGACGTGCGCGGTATCGAAATTGTCAATTTTGGAATTACGTGCACAGCTTCACCGGAAGATGAAGCCCGAATCAAGCAGCTTCAGACTGCGGCAGTTATGAGAGACCCGACGATGGCTGCAGCTACACTTGTAAATGCACAAAGCGATGCAATGCGCGCTGCTGCAGCAAACGAAGGCGGAGCGATGACCGGCTTTATGGGAATGGGTATGGCAGCGAATGCAGGCGGAATGAATCCACAGGCGCTATTTCAGATGGGTACGCAGCAAGCTGCGGCGCAACAGAATGTTGTACAGCAACAAGCGGCACCGCAAGCTGCAGGCGGATGGACTTGTCCATGCGGTAAAACCGGCAACACAGGAAAGTTCTGCGCCGAGTGCGGCAAACCTGCGCCTGCTCCTTCCAACGGCTGGGCTTGTCCTTGCGGTCACGCGGGAAACACTGGTAAGTTCTGCGCCGAATGCGGTAAACCCGCTCCGGGTGAATGGACTTGTTCGTGCGGTCATGCCGGAAACACAGGCAAGTTCTGCGCTGAATGCGGAAAATCAAAATAGGTTTTTCCAAGGAATAAAAAATGGATATAAAAGAATATAAATGTCCTAATTGCGGCGGAGCTGTCAAATTTGATAGTTCATCGCAAAATATGAAGTGCCCCTACTGTGATGCAGAGTTTGAAATAGCAGACCTGGAAGATTATCAAAGAGAATTGGCTTCTCCAACAAAAGATAAATTTGACTGGAACAGCGAACTTGAAAAAATTCAGGGAGGCGCAGCAAATAATTGGGATAATTTTGAGCAGGATTGCCTAAGTACGGGATCATGTCCGTCTTGCGGAGCGGAACTAATCGGCGATAATAACACAATCGCTATGGTTTGTCCTTGCTGCGGTAATTCACAAATCGTTCAAAAACGGATCACGGGAATGTTAAAACCCGAATACATCATACCATTCAAGCTGGAAAAAAAAGACGCAATAGAGGCATTAAAAAAATTCTATAAAGGAAAACGGCTTCTTCCCGATTGTTTCAAAGACGGGAACCGCATCAGCTGCATACAAGGCGTTTATGTTCCATTCTGGCTTTACGACGCACAAACAAAAGCTCATATCCGCTATAGAGCAGCAAAAACCAAAAGCTGGAGCGACTCAAATTATTATTATACAAAAACAAGTTTTTACAGCATAGTCAGAGACGGCATTTTAGGATTCGAAAAAGTACCGGTAGACGGTTCAGAAAAAATGGACAACGATTACATGGACTCCATTGAACCTTTCAATTATGCACTTATAAAAGATTTCCAAAGCGCATTTCTTTCCGGCTACCTTGCAGAAAAATACGATGTTGATGCCAAACAATGTATGGAACGTGCGGCTGCAAGAATGAAAACATCAGTAGAAACCGAGTTTAGAAAATCGGTTACCGGTTATTCGTCGGTATCAACAGAAAGTTCTACTGTTGACATTAAAGGCGGTAAAATCAGCTACAGTCTTTTTCCGGTTTGGGTTCTCAATACAAAATACAAAAACGAAAATTATCTGTTCATTATGAACGGCGAATCAGGCCGCCTTGTTGGAAGGCTTCCTGCTGATGTAAAAAAATCCTGGAAATACCGCTTATTGTTCACTGGTATTTTCGGTGCCGCTTTTACCATTATAATTCAGGTTTTAAAACTGTTTTTTTAGGAGATAATATGGAATCGATAAATGAATTTGTAACAACATATCATATACCATTACTTGTTATTTCATGGCTATTTTCTTTTGGTATAGGATTTATTATTGTTCATATCTGGAAAAAAGGAATGAATACCGTTCGCTCTCAAACTCATGCCTGCGATTATGTAATCCCTGGCAGTCTTAATTTTCATGAAAGAAAAGATCGCTTTCTTTACAGCACTGTCAGAAAAACCAGACGTACTCAAAGCTCATCTACTGCCAGTACTGCCAGACGCAGATAATAAGGAGACCTCAAAATGATAGCTGTATTAAAACCCAGCGCGACTCAGGAACAAATCGACAGCCTTACCAAGTGGCTGGAAGGCCGGGGGCTTTCTGTCCATGCTTCAAGAGGAGAGTTTTGCACCATTTTAGGTTTGATAGGCGACACCAGCCAGATTGATACTGAACTGCTTGCCAGTCTTGAAATGGTAGATTCGGTTAAACGAATTACTGAACCTTTTAAAAATGCAAACAGAAAATTTCATCCGGAAGACAGCATCATCGATATTAACGGATTAAAAATCGGCGGTTCTCATTTTCAGGTAATTGCAGGGCCATGCTCGGTTGAGTCGCCTGAACAAATTCTTGAAATTGCCAAAAGCGTAAAAGCTTCGGGAGCGACTATCCTTCGCGGCGGCGCTTTTAAACCGCGCACATCTCCTTATGCTTTTCAGGGAATGAGAAAAGACGGTATCGAATTATTACTGGAAGCAAAAAAACAAACAGGCATGCCAATCGTTACAGAGATTATGAACGCAAGCCACATTCCGTTATTTGAAAATGTCGATATAATTCAGGTTGGCGCGCGGAACATGCAAAACTTTGAACTCTTAAAAGAATTGGGTATGACCCGCAAACCAATTCTGCTTAAACGCGGTTTGGCAAACACACTGGAAGAACTTTTAATGAGCGCAGAATATATTATCGCCGGCGGAAACCGGAACATTATTCTTTGCGAGCGCGGTATCCGCACATTTGAAACTTATACACGTAACACTTTGGATCTTTCGGCAGTGCCGATGCTTAAAGAACTTTCGCATTTGCCGGTTGTTGTAGATCCAAGCCATGCATCAGGAATTGCAAGACTGGTTCAGCCAATGGCAATGGCGGCAGTTGCGGCAGGCGCTCACGGGCTTATGATCGAAGTGCATAACAATCCCACAAAAGCATTATGCGACGGAGCGCAGTCACTCACACCTGAACAATTCGCCGAAGTGTCCAAAAAAGTGAACAAGATTCGCGAGGTTGTAACACAATGACCGTTGGAATTGTAGGACTCGGATTAATCGGCGGCTCTTTTGCAAAAGCATATAAATTGGAAAAACACAATGTTTATGGTTTTGACTCAGATGAATCGATATTAAGTTTTGCGCAGGTTTCCGGCGCAATAGACGGAGTATTAAGCGATAATTCGATTGCAGAATGCGATGTTATTTTTCTGGCTGTTAATCCTGCCGATGCTGTAGCATATCTGGAAAGTATTGCGCCGAAAATAAAAAAAGATACTGTTGTTATTGACTGCTGCGGTGTAAAGCGGTTTGTCTGCTCGCATTGTTTCCCTCTTGCGCAAAAGTACGGTTTTATTTTTGTAGGCGGACATCCAATGGCAGGGAGCCATAAAGGCGGTTTTAAAAACAGCAGGGATAATTTATATCGGGGTGCGTCGATTATTTTGGTTCCGCCTGTTTATGACGATCCTGTTTTGTTCGGTAAAATCGAGGAATTATTAAAACCTGCCGGCTTTGGCCACTTGACTGTATCAACCGCAGAAAAACATGACGAGATGATTGCTTTTAGTTCTCAGATGGCGCATGTTGTTTCGAACGCATTTATTAAAAGCCCAGCAGCGCGTGAACACAAGGGATTTTCCGCAGGCAGTTACAAAGACTTAACCCGAGTAGCACAGCTTAATGCAGATATGTGGGCGCAATTGTGTATGGAAAACGGTGATTATTTAATTAACGAACTGGATGTTTTTATAAAGGAAATCACACGTTACAAAGATGCTCTGGCAGAGAAAAATGAAAACAAACTTAAAGATTTACTGGAAGAAGGCAGCCGAATTAAAGGGGAACTGGACAATTGATAGAAAAAACTTCTGCCGATTTAAATAACTTTCGCCAACGAATGGATAAAATTGATGACGAAATTGTACGCTTGTTTGAACAGCGCATGGATGTATCAGGAGAGATAGCGCAGTTTAAACGTATTAACAATCTGCCTGTACATAACCCCGAGCGCGAACAGCAAAAAATACAAGAGCTTTCCGGTAATGTAAAAAAAGGAAGGGAGGCAGATATTTCTGCCCTGTATACCCTGTTATTTAAATTAAGCCGTGCCGAGCAGGAGCGGATTATTAAGGAAGAGCAAGATTAAAAACTTCCTAACAACTCCAGTCTTCGGCTTTAAGACCTTTTATCCGGGAAAAATGTTTTGTATTATGCGAAATTAAAACCGCATCGATCGATAATGCGGCGGCAGCAATAAGCATGTCCATGTTATCAAGCGGAACACCTGATTTTTCCAGTTCTAAACGTATTTTTCCATATATCTCCGATTGAGGTTTATCAAAATTAATTACTGACATTTTTTCAATAACAGATTCTACTTCATTAAAAAGCTTTATAGATCCTTTTTTTTCAAGACCAAAAAATAATTCTGCACATGTAACAGCGCTAACACAAATATCATCATTATCATGTTCAGACAGCTTTTTCAGAACCACAGGATCTCTTTTTACAATAAAACTTACCGTGTCAGTGTCTAACATGTAAATCATAAATTTACCTTGCGGGGTTTATCATTTATTGTTTCTCTGTAAACTGAGAAATTCGGGTCACCTTCAAATTTTTCAAATATTTCTGCCCAGGTTTTTTTGGGCTTTTCGAAAATAATTATTTTATTATTTTCCTTTGTTATAAAAACTTCATCGCCGGAAACACGGAACTCCTTTGGAAGCCGTATTGCCTGAGAACGTCCGTTCATAAAGACTTTTGCTTTTGTCATAAAAACCCCCTAAAGCTGGTATATATTTTTAGTATATACCAAAATGAATCATTTATCAATAAAAAAGCTGATCCCCATGACCAAACAGAAATTAGATAGTGCTGGATTCTGTGTCCGCCTGAAGTTTTCAGAACTAATCTTAATTGATTAGTCATCTAATCAGTTAAGATTAGTTTATTATACCCCGTTGAAAGTTGAAATTAATGGCTCATGACGGCAAAATGCGTCTTACCGACGTCGCCGACACAGAGCAGATGCAGAAACATTATAACTTTCAATTAATCAAGAGGTACATCTTTTTTACAAAAATGACATAAAATTGCTTCTTTTTTAATATCATTTGCACAAAAAGGGCACTTTTTAGTTACTTCAATTGAAGTATTATCTTGCTTGTTTTCATCCTTTTGTCCACCCTTTGCTTTATATAAAATAAGTCCGCCAGTTCCAATTATAACAGCACTGACAATAAATAAAAAAATTAATTCAGAATCTGGAGAATATTTATATCTTCGCATTCCATATCTTTGGTACGCTTTATGTTCTTCAATCTCCTCATACATAGTAAAAGATGAAAATCCCAAGACAATTAATCCAATAACTAAAACTACAAGACCCATTATTTTCCCTGTACTCATATAAAACTCCTTATTTATTTTCTAATTGTAATCATGTATTAATACTTTTTATTTGATTACAAATTACAAAAAAATCACCTATTGGTCAATATTATAGTATATTAGACAATTTGTCAATAAAGAAAAGTCTATAATATTACCTCACAGGCAATTATATGGAAAAAACAACTTCCCTTCGGGAAATATTTGCAAAAAACTTACGTGAAAATCGCCGAAAATGCGGTTTTTCACAGGAAAAGCTTGCAGAAAAATCAGGCATTTCTACTCAATATCTCGCTATGATGGAAATTGCCCGTAAATTCCCAACGGCTGAAGTTCTTGAACGTATTGCTATAGCAACAAATATAAAAGTTTATGAACTTTTTTTAATAGACCACTCTCCCAGAGAAGAACTTGAATTGCTTCGTCAGGATATAATAAATGAAATGAAACAGACATTTAGCGGCATTATGGAAGAAACTCTTAAAAAATTGTAAATCTCACAAAATGATTTTTTAGCAATTTCCCTTTATAATAAAGCAAAAAAGCAATAAATTTTCTCTTTTTAGCAATTTTCACTAAAGTAATACGCAGGACTGCG
Source organism: Treponema sp. (assembly GCA_009785215.1). GTDB lineage: Bacteria > Spirochaetota > Spirochaetia > Treponematales > Breznakiellaceae > WQXQ01. The sequence continues at coordinate 2,579 of WQWU01000042.1, read as the reverse complement.
CCATATATATATGTCACTTTTTATAAGTGACAGGGATGCATAGAAACATTTCTACATCTCAATATCAGGGAAAAACCCTGCCAATGGAGGCCAAGAATGGCAAAAAACAAGGTAATATCTATCCAAGAAATGATTTACGAGATTCGCGGGTATCATGTAATGCTTGATGAGGACTTGGCAAGAATTTACCAGGTAGAAACCAAGGTACTGAATCAAGCCGTCAAACGTAACATTGACCGCTTTCCGCCTGAATTCATGTTTCAATTAACTAATGAGGAATATGAAAACTTGAAGTCACAAATTGTGACTTCAAGATGGACACCTAAAGAACATGAAAACTTGAAGTCGCAAATTGCGACTTCAAGATGGAGCTCTGTTAAAGAAAAAATTCTAATGCTCCATATAGACGATACAAACAACAATTTTACAGAGCATTCAGTAATTATCAATAATATATTAACGAGTTTAAACAATCTAACGGATAAACCAAAAGAAACAAAAAAAATCGGGTTTTGCCCAGATTGATGAATTTAGTCAATTAATCGCTCCCGACGGCAAAAACAGCGTTTGAAGGAACAAGACTTTTTATATTCCAAAACTGCGTCAGGATATCCGGGACGCGCATCGGCATAAGCTTGCGCTTTGCCAGTAAAAAGTTCTGTGTTCATTTTTACCTCTTTATCAACTTCTTCTCTGCCCAACTATCTATTATACCTTTAAACTTTTCTTTATTCTTAAAAACGAACGGTTTAAGAAAAAAATTAATTGCTATTTTTGTGTACAGTAAAGAAAACAAAGGCGGCTTGTTTCTTACTATTTTTCTTACAAGGTTACTACTTGCTCTTTCTATTTTTGCCTTGTTTTTTCTTGTTAAAGGATCGTTGTTAAACTCATTTTTTATGGTTAACAAGGATACTGTATAACCGCCTGCATTACTTACCATTTCTTTTAGTATATTTGTTGTCTTATGCCCCATTAAGTTTTCATAAGTAACAAGCGTAATACAGGGTTTACGATACAATAATTGTTCCATTGTCATGTGGACTCTGTCATGAAAACTTTTAAAAAGCCCTGAAACATTACTTGCATAAACAGGATTGCTAAAAACAATTCCATCAGCAGATTTTATTAAATCATGGATGTTTTCTATATTATCATCTGTTATTACACATTTGCCTGTCTTGTAACAATTTTGGCAGCCTGTGCAATACTTAATATTAAAATCAATCAAATTGATTAAATCGATTTTTATTTCCGGATTTTCTTTTTCCAGATAATCCTTTAAGTATTTTAACATTTTGCCGCAAGCGCCGTTTTTTCTGGGGCTGCCATTTATTATTACAATTTTCATATCTCTTCCCATCCAAGAATTCTGCGTATTTCTTTGCCTTCTAATGGACGTATAAGATGGGCTATGCTTGTTAAAACGGCACTCACAATTAAACCATAAAGTATACAGGTAATGCAAAAGCCAAGCCCAATTCCGAATTTTTCCAGGTCTCCTAAATTTCCTAAAGTAGTTATCGCTCCTTTTATCATACCTATTGCGCCAGCGTACAATGCTGCGGTGCGCCCCCTCGTGAGTGCAGATAAACGTGTCAATCTTGACAGTCCGCCGATTAAAATAAAAGCAAATGTTAATAACACAACAAATGCAAACGCTTTAAAATTAAATAGGAAAAAGGAGCTAAACTCATACATGTTAAACAATAGTACGCCTGTTAGAAGTATAAAACCAATTGCGGTTGTTAATATATTTTGCCGCGGCGAGTTATAAGAAGATATTTGCTTTCCTATATCGTTTGGATTGCCCATTCGTTCCAATGATTTTTTTTCTGCATCTTCTTCGCTCAACCCGGTTTGTTTCAGATCGCAAATTGCGAATTGAATGTGACTCATTAATTCTGCTCTTGCAGAAAGCCTTGTTTGTCTTGATTTAATTTGATCGCATACAGTATCAAGATATTCTGTAATGTTATTTTTCATTTTTTGTCCTCCAATTTTAAACTTTCTATTACATCTCCTACAGATCGCATAACACTTTGCCAGTCTTTTAGTTTTTCTTTAAACTTAATACGGCCTTTTTTGGTTATGTGATAGTACTTTCGTTTGCGCTTAAGCGCTGTGTTTTCCCAATACGATTCAATCAGTTGTTGTTTTTCGAGTTCATGTAAAACAGGGTACAAACTGCCTTCTTTAAACTCAAAAGTTCCATTTGAGCGTTTTGTAATCTCCTGAATCATTTGGTAGCCGTACATATCGGATGTGCCCAATAAACCGAGCAGCATCATGGATACGCTTCCTTTAATCATTTGAAAATCAATAATATCCCTCCTTTTATACATAGGTTTCCTATGCATTGGTATCTTAAATATAATGCGGAATATTATATTTGTCAATAGAAAGGAAAATATTATTGGAAAGTACTGGAAAACCGTTTTAAAGAAGAAGGAAATGAAGGGGCTGTCCGAGAAGTAATTCTTGGGCAGCCTTTTTTATGATCAAAATAACCTTAAATTCCACACGTGCGGAATTTTGAGGAATACAAAGATTTGGACGTCCTAATATTTGTTAATACT
>WQWU01000041.1 GCA_009785215.1 Treponema sp. | reverse complement strand
TAATAGCAAAATAAAAGAAATTAAATTTACTGCTTCCTTTGTGTTCTCTGTGTCTTCGTGTCTCTGTGTGCAGTCTTCTTAAAAAATTTCTCATCTTTCTTTCCTTATTCCACAATCGTAAAGCTAATATTTACCATATAGGTTACTGTATCTTTCATTACATACAGTCTTAATGTATGTATACTCAGTGTATTGTAAATTACATGTACGCTGTTAGTTATATCAGCATTTAATGTAAATGACGCTCCTGTTCCTGTGACCATGTTTGCCGGAGGCGGTAGTGTAGCGTAATATCCTACACCGTCAACCTCCCACCATATATCGGAATATGGTGAAGTATCTGTTATCGTAATTGTTCTTTGCACCGGGAAACCTGTTCCGGAACGAGAGATTGTAATATTATCAACAATCACGGGAGCGCCTTCGGTAATTGGAGCGACATCTAATGTAATTGTAGAACTGTTTGACAGCCATCTGGCGTAAAGCGTTGTTGCAGAAGTAACTGTACCGGTTGTAAAGTTCCACTGATTACCACCTGTATTATTAGGAGTGTCGTACCAGCCGCCAAAAGTGTAACCGCTTCTTGTTGGGTTAGTTGGCTGAGTTATCATTGAACCCATTACAGCTGTGACAGCCGGAGGATCTGCATTTGTATCTCCGCCGTTGGTGTCAAAAGTTACTGTGTAGAAGGCTATCTGTCTGCCGGGAGTATTTGGTATTCCTGCTTCATAGTTAGTATTTTCTGCAGAACGAACAAATACATAATAAAGCGTATTAACAACTGCTGTAAATGTTGTTGTTGGTTGCCAGGTACCGGGATTGTTTGTCGTACTAAACGAATACTCAGCAGTTTGACCTGTTGCAAATATTACACTGGATACTGTAATAAGAAGGTTATTCGGATTACCGCTTACTGTAGGAGCTCCGCTTACCGCCGCTCCAGCTGCTTTGTTTACTGTTAATGGATTTGTTGTAGCGTTGAAGGAACCTAATGAAACTGTTACCGGTGTATTATTATGAGTTACTGCCGAGAGAATTGTTCCATTAACCGGATTTGCTGTAATACTATTCAAAGCAAAATCTGTCAATGGAACAGGTTCGTTAGTGCCGTCACTATAATCGATTCTGGCAACAAGTCCTGCAAGATCTAGCGGTTCGCCGTGAACATAGGTCATTTTATCAGGTTGATTGATAATTGTTATTCCGTTTACGGGAGCTTTAGTAACAACAAAACTTACATTGATGCTTGCTGTAATATTAATGTTATTTGAAACTGTAACAATTGCTGTGTATGAACCGGAAGGAAGCCCATGATTTGGAACAATTGTAAATGTATTTGTATCGCCGGGATCGATACTGGGAATATTATTTGCAGACAGACTAAAGCTGCCGGGATTTGATCCGGATAATGATATTACTAAATCTTCTGTTGGAATATCACTAACGTTAGTTATGGTTATACTTTGTGCTGATATGGGAGAATAACCGGATGCTACAGAGCCAAAATTAATATTGCCGGGAGAGAGAGTTATTCCAAAACTTTTCCAGTTTGCATATAAGGTTATGTTTCCGGTAATAATCGTATCAAAATCCCAGGGTGTTTCAAAAACTTCGTTATCAGTAAACCAGTTGTCAAATGTAAAATCGCTTTTGTGCGGATCTGCAGGTCTTGATACTTTTTCGTCTCTCCATACTTGCTGTTTGGGAACAGGGCTGCCGCCGTTTACGTTAAATGTTACTTCATTAATGCCTAAAAGTTCATATATAAAAGGATTTGTGCAGGATAAAAATATAAGTGTTAAAGAGTATAAAAATAATATAACAAACAATAAAAATAATTTTTTCAAAATCTTATACCTCCGGAAAGTCCAACGCCGAAAATATACGGATACCCTCCGCGGACAGCAGGTTCTAAAAACCATCTGTCTTTTAATAAAAGACGCCAGCCCAAACATAGGCCTGCTGACATAGTGCCTGAAAAAGAAGGAATGGGAAAATTGTCAATGCGGTTCAATAGAGCAGGTCCTGCCATAAGCTGTAAAAAAGGACCGGAATAAGCGTTAGTACCAAGGAAATAAATCCTAAGAAACATATTCAATTCCAGTACATGTAAATCTTCTTTGCTGAAAAAATATGACAATTTAATTCCCAAAGCAGAAAAAGTGCCGTAACCTGCCGTAAAACTTCCGCCGTAAGCGAGGCTTCCAGGACTGTACATAGATAAGCTGCCGCCGGCAGCAACAAAAAAATCTTCTCTTTCATTCTGAGCATAAAGAATAGCGGGTATTAAAAAAAATAGAAAAATAATAATCGCATTTTTCATAATCATTACTCGATTGAGTAAAATTATACTATTTTTTTTGATCCTTCACATCAGTGCAGACGCATGTTTAAACCGTGCGTAAACTCACGAAAATATCGTGGGTTTTGCACGGATGTTTTATTTTATGAATAATAAATTTTATTAATCAGCCTTTGTTTTTTAAATATTCCCCAAGCGCATAAAGCGGAACTATCTTTATTCCGGGTATTTCTCCAAAATTTTCCAAAGAAGTGCGGATACCGTAAGAAGATTGTTTTTCTTCCAGAAATAAACGCATGCTTTGCATAGCTCCTTTGGCGCTGCTTTTTACTTCTATTGGGATAATGTTTTTTCCCGTTTGGATAATAAAATCAACTTCGGCATTGCTATTTTTGTTTTCACGGTGCCAATAATATAAACTTTTTTGTTCATAACATGAAGGCGATTTTAATATTTCCAGCCCTGCAAATAATTCTGCAATATTTCCTTTGTTTATTAAAGAGAAATCATCGCTAATTAATAAGTTCGATAAAGGAAGCCCCAATAATCTTTGGAAAATGCCCGTATCCAATAAAAGTATTTTTTGCTTTTTATTATCGATTTCTGCTCCCAGCGGAATACCGTTTGCCGCAGAATGATAAACAGGAATAACAAGCCCCGATAACTTTAAAAGTTCCAGGCCTTCTTTTAACTGCCTGTGAGTATATTCATTTGATACATTTGCATAAATAAATTTTTTTCCCATTTGATTTACAACAGAATCAAATACAGTTGATATCTGCAAAGCCGGAACTTTTTTTGCATACTTAGAAAAATCGGATCTAAGTGAAATTACAAGATCGTCCAAAATACGCTGACAGGATAGAAAATCATTGTTTTTATTATAATCAGATACAACTTCCGGCATTCCGCCAATAATTAAAAAAACTCTTAGAAGTTCGAGTATTTTTTTATGAACAGATTCAGACACGGGATTTTTGCAGTCAGCTTTTTGAATGGTTTGCAGTAGTAGATTATGATTACAGGCATTTAAAAATTCAAAGAAACTTATAGGGTACATAAACATGGAACGTATTCGCCCAACTCCAAAAGAGGGTAATTCCTGAAAAGCAAATTCCAAAAGAGAACCTGCCGCAATAACATGCAGTTCTTTGTATTTTTCATAGAAAAAACGCAGAGAAGAAATTGCGGGTAAAGAAGCTTGAATTTCATCAAGGAACAAGAGAGTTTTCCCCGGGATTATTGGAACCTCGTATATAACCGAAAGCTCCTGACACAATCTCTGGGGAGATAAATCACCTTTTGCGAACAGATTTTGAGCATTTTTATCCAACTCAAAGTTAATTTCCAAAAAGTAGTCAAACTGTTTCGCCAAATGCCTTACAGCGCTGGATTTGCCTACTTGCCTTGCGCCCCTAAGCAATAAAGGTTTGCGGTCGCTTTCCTGTGCCCAACAGAGTAAATCTGTATCGATTTTTCTGTTAATATATGTGTTTTTCGCCAGTAATATTGCCATTTAAACACCTCACTGTCAGTTTAGCGCAAAATTGTCAAAAATACAAGGCGAAAAACCCCCGAATTTGTCAAAAATACAAGGCGAAAAACCCTCAAATTTGTCAAAAATACAAGGCGAAAATCGGACTAAATTCCTCTTTCCCGCTTTCGTATCACTTTAAGAATTGTTATAAGCACAATTGCCGCAACCGCACAGCATGATGCTATTAAAAAAGCAGGGAACATAAGGTTAATATCGTTTATAGCGATATTTCTGTAATAACCTGCTATCTGCGATGAAATAATTGCTCCTGCGCCGAATCCTAAAAGAACAAAGCCGTAATTTGTGGACATATGCTTTGCGCCGAAAAGGTCTGCGGTTAACGACGGGAAGTTGCTTAACAATCCGCCGTAGAAAAAACCAATAAGAGCGATTAAAACATAAATGCCAAAACTTGCTGCAACATTTACAAAAAGGGCAAGAACAGCAGTTCCCGAAAGTAAAATTATTATTGTGTTTTTTCTTCCCAGTTTATCAGAGATCATTCCCCAAAACAGGCGGCCTATCGAATTAAACATTGATATTGCAAGAACACCAATAGTTGCAGTTGCCTCAAGCCCCTTTGCTACAGCGATGGGTTTTGCAAAACCTATCATCATAAGTCCGCCCATGCAAGATAAAAGAAAAGCGCCGGTTATCAAATAAAATTTTAAGCTTTTTAGCATTTGAGAAGGCGAATATTCAACAGCAATTTTTACAGATGCTGCAGAAGCAGGGCTGGCTGCCATGTAACCATCAGGAGGATTTTTTAAGAAGAAACTTCCTATTGTACATGCGCAAAGGAACACAGCGCTTAAAACCATAAAAGTTTTTGGCTCCCCTAAACCTGCTCCGCCAAAAGCAGTAATTAAACTTTCTACGATGGGTGTAAATACAACGCCGCCAAATCCAAGAGCAGAGACTATTATACCTGTAACAAATCCTTTTTTGTGCGGATACCATTTCTGTGCGCATGCAATGGTTGTGGAATATGTAAAACCCATTCCAATACCGCCCATTGCGCCGTAAGTTATCCATAAGAGCCAGGGTTGGTTAACTGTAACAAACGAAGCAAGAAAAAACCCCAAACTTAGAATAATGCCGCCGGTAAATACTACAATACGTGTAGAAAATTTTATTGCGAGTTTACCGCCAATAACGCTTCCTATAGTAAGCGTTGCGAGTAACAGCGAGAATGTGAGTCCTGCCGCTGCGTTGTCGCCGTTAAAAAGACTGTTTGCAATACCTGTTTGAAATACACTCCAGATATAGGCAATGCCGAGTGTTAGTTGAATTGCTATTGCCGCAAGCAATGCGCGGGTTCCGTGTTTTTGATTCATAGTTTTTTCCTCTGAAAAAACTATAACAAAAATTATTTGTTATTTCAATAAAAATTAAGAAAAAAATAAATAAAATTTTATATTTCTATTTTACGAATTGTTTCTTTGTCACTTATTTCATAAAATTCTACATTTATTGATTCACCTTCTATACATTCAATTACTGCAAAGGTTGAACCTGCTCTGCTGCGCGGACGTCCTACGCTGCCCGGATTAATAAGTGAAATACCGCTTATCTTTTTATGGATAGGAATATGGCTGTGGCCAAATAGTACAACATGCGCATCTGAGTTTTTTGCCGCGGCAAGAAGTGTATGATATCCGCCGTATAAGCCGTACCGGTGTCCATGACACATGAAAAAACGGTTATCGTATATTTCAACTAAAGCTGCTTCCGGCGCCTGAATGCCGTAATCATTGTTTCCGCATACCAGTTTCCAGTCGCTGTAAAAACCTGTCTCGTTAGCCGCTTTGTTCAAATCTCTAAGACCATCGCCGAGACAAGCAGTTATACAAATAGTATCATTCGGAGGAATTCGATCGTTTGCCCACCTAAAAACAGCTTTTAAATATACAACGCTGCCATGGGTATCTGAAAATACCAGAAGTTTTTTACTTCCCATAGTTAATGATACTACAATTTTCCTGATTTTTTAACACTAAGATATTTATTTATTAGTGCAGATGAAATATGCGATGGCGTTGTTTCCAGAACAAATAGGCCGGAATGTTCCCATTTTCGGTATAAACGGCGGCGTTTTGCAAGATAAGAGTAAGCAGCCGCTGTTTCCAGAACCTGTTCATCAGTTATTTCTTTTGAATCATCTCCGGAACTAGGTATGTGATCGGAGAGCGAAGTTTCTGAAAAACTGACCATCAAAAGTAAATGGCGTTGAATAATACGAGGTAAAATCCATGACAGTGATTCTCCGTCTTCTTCCCGGAAATTGCTGATAAGAACGATAAAGCTGCGGCGGTTTAAATGCTTTAGCGCTCTTTCTATGGCAGAAAAAGGAGATGAAGGAACCGGTGCACTATGAAGGTTATACAAACTATTCATTAAACCAGTATATGCGCTCATTCCTTTGCGCGGAGGAATCCAAAGATCATGTGCGCCGAAACTTGCCGCAGCAACGGCGTCTCCGTGTTTAAGCGCAACATAGGAAAGCATAAGCATTGCCTCCAGGGCGCTGTCGAACTGGGTGTCCGGCAGACGGTAGCCTGAATCAATAATAAAAATAATTTGCTGATCCTGCTCTTCTTGATAGTTTCTTACAATGAGTTTTAACCTGCCGTCCAATTGACGGTTCCGGCTTGTTGCGCGCCAGTCTATCGAACGGATCGAATCACCTTCCTGATAATCCCTTAAGCTTTCAAATTCCAAACCATGGCCGCGTTTGCGGATTTTTTTTACATCTCCTTTTTCCGGATTTCCTTTAAGATCGACCCCGCGTGCCAGCTGATTAAAATTCGGATAAGTTTTTCCATAACTGATTGTTTTATGCGTTACGCGTAACCGCCATAATCTGAATAGAGAGCCAAACAAAAATTCAGTGCCTGAAAAACACCACGATCCCCTTTTTTCCGGCATGATACAATATTCAAAAATTACGGGAGCGGAACTATTTAAGGATTTCCTGTTTAATTTTGCAGGAAAAACAGCAGGTTTTACATTCATGGAATCCGGATAAAGATCATATAAACGAATGGAATAGGGAAGCATTGATTTACTGCGATGAATGTGCAGTTTAACAATTACAGGTTCTCCCTGTGCGAGGGAAAAAGGTACAAACCTTTCTGTTTTAAAACGATCTCCAAACAGTAATAGAAAAAACAGATCCAAGAGAATAAGCGGAATTAATCCAATACCTATAATAAGCCAATAAACAAATACCAGACTGTAAAAAAAAGCAAAACAGCTTAATACAAGGAATAAAAGAGATATAATAAATAAAGATCTTCCAGGTAAAAAAATTACCTTATCCTTCTGCATTATCCGTTATTCCTTTTGGAGTTTCTATTTTTGACAACAGATTTTCTATAATGTGTCTTGAGTTTAATCCTTCCAGTTCGCTTTCTGCAGAAAGGGTAAGGCGGTGTGCAAGTACATCTACTGCCGATATTTTTACATCATCGGGCAGTACAAAATCCCTGCCTTGAAGTAATGCCCTGCTTCTTGCGCATCTTATTAACGCAAGGCTTCCTCTTGGGCCTGCGCCTCTTTCTACAGCTGGAGTTTCTCTTGTAGATGCTGTTATCCTGACTGCATAATCAATAATAAGAGGATCCATATGAAGCGATGCAGCAATTTTTTTTATTTCGTTAAAATCATCAGTTCCAAGAACAGTGTTTATTCCTTCAATAGAAAGTTCAGCTCCTGAATCCCCTGTTAAAACCTGAGTAACCATTGTTTTTTCTTCTTCTATATCCGGATAATCTGCTATTAGTTTCATAAGAAAACGGTCTTTCTGCGCATCAGGAAGCGGGTATGTGCCTTCATGTTCAAACGGGTTCTGAGTTGCAAGAACCATAAATGGAGAAGGAAGCCTGTGGCTCTCGCCGTCAAGAGTTACCTGAAACTCCTGCATTGCTTCAAAAAGCGCAGCCTGAGTTTTTGCAGGTGCTCTGTTAATTTCATCAGCAATAAAAAGGTTTGTAAAGACAGGCCCTTTGCGCGTAACAAATTTTCCGGATGCTGGATCCAGCATTATATTGCCTGTAATATCGGCGGGCATTAAGTCAGGCGTAAATTGCACCCGTTTAGAGCCGCCGCCGATAGCTTTTGATAAAACGCGGACAAATAATGTCTTTCCAAGCCCGGGTACGCCTTCTACAAGAAGATGTCCGCCTGCAACCAGGGTTATTAAAGCGTTTTCAACAAGCTCGTTCTGCCCGATAAAAGCTTTTGAAATTTCATTTTTTACCTGCTCAATTTTTAGAGCGGCGGCTTCTGCCTTAAGGTTTAGTTGTTCCATAAAATAATCTCCGGTAAATATTTATTAGTTCTCTGTAATTATACGCCTGTTTTTCATTATTACATATATCTGTTTTATGTTCTTGTTCATATACTTTAAGATAATAATCCAGGGCACGGTATTTTTTTAAAAAACGGATTTCTGCATCAAATCGATCTTTTATGGGTCTGGATGTTTTTTGTTTATCTGCAAAGACTAATCCAAAACGGGGAATTACAGACCAAAATCCTGCAATTATCAATATAACCATTGAAATAAAAATAGGAGTGACAGAACCCCTCTGCGCGATTGCTCCGAACATAGATAATCTTTGATGAGTAACGCGCGGAGTATATACAATTAATACGCCGTTTTCTTTTGCTCTTGCGCCTGTTAATCTCCATGATATTTCTGCATTTTTTTTGTGCTGTAAATTCCTGTTGTACATAAAAAGCGGTCTGCCGGTAACTGTTAAAAAACCTTTGCCAATTTGAATCTCCGCTAAGCGGATAATGTGATCAATTTCATCAATAAAAAATGTTCCATCTTCATTATCCAGCAATAAGGTAAAATCCATGTCAAAGGCAGGATAAAAATTTTCCTGCTGCCGCACATTAGTGTTAATTTTTGTGAAGTTAATTCCAAAATCTGAAAGAAAATTTTTTAGTTCGCTGTTTATATTTTGATCATGGATACATAATATTAAATGGCCGCCTTGTTCAATCCAGCTGATAACTTCTTTTGTATCCTCCCAAAATAACATTTCGGAGTTTAGTATAACAACATCCTCAGAAGTTTTCTTTAATTTATTAATATAAAAATTATCATCATACCGGACTGTATGGCCTGTTGCTTTCAGCCATCGTTCCATTGCAAGTAAATTATTGTTATATGCTTCATCAGACTGAAAAATAGTTTTTTTATATGAATATATCTCCAGATACGTATAAGCTAGATATCCAATTAATATTATTCCTGCAATAGTAATAAATAAATATATTTTTTTATCCATTTTTATTCTCTCCGGAAACAGTTATAGATCGGCACAAATTAACAGCTTCTTCGAAGCTTCCTTCCGGCGGCTGGCGTTCTGCATAAACAAGGAGAATCCAGTTTTTAATAAGCCTGCCAAAACCTTCAGCTTCCGGAGAATTGTTTGTTTTTTTGCATACAATTCTGGCGCAGTCATTTTCTGTTGCATTCGGCGGAAAATTTATTCCATGATAAATCTTCCATGACCATATGGATGCAGCTGTGCAAAACCCCCATGCAAGGCGTATTTCTCCTTCTTCATGCAGGTTTAATGCTTTTATTAAAAGTAATTCAGGGTTTTCGCTTTCATTTATATCCATGTTTCTTGTTTCTGGAGCAGAATCATAATCTATTTTGCTCTTTTTGTTTTTTCGCATAAAGATAAATAATAATATCAGTATTAGTGCAATTAAACCGGTAATAATAATAACCAGAGCAACAGCAGATGCCTCGCGTAATTTGGCTATAAAAATTAAAAACCTATCTGTCCGATACCTGTTTTCTCTGGAAATGGTACGATCTTCTTTTTCCCGTTCTTTTAATCTTATTCTCCATGCTTCTTCTTCTCCGCCAAAATCACGGGATTCAAGAACTTTATTCAAGGTTTCAAAAGGAATTTCATCTGCAGTTTGAAAATCCGGCGGCAAAGGATCGCCGCTGGAATAAACATTTCCCGGAACAGAAAGTAAAAACACTAAAATAAAAAGAAACACAGCATTTTTTGCTTTTTCCTTAAATTTTTCTGCAAAGTTTCTAAAAGTTAATTCTATATCCCATCCTTCTACCATGATACGGCTGTTTATATAAACACAGAACCCCATGTTAATATAAATTGTTTCAATTAATATTAAATTAATACACCAAAAAGCATAAAGATAAATTTCCAAAGCTTGTATGGGGAGCCATAATACATTAGTATCAAACACAAGCTGGTTAAATAAAAGATAGAAAATATATGCGCCAGCCAATAAAATAACCTCTGCAGCAATACCCCAAACTGTTAAAAGGAAACAATAATCAATACCGCCTTTTTTTAATTTATATTTTCGTTCGCTTATGGCTTTTCTGGTTTTAAGATTTCTTTCCAGTACCCTCATGGGCATTAATACAGAACGCAAAGGACTTAATCTGCGCCAGAGTAAATCTCCGGGCAGTCCGCGTAACAACGTTTTCCATAATCCTTTTTTAAGGCGTTTAAAATCTGCTTCCCTGTCAAAAAATTTAATAGAAATAATATGTAAAATAATTCTGTCAAAAAGCGGTTTAGAAAGCCAGGCGATTATCCATGATAAATATTGATAATTAACAGGAAGGAGAATACGCAGGGAAAAAGCAAAAATCCAGAATGGAACAGCAAAAAACGGTATAAAATTTATAAAGTTTTCCCGCCATAAGAGAATACCTGCATCTGCTGCTTCATGATGACTTCTTCCGCTGAATATACTGCCGGTATTCATTTTTTTTCTCCGTCAGAATTGCGATTAGCAGCTTCAGAATTGCGGCCTGCAAATAAAAAGTAAATTAACAGCAGTATCCACAAGCTGGCTCCTGAGCCAATCCTGAACCAAAACGGAAGAAGATGCTTTGATGACCAAAAGGCTTCTATTGCTGCTGCTATAACCAGCATTATTGTACTTCCAGCAATTATTGGCAGTGCATCTTCTCCTGCTCTTTTTACCGAGGCTCCGCGTGTTAATCCGTTTGTAATAAAGAAACGGTAACCTAAAAGCATTCCCGCATAACCGCTAAAAATAATTGCTGTTAATTCAAAAGAGCTGTGCGCAATAACGAATCCAAAAAAAGTTCTTATATACCCCTCATTAATTATAAAACCGTCTATAACTCCCAAAAAAACTGCATTTAAAAGGAGGATAAATAGGCTTCCAATTCCTGCAAAAATTCCGCCTGCAAATGTTCTAAAAGCGATAGAAATATTATTGTATATGTAGAATCCGAACATATCAGCATCGTTTGTTATTTTACGCGGCTGTAAATAATATTCGCTGTCCGGATTATACATCTCTTTTACAGAAGAAAGAGTTCTTTCCGGAATTAACTCTTTTGTAATATCAGGATAAAAAACGCAAAGTATTGTAAAAAAGACGGACACGCCGTAAAAAAGCAGAGAAGCAGCCAGTATCCCCTTCCACTGAGAGCGGACTTTTTGCGGGAATGTATTTAATAAAAAATTTAAAAAAGTTTTTAATGGCCAGGTTTGATGTTTGTAAAGAATCTGATTCCCTTCATTTACCAGCGTATTCAGCCGTTCAATAATAATAGGATCAAAACCATTTGCCTTTGCAGTATTTAAATCCTGGGTTATTTCCCTAAAGCTATTTACAAAAGAAGCTGCGCCTTTTTTTAAATCACGCTTGTTTCCCCTGACAAGAAAAGAAAATTCGTTCCAGGTATTATTTCTCCGCTGTACAAAGCTTTGTTCTGTCATTATATTTCACCCGATAATTTGCGTGTTATCCCCATAAGGAAAGCCGCATTGGAAATATTATTAAAGTTTTCTGTTTTTATGAATGGAGCATATAAACCGGCAATTTCATTTGCTCTTGCTTCTCCCAATAGGGGATAACGTCTTGCAAAATTCAGAATAGCAGTCTTTTCTTCGCTGGAAAGCTGTCTGGACGGCGTGCAAATGTCATAATTTTTTAAAAGATCGCTTAATGAGTTTCGCTTTAAAATTTTTGCCATTGATGAATAAACTACAAGTGTATTACCTGCCCAGTCACCTATTCTTCTGAATCCGCTGCTTGCCGCAATGGAGATAAACGCAATATGATAAAGATAAAAAAAAGTATCTGCAAAACGTAAAAGATTCCGCAGGAAAGAAGAACCCGGATCCACAGGCGAGCCGTCGCTTTTTACAACTCTTAACCCCATAAGGCGTTTTCCTATACTTTGCCCGCGGAAAAACAATTCGCAAATAACATGATAAAACCAGTCAATTAAAAATTTTAATAAAAGGAAAATCCAAATTCCCAATGACTGGTTTGATATAATAAAAGCTATATAAATTACCAAGGTAAATGCAAATTGAATAATTACATCAATTACATAAGCAGCTGTCCGCACAGGAAAGCCTGCCGGAGTAAGAACAAACTCTACTCCCTCAGGAGTAAGCGCTTTTAGCGAAGGATCATAGTTTGCATAATTCTGCCGGTTCATTATTTAATAAAATTTGATAGATGCTGTACTTACGATAGTATTCGTAATCATTATGCACCTCTGGAGTTATTTCGTCTAGAGCTTACAAAACGGGAGAAATCATTAATATTTTTTACTGCAATTCTGTCAGGATATATTTCTACGCGTCTTTGATTAACAAAATGAGCTAAAATATCTCTGGCTTCGTTTGCTGTCATTCCTGCCCAGTGAGCTACACCTTCGATAGTTGTTTTAAATTCACGCCTATCGCTGGTTTTATCAATATCAGGCTGTGTTTCATCCAGCATAAGAAAAACGTCTGCTATTTTTGCCTGAGGTTCAGGCAAAGTAAGAATCATAAAACGTCTTTTTGAATCATAAATACGTTTGCAGAACATTTTTAAAAGTTTAAGAGCAATCTGCGGATTCCCAAGCAAAAGAATTTCAAAGTTTTGCGAATTAAATTCCAATACTTTTACTTCATCCAGCGCAATTGCAGTTGCAGAGCGGGGAGAATTTTCCAGAATTGCCATTTCTCCGAACATTTCAGAGGGATGAAGAATATCAAGAGTTCTTTCTATGTCTCCTACAAGTTTAACAAGCTGCACTCTGCCGGATTGGATAAGATAAAAAGTATCACCTACTTCGAATTCAGAGAAAATAATTTCTCCTTGATGAAATGTCCGGGAGAAACGGCCGAATGCCGCCAGATCCATAGCCATTTTACGCTCCCAGGGCGCTTAACGCCCGCTTTGCTTTTTCGATAGTAGTGTCATCACCGCCCATAGAAACAATCTTCTTATAGAAAGCAATAGCTTGATCTTTTCTGCCGAGTTTTTCGTTGCACTGACCCATAATAAACATAGTTTCTTTTAATTCCGGATGTTTTGGAAACTTTGTCAGCATATTGGTGAAATATTTTAAGCTTTCATCAAATTTTTCCAAAAGGAACATACAACGGCCTATTTCAAAAGAAGCTTTTGCTGTCCATTCAGGATCGATATCTGCATCTACTATCAATTTAAATTTCATGAATGCTTCTTGATATTTTCCCTGTGAAACAAGACTAATTGCATCATAATATGATTTTGTTGTTTTATCTGAATCTTCCTGCGAAGCCGGCTCAGCAGCTGCAGCGGCAGGAGCAGATGGATTTACAGATACACCGGGTCCTTTTCCGTCTCCGTAACGCGATAATGCATTTTCTGCAATTTCCAGATTTTTAGAAGCCTGATGTGCGTTTTTTCCAGAAGGATAAAAAGTTAAATAACGGCTGAACACATGTTTTGCATGAGAGAAACGTTTATTTTTTAAATAATATTCTCCAATAATGTAAAGACCGTCTGCCGGCGGCTGTTCTTCTTTTGCCATAACTTTGGATACTTGTTTGTGAACACGCCGCATTTGATTCGAGAAAACTTTAAGCATCTTCATAATAATTCTGGAATTTGCAGTAGCAACAGCTTCAAACTCGGGAACTGTAAATATCATAACTGTAGTATCAGAAAGAGCAACAGCATTTTCTTCGCGGGTATAACGGCCTAAAGCGGATTTTACTCCAAAGAATTCTCCCGGCTGAACAGGGTCTCTTACATCCGCGCCTGTTTCAATGTCCTGATAAACAAGGCTTACTTTCCCTGTCTGGAGAATATATATTTTATCCGCTGGATCTCCCTGGAAGTAAATGAGAGAACCTGAACGGAATTGAGCTGGTTTTGGCATTATATTCCTTCCCCCGCCGGCTCAAACGGCAGATAATCAAGCTCTTTTTTAAAGCCAACTTTTTTTCTGACTTCTTTATAAAGACCAGCAGGGTCTCCTTTAACAAACATATCTCTGTTTCCAACCTTTATTTGCGTATAACCAGCAGGAAGATTGTTTTCCCTGAATATATCAAGAAATCTCATTTCGCCGTATATCGGCTTTCCTGCCAGTATAAGTAATTCTATATCTTTCATATCAGCATTGACAAGGTTTTCATACGGGTTATTTTCATTCGCTTTCAATACAAGAACATCACCCAGTTTTCCTTCTTTTAGGCTTCCAACCCGTTCCTGCATCCAAAACGCTTTTGCCGCGTTAATTGTTACCATTTCGAACATTGTTTCTGCAGAAAGATCTTCGCCGTATAAACTGCGGTAAAGCTCTCTGTCATATTTTAATTCTGCAAGCAGATTGGCAGATCCTGTAGCAGAAGAGTCTGTGCCGATAGTAAGATTTATTCCTGCTTTTAGCATCTTTCGGACTTTTGCAGTTACATTGAACATGAACATATTGGAAAAGCCGCACCATGAAACGCTGGCTCCGGCTTTGGCGACTTTGTTTATGTCTTCGTCGCTGAATGCAATGCAATGAATTAACAGACAATTGCTGTCTAAAACCCGCAGTTTTTCGAGCATCTCAACGCTGTGCATTGCTTCTTTATCAAACCCTTCTGAAAGATGGGTAATAAACGGCCATTTATTTTTCTTTGCATCCTGGTGTTCAATTTCGATACCTTCGCCCCATTTTAAATCGTACGAAGAACACTCATGCGCGAGCCCGTACTCCTGAAAAGCCCTGATAGGCAGTGTAGGTAAAATTTGACTGTTTAACTGATGCGGAAAATGATCATTAACTGTTGTAACACCGGAAAAAAGGCACTTGTAGCCTGAAAGAGCATAAAGGTCTTCTCTGTCCAGCTTTGATCTTTCGGCAAAGGTACTTGATGCTTTTAAATCCTGATCCCAAGGCAGCCATGTAAGGTAGAATTTTCCTTCTGCAGGTCCTACAGGAGGACGGTAATTTCCCTGCAAATGATCATGAGTATTTATAAGAGAAGGATAAACGAAGGATTTTTCCTTCAGATCGATTACAGTATTGCCGGTTGGAGATACAATCTGCTCTCCTTTTATTCCCAAATCACTGGCATGTGCTTTTATCCCCGGGGATATAATTACCCCATTTGCCAAGGTGTACTCAAACACTTGCAAACCGTCCTTTTAGAAAAACTTGTAGTATCTGCTGTTTTAATAACAGTTACTTCTATTTTATTGATAATTACCCAAAAAATCAATGTTTCCGGGATATCCATTATACTATTATCGGTAGATTATATATAAATCGGCAAATATTTGATATAATAATAACCAATGGTAGATTTACACACGCATTCCAATAATTCTGACGGGGATTTATCTCCGGAAATGCTGATAAATGAAGCAAGAAACCGCGGTCTTACCGCTATTGCGCTTACTGATCATGATACTTTAAGCGGACTGGAAAGTGCGCGAACTGCGGCGCTGTCACTTGATACCCCATTTCAGTTTATCCCCGGAATAGAGGTAAATATTAACTGGGCAGGAAACAAATCTTGTCCTGGCGCTCCGGGTCTTGGTCCAGGCGGAGAGTTTCACTTATTGGGTTTAGGGATAAATTCGCCGAGTCCTGCTTTTATTACTGCCATCGAGGGTCTTGTGCGCCGCAGGGAAGCCAGAAACCGCGAAATTCTGGAAAAAATGCATGAATTAAGCATGACAACTTTAAATGGATTAACCGGGAAGGAAGCAGTTTGGGAAGAATTGCTGGAAATAGCAGGAGCCGCCGCTTTTAGCGGTTCTCTTGGGCGCCCTCATTTTGCCGCTCTTTTAATAAAGAGAAAGTTTGTAAAAAATATCAGCCAGGCTTTTTCGCGCTATTTGGGAGTCGGCAGGCCTTTGTATGTTCCAAAAGACGGGCTTAACTTTGATGAAGCTGTAGTTTTAATCCGCGAATCCGGCGGAATTCCTGTTTTAGCGCATCCTATATCGCTTTTTATTGCATGGGGGCGTCTTCCCGATCTTGTAAAATCGTTAAAAGAAATGGGGCTTGTTGGTCTTGAAGCATGGCATCCCACTGCTAAAGCCGGTTCTTGTCTTCGCCTGGAAACGCTTGCTAAATCTCTTGGGCTTTATGTTACAGAAGGCAGTGATTTTCACGGCGCTGTCCGCCCCGATCGCAGACTTGGTTATTCAAGCAAGGGCAGAAAAATTAATGATTCAGTTCTTGCCGCAATCCCAGAATTGTACAATCCCTGAATTAAACTGATAATATATCCCAAGGATCTTCTCCCAAACGCCGGTGATGTACAGCTTCCAGAATATGTTCAATTTCTATTGTGTCTTTTCCTTCAAGGTCGGCGATAGTTCTGGCTACCCGCAGGACTGCATAATATGCTCTGCCGGAAAATCCCAGTTTTTCTATAGCTGTAAAAAAGGCTTTTTCTGCCTTTTCATTCATTGAACAAAAAGTTGATATTTTATCTGTTGTAATAAGAGCATTTCGGCGGATGCCTGTTCCTTTAAACCGGTATTGCTGAATCTTAACAGCCTTTTTTACTCGGCTTGCTATAATGGCGCTGGTTTCACAGCTAAAGGGATCGTTCTGGCTCATTTCTTCTATTTTTGGCGGCAGTACCGCAGTTCTTATTTCTACACGATCCAAAAGTGCGCCGCCGAATTTACGCCAATAGCGGTTAATTTCATCCTGAGAACAAAGGCAGGAAACCTCTGAGTTTCGCATACCAAGCCGTCCGCAGCGGCAGGAATTTGCTGTTAATAAAAGCTGAAACTCTGCAGGAAGCTGTACAATTCCGTCTGCCCTGGCAATGCTTATAACTTTGTCCTGTAAAGGTTCACGTAAAGCCTGAAGAACATTAATCCTGTATTCAGGAGCTTCATCTAAATAAAGTACGCCAAAATGCGCAAGAGAAATTTCGCCGGGATGCGGAGTTCTTCCGCCGCCTAAAATACCTTCTGCGCTTGCAGAATGATGCGGTGAGCGGAATGGCGGGGTCGTGATAAGACAATCAATAAATTGATTCGATGTTTTGCCGCTATTATTTTGATAATAACCTGCAAGGCTATGAAGCCGGGTAACTTCAACTGCTTCATCGGGGGAAAGAGGCGGCATTATGGAAGGAAGCCGTCTTGCAAGCATAGTTTTTCCTGCGCCCGGCGGTCCAAAGACCAAAACATTGTGACCTCCTGCAGCGGCTATTTCAAGCGCGCGTTTATAAATTATCTGTCCGCGGACATCAGAAAAATCTCCATCAGAAATATATATCGATGATTTGTTGTTTGAATGATCAGACAGGATAGATTGATGTTCCAGCGGTGCGGGAAGTTCGCCTTTTTCTTCTCTTATTATAAGCGCATGCACAGCATTTTGCAGATTTTCTACTGCTATGAATTTTGCTCCTGCTGATCTAAGAATAGCCGCTTCTCCTGCATTTTCTGCCGGTACAATAAATTCTGTTATACCTTCTTTTAGTCCTGCTGCAATTGCTGCAAGTACACCGCGGACAGGACGAATTTTCCCGGATAGTTCCAGTTCTCCCATTACAAGTAAATTTCCCGAGACCGGCGTAAGTTTTGCCGCTTCCATCACAGAAAGAGCAATCGGCAAATCCAAAGCGGCTCCTTCTTTTTTTAAACCCGCTGGCGCAAGGTTTATAAGGATTCTATCAAGCGGAAATTGAAAACCCGAATTTCTGAATGCTGCCCGTATTCGTTCTCTTGCTTCTCTGACAGCGCCTTCTGCAAGCCCTGAAATATCAACTCCCGGAATTCCTCTGCGTAAATCAGCTTCAACACGGATAATGATTCCATTTGCCCCGCGCGGCATAAAAGTAAACACACTCATAACATACTCCTATAATTTTTTTGATTTTTTGTTTGTTCAACATTAGTCCTCTGTATGAAACCCAATTCTTCTTGTTTCTTTGGGTTTTTCCATATTTACACTTATAGCTTTTTTACTGTTTAAAACGCTTGAAAGCATCAGGACACCATGTTCCGTAAAGACATAAGGTAAATAGCGCCTTCCCCCCTTGCCCTTGTTTGAGGTGCCAAATTGGTACCTCAAAGAATTTAGTTGCTCTTTCTCCTTTCCTTTGTTTGAGATGCCAAATTGGCATCTCAAAGAGTTGAATTCGTTTTCCGTTAATTGGAACATGAATAAATCTGGAAAACGTTCAATATTTCTTTTAACTGCTCTGTTTAAGGCTTTTGTCTCGACCTCATACAATTTGGCCAAATCGCTGTCTAACATTACTTTTTGTCCGCGAATCTCGTGAATTAAATCTTGGATTTGGACGATTTTTTTCTCGTTCATACTTTTCTCCTGTGATTTTTGTATGGCGGTTTACGACTTCGTCGGCGACGTTCTACCAATGGTAGAATGTATAAGCTGGCTACTATTGGTGGTCAGACCGTAAACCGCTGCGCTAGACGAAGTTTCAATTTCGTTTAGCGTGATAGTTAACGCAGTTGTAATTGCGTTAACTAGTATATATATATGGCGTGAGCGTGCGCGGTGCTTTAGTGAAAACGAAAAATAATTGAGTTTTTATTAATAAAGAGGTTCACACAACGGCGCAGAGGCACAAAGAACACAGAGAAACAATTAAATTTACCCTTGTTCTTTTTTCATTTTTATGTTAAAATCCTACAATGAATCGTAAATCGCACATGAATTCAAATTCTCTCTCTCTCTCTCTCTCTCTCTCTCTCTCTCTCTCTCTCTCTCTCTC
>WQWU01000040.1 GCA_009785215.1 Treponema sp. | reverse complement strand
TCCTTTAATTTCCGGGTAGAGTGCATCATCGCTTTCTATTTCAGGTTCTTCTGCCAGAACTTCACGAATCCTGTTAGCTGCAACAAGAGTTTTTGACAAGTCAGATAAAATTCTTCCAAGTTCTCGGATTGGCCAGATCATCCAGTTGCAGTAAGCGTAAAACGCAAGAAATGTTCCGGGTGTTAAATCGCCCTGAACACTGCGGAAAACTCCAGCGCCAATTACAACAGTAAGCTGTAAACCGCTGAGTAAATCTCCTGTTCCCCAAAACTTGCCAAGCATTTTTCCAATATCTATCCATATATTGGCATGCGCTAATGTCCTTTCTTTGAACTTTTCTACTTCATGCGATTCTCTGCCAAAAGCGCGTACAACACGAACACCCGTATAATTTTCCTGAGCAGTTGACTGCATTTTTCCTTCTGTAACATCGGCTTTTGCAAAATTTTTGCTTACCTTGCGGAAGTAGAAAAACGAAAACATAAAAATTAACGGAATCAGCGATAAAGCGATAAAGGACATATACACATCCATAGAAAACATCATTATTACAGCCACAGTAAAAACACATGCAGTTCTGATAAGTTCGCTTAGATTGTTTTGAATAAAATAGCGGACATTGTCTACATCTGTTGTTGCACGCTGAATAATATCGCCTGTTTGACATTGAACATGCCAATTCCACGGCAGTTTTTGAATATGTCCGTAAAGTGAATTCAATAAACGCCATGCGGCTGTTTCGCCGAGTTCAAGGGCTGTATAGTTGCGGATTTTATTGCAAATTTCAGCTAACAATGCCGCAACTACAATAAATACTGCGCAAATCCATAAATTATACCGAAGTTTTTCCACTCCGCCTAACGCAGAAATCATATCAATGACAAATGCAGGAGCGGCAAGAGGTTCTGTTCCGATAACCGAGTCGATAGTATAACGGACAATTTGAGGATTTATTAAACCAAAAGTTACAGTTGCGACAGTTGCCATGCAGCAAAATGCAAATTTTAACTTTCTGTCCTTTAAAGCGGAAGCGACCATCATAAACCGTCCGCGTTTCATTGGTAGTTTCATATTTTTTTCTCCAGTATGAACTGCTTTGTTAAAATTAGATGAACATAATTGATTATGAACATACAATTCTCCTTATTAATTAACATTTTCGAACCTTTTGGGCAGGAAAATGCAAGTATCGCTTTTTAAACGACACAACATCCCGACATGGAAAATCGGGGCCTATGGGTGAGAAAACCGCATGCCGGCCGAAGGGCCTGTTTTTACCGTTGAATGGATTCTGGGTGAAAAGAATCAGGAGGTAAGCTGCTGTCAAGGTGACAGCCTGCCTTATGCGGCTTCAATATAAATGAAATATCCTTACAATCATTATTATCCTCCTTCGAAAAATATTACGTTACAAGAGTATAGGGTTGGTTTTTAAATTTTGTCAAGTAGTATTTTAGTAAATGTTTGATAAAATATTCATTTTATTTTATCAATTCTTTTATACCCTGGGATATCATATATAAAGGTATAGAGTAAAGATTTTTTGTAATACCGTAATTTTTTAAAGAGGTTCTTATAGCATGTTTTGGATTATTGTCATGCATATAAACCTTTAATGACTGCGCTTTTGTATGTTTAGAAGATTTTACTTCTATTGGGATTATTTCGTTGTTTCCCTGAATTAAAAAGTCAATCTCGGCTGTGCTGCCTTCGCGCCCCCAATAAAATAACGGGCTTATTTTTGCGGTTTTTAGTTCCTGACACACAAATTGTTCAGCTAAAGCGCCATTCATATCATCAACTATGTCTGATCCTGCCGCTAATATATCTGCAGGTGTTATTTCGGCTTGTGCGCCCAAAAGCCCAATATCAAGCATATATATTTTAAAGATAATTTCCTTATAGTGCATTTTTAAGGGAAGTTTTGGAGTTTCCACTTTATTAATTTTATAAACCAATTTTGTATCTACCAGCCATTGCAAGGCGTTTTCAAATTCTGCCGCCCGCCCGCCGCTTTTTATGTTTCTATATATAAATTTTTTATTCTCTTTTACCAAATGCAAAGAAATTGAATCCCATAACATTCTTATTTTTGGTTCTGTACGAGGATCGTTTATATGTTTGGAAAAATCGCTCTTATAAGATGATATCAGTTCGTTTTGAATAACACGTACTTTTGTTAAATCTCCTGATGCTGCATATTCGCTTACTGCAGCCGGCATACCGCCGACATAATAGTATTGTTTTAATAAAGTTTCCAATAATTCTGCTGTTCCGGATGCAGCAGCAGTATCAAATCGATTTATCATATTTGCTAACATTTCTTTTCCAAGAGCTTCAAGGAATTCGCAAAAAGACATAGGATACAATGTAATTTGATCTGTCTGTCCGACAGGACGGCGTCCTAACATAACTCCTAAAAAGCTGCCTGCCGCAATTATATTATACTCTTTCCCAATCTGTGAATCATTAAACGATTTTAATGAATCCATAGCCCGTTGAGATTCCTGTATCTCGTCAAAGAAAATCAGTGTTCTTGAAGGATTAATTTTTTTATTAAAATGCAGCTCCAATTGGCTGATTATATATTCAACCGAGATATCTTTATTAAAAATTTTTTGTAATTTGTCGTCAGAAAAGAAGTTTAACTCAATATAACTGTCATAATTAGCTTCTGCAAAATCCCGAACCAGCCATGTTTTTCCTACCTGCCGTGCTCCAAATAATAATAATGGCTTGCGATTAGCTGAGTTTTTCCAGTTTTTCAATTCTTCCAAAGCATATCTTTTCATACTTTAAGTTTACCACAAAACTACATTTATTGCAACCAATAAATGTAGTCTCAATACACTTTTTGGAACCAATAAATGTAGTCTCAATACACTTTTTGGAACCAATAAATGTAGTCTCAATACACTTTTTGGAACCAATAAATGTAGTCTCAATACACTTTTTAGAACCAATAAATGTATGATTAATACGAGAATATTGCTTATCTACAGTTTTTCCATAAGCATTATCTATCAAACAGGTTTTTTAGTTCTTCATGACTCATTCTTGCAAGCCATGATTCACCCGATTTTACAGTCATGTCGGCTAGTTCCTGTTTATTGGAAATCATCGCATCAATTTTTTCTTCAAAACTGTTTTTTGTTATAAATCGATGAACAAAGACGGTGCGTTTTTGTCCGATTCTAAAAGCGCGATCAGTCGCTTGATTCTCCACCGCAGGGTTATACCATAAATCGTAATGTATTACTCGGCTTGCTGCAGTCAGGTTTAAACCAAGACCGCCTGCTTTTAAACTAATTAACATGATTCTTGCACTTGGATCATTTTGAAACTTTTCTATTATATCTGACCGGGTATTTTGATTTAATCCGCCGTGATAAATTAACGCAGCTTCTCCCAGCTCTTTTTTTATAATTGTATCAAGGCAATTCAGCGTCTCAACGTATTGGCTGAAAACCAGTGTTTTTTCTCTATTGGCTAAAATTTCCTGCAAAAGAGTTACAAGCAGCTGCGCTTTTCCCGAAAGTTCAGAAACTGCAGGGCTTTCTTTATCATATACCCTAGGATGATTGCAGATCTGTTTAAGCGAAGTAAGCAGATAAAAGATTAAGGAAGATCTTTCTTTTGGATCGATATCTTTTGATTTTTTTATCGATTCTGAAACTACAGTTTCATATAAAACAGCTTGTTCTTTTTCCAGAGCGGCATATTCATTAGTAACAATTTTTTCCGGTAAATCTTTAATTATATTTTTATCTGTTTTCAGCCGCCGTAATAAAAAAGGGGATGTAATCTTCTGCAGTGCGTCCGCTTGTTCGTGGCTGCGTTTTACTTCTATAGGGATGCGGTATTGTTCTTTAAAGTTTTTTTGGTTGCCTAAATAACCTGGAAGAATAAAATCAAAAAGGGATCGCAGATCCTCAAGTTTGTTTTCTACAGGAGTGCCGGATAATGCAAGGCGGTATTTGGAATTTAAATTTTTAACAACACGGGAAATTCTTGTTTCTGAATTTTTCATTAGATGTGCTTCGTCTGCCAGCAATAAAGAAAAAGTTTTCTTTTTAAGTTTTTCCGCATCACGTACAATTGTTTGATACGTGGTTAAAAATACATCGCTTTTTTTATCAAATTTGCGCCCGCTTCCGTGGTAACGTGAAACATTTAATGACGGGGCAAAGCGGCTTAATTCTTTTTCCCAGTTATTCATAAGGGCTGCGGGCGCAACTACCAGAAAACCGCCGCCGGAAAGCCCTTCTTCTTTCAAGCGCAGCAGCGCCGCAATGGATTGAACAGTCTTACCCAATCCCATGTCGTCTGCCAATACGCAGCCAAAACCTGATAGTAAAAGTGAGCATATCCAATTATAACCCCTAATTTGGTATGGGCGCAGCTGCGCATTCAGCGAAGCGGGGATAGGGTAGTTGTGTTCTTTAAATAAATTATCAATTTTTTTACGTATTTCAAAGGTTAATTCCGTATCACCGGAAAAATGCGCCTTTAAAAAATCGTTTGTATTTGGCGCTGTAATACGGGCTTTTTTAAGAAGCCGTGTAAACTCCTGTGTCTGCATTTTTACATAGCCATCTTTAAAACGAACAAGCGCCTTTTTTAATTTAACCAATTTTTCAAATTCTTTTAATGTCATTACTTCATCGCCGATTGCAATTTTCCATTCAAAGCTTTGTAAAGCGTTTAAATCCAGATATTTTATTAATGATGAAGCGTCTGCGTTACCTTTAATTACCAGTCTTGGTTTTAATTCTCTTACAAGCGCTTTTGGAAGATTAACAATCAAGCCAAGCCGTGTTAAAAGGTTAGAAGCATTATCCAAAAATGAAACAAGCCTGGTTTCTGATAATGCGATTTTTTTATTGGTAAATAAATCTTTTATTTCTGATAGATAATTGGAAAGAGCTATAGGAGCGCGTAATGTGTCTAAATCTTTACATTTATAAAGCGGTGTTTTATGTAAACCAGTTTCGTCCTCTGTAAGCACATCCATCGAAATAGCAAAATTCATAACTTCCTGCAGATCATTATCATTTTTTGAAACATTTGTAATATTAATGGCATATTTATAAGCCGAGAAATTAATATGCAAAACAGAAAGCCAGCGGTCTATCGCCATTGGCAGTGAACGTTTTGCAGGCGATGAAACATCTATAAACATTCCAAGGAAAAATAAATTTACTAGCTGTTTGTATTCATTACTGCCCTGTTTTTTTATATCTTCGCAGTGAATTAGAAATTTATTCCTGACCCATTCGCTTAAAAATGCAGCAGAAAGAATATCAACAACGCTTCTTCCGCTGACAGTTTTATTCCCTGCAGATACAGCCTGTTTTTTGGATAGGTTTATTTTAAATGAAGCAGAAGATGATAACATTCCGCATTCTCTTTCTGCAATTGCAGCAATCATACCGGAAATTACCGGTAAACTTTCAAACGGCCGCCAGATTATTTTCAGCATATCCTCATCGTTTATAATGTATGGAATAAAAGCTGCAGATGAGCAAATAAGATTTAAAAACCTAAAAAGATTAAAAAGAAAATTATATGAAGCTGTGCCGTCATCGGATGAAAATTCCATAAAGTAATTAAATGCTTCATATAAAGTAAATCTTTTTATGCTACCGTTAATGTCTTTGGAAGTAAGTGTTGGTTCTGTTCCCGGAATAAAGCTCGGGCAATGAACTGTCCAATCAGAACGGGAAAAATCATGTTCCAATCTGGACAGTGTTTCATCATCGTCTTGCGGAATTGCAGCGGCGGATTCCCATTCTTTACCTGCAGCAGTAACGCGGTGAAAAAACTCTGCCATAACTGCAGCAAAATCTTTATTGCAAAACGGAGGGTTCGGCGGTAATAACGAACTTGTTAATTGGCCGCAGTAAGGAATATCTTCGAATTCAATTGGTTTTAATTCTGTATTACCGGAAAAATTGCGGGGAATGCGGTCTTCGAAGTTAATTAGAAACGGCGGAGTAATTTTATAAGAAACAGCTTTTCCAAAACGGCTTTGAATATCCATTCCGCGCAAACGAAAAAGTGCCTGAGGGTTAGCGTCAATTTCTCTTGCAACAATATAGTAAAGAGCCGCCATATGTTTGCAAGGGTCTCCGTGGTCAGGACATGAACATGTTCTTTTCATTTCGCTCCAACGGCGCGGAATTAGATTTATTCCTTCTTTTTTTAACTTTAGTAAAAAAGATTCCGGCAGTTCGCCAGCTGCAATCTGAGCCATAAGCAGCGGATCTTTTTCTATCAATTTATATACATTTTCTGCTGAAGCTGTATCTAAAGGAGGAAAAGTTATCGATACTTTGTAAAAAGGGTTGTAATTTCCTTCGACCTTTGCAATCGCGCGTCCTGCATTTAAATCTAATGAAAGTACTCTGCCGGCATTTGCATACCGCCTGCCCCGATCCAGGCGTTCTCCCATCCGGTAACTGTCCAAAATATCTATAAACCACCGCCCCCAGGGAGTAATGCCAAAAAGATTATTCATATAAAAAGTATAACCTAAAAGTGCAAAAATTATCATTTTATTTGTTATATTATTATGTATTATGAAAATTGATATTGAAGATTGCTACAAAAAATATGCGCCTATGATATACCGCAGGTGTTCAGGTTTACTCAAAAATGAAGAAGAAGCGCTTGATGCAGTTCAGGATGTTTTTGTAAATCTTCTGCGGAATAAAAGCCGTCTTCATGGTCAGTTTTTATCCAGTTTGCTTTATACAATAGCAACCAATATTTGCTTAAATAAACTTAAGCGGCGGAAACTTCAGGGTTATAACTGTGAGGATACGCAGGAGCTGTTAATTGGCTCGAATGATCCTCAATTGGAGAAAGTAGAAGCAGACATGATTATGGAAGAGATTTTACAGAATGAATCTGAATCTACAAGAGCAATTTGTTTTATGTACTATGGAGATGGTTTGACTCTGCAGGAAATAGGAGAAATAACAGGTCTTTCTGTTTCCGGAGTTCGTAAAAGATTAATTGCTTTTAAAACCCGGGTTAAACTTAAATGGGAAGGAGAATTATAATGAATAAAACGTTTGTTTCTGCCTTTTTGCTTGAACGTTATCATATTGGCGAAGTAACTCCCAAAGAAAAAAAACTTGTAGAAGAAGCGCTAAACAAAGATGAATCATTGATTAATTCTTTGGAAAATTTAAAACAGGCAAATATCGATTTTTTTAAAAAATATCCTGCTTCAGATAATATTATTAAAAAATCCTTGTCCGTTCCCAAACGGCGTTTAACCCCTGTAACTATGGGGATATGCGCTGCAGCTATGGCTGCATTTATCGCTGTTCCATTATTTGTATTTAACAATTCCGCTGATGTTGAATTCGGTGACAGGATAAAAGGTTCTTCTATCAGCGGAAATTCCATAGAATTAAATATTTTTCTTAAAGAAAATTCTGCAGGTGATGTTATTATGCTGCCTGATAATTCCGGCATAAGCGAAGGAAATACTATTCAGCTTGTTTACCGTGTGTTAGGTGTTAGTACAGCAGAAAAATACGGAACTATTTTTTCCATAGACGGAAGGTCTTATGTTACCATGCATTATCCGTATACGCCGTGGCAGAGTACACTGCTTGTTTCCGGAAGATATGTGCCTTTGGAAGCTGCGTTTACACTGGATGATGCTCCCAATTATGAAATTTTCTTTTTTGTAGCAAGTGAAACGCCTATCAATCTAAGAGATATTTACGAAA
This sequence comes from Treponema sp., assembly GCA_009785215.1. GTDB lineage: Bacteria > Spirochaetota > Spirochaetia > Treponematales > Breznakiellaceae > WQXQ01. Next base: position 13,093 of record WQWU01000040.1, on the reverse strand, counting down.
CAGCGAATCAGCTTGCAGAAGAAATAAATAGAAAACCGCAGGATGCTTTTAAAATGGGAACTGAAGCATTTAAGAATTATGAATTGGAAGTATTTACATTACTAAAGGAGTAATATATGAAGATAAATAGGGTAATTTTTTGTTTTTTATTTTTATTGGTTATAGTTAATTTTTCTTTTGGTATGCAAGCCGATAATGCTACACGCAGGTTTGGAATTTTTATCGGTTCTAATAACGGCGGCAGAGATCGTGTAACGCTTCGTTATGCAGTAACCGATGCTCAATCCATGAAAAATGTTTTTAATGAAATGGGCGGAATCGCAGTTATGGATTCAGTGCTTCTTGTTGAACCTACAATCAGGGAAATTAACAGGCGCATCGACGCGATACATGAACAGGTATTAAATGCCAGAGGAACAAACAGGCGTACAGAAATAATTTTTTATTATTCCGGTCATTCGGACGAAGAAGGACTTCTTTTAAACCGTGAAAAATATATGTACCGTGAATTAAGGGAACGCATAAACCGTATTCCTTCTGACATGCGGATTGTAATTCTTGACTCATGCGCTTCCGGCGCGTTTACGCGGATAAAAGGCGGAGAAAGAACCCTGCCGTTTCTCGTGGATAGTTCATTTACTGCCGAAGGATATGCGTTTTTAACATCAAGTTCGGCAAACGAAGCTTCGCAGGAATCTGACAGAATCGGCGCTTCGTATTTTACTCATTCGCTTGTTGCAGGACTTCGCGGCGCTGCCGATTCTGTCGGTGACGGCAGAGTAACATTAAACGAACTATACCGTTATGCTTATGCAGAAACGCTAGCCCGGACAGAAACTTCATTATTCGGCGCACAGCATCCCAGTTATGATATTCAGATTAGCGGAACCGGCGATTTAGTACTGACAGATGTTTCTCAAACTTCGGCAGGAATAGTATTTGATGAAAGATTAACAGGTCGTATCTCAATAAGAAACAGCCGGGATCATCTTATCGTAGAACTTACAAAAACTGCACGTCCTCTTGAACTGGGATTAGAGCCGGGTTCGTATCGGATTATTTTACAGCAGGGAAATGATTTATCCCGTGCAGATGTTACTCTTATAGAAGGAAGACATATTCATGTAACTCGGGATAATTTTTCCAGAATAGATGCTGAACCAACCCGCCGCCGTGGTGATGATGATGAAGAACCTTCTTCGTCTAACATGCATTTATATACATTCTTTTTTAATGTTGTATATGAGCCGTTTCCGTTTCCTTTAATAGGTTTTGTTAATAATGCAATTGGCAATCATCATATTTTTCAATGCGGCTTTGTTAATAATAACACATTGGATTTTAATGGCTTTCAGGCAGGGTTTGTTAATACAATTGGTAATGATCTTTTTGGTTTTCAAGCAGGATTTGTAAATACAATCGGCGGGGATGTAAACGGCTTCCAGGCAGGATTTGTTAATAATAATGCAGGGGATTTAAGAGGATTTCAATCAGGTTTTTTTAATAATAATGCAGGGAATACAATTGGCATGCAATATGGATTTGTGAATATTACTGCAAAAAAATTGACAGGTCTTCAATTTGGTTTTGTCAATATTACTGACAGTGTAGAGAAGGGTGTTCCCATAGGTTTTATTTCTATTGTAAAAAACGGCGGATATAAAGCATTGGAATTTAGTTTTTCCGAGTTTTTTACATACAATGCAGCATTAAAAACAGGTATAGAAAAATTTTATACATCTATTCTTGTTTCTTATAAGCAAACCAGCAGATTTTCCCGTGAACATTTTGCTTTTGGTTTTGGATTTGGCTCGATACTTCCTATTAATAAATTGTTTTATTTTAATCCGGAATTGACAGGCCAAACATCGGTATTAGCATTGGAAAAGGAAACTTTCGTAAATCATAAAGGTTCTTTTACAGGTTATAAAAGTTCTTTCATAAATTATAATAGTTTTATTCCGTACTTTGGATTCAACTTTGGAAGTTTTAGTATTGCGGCAGCTCCTTCTGTTACATGGATACATTCCGCAAAAGCCGAAGATATGCCGGACCCGCTTTTCAGAATTTATATGAATGATATAAATGACAACAACCGGATTGTTGTTGGAGGAAGAATCGCGGCAAGAGTAAAGTTTTAATTGTCAATATTGAACTTTTCCAGTAATATATTATGGAGAGGTTCAATATGATAAAAAGCAGTTATATTATCAATACTTGTTTTGCCGCGATTATTTGTTTATCCGTAATGATTTCTGCAGGATGTGTTCCAGTTATTGATAAACCAAATTATCTGGTTTTGCTTGATGATGTTGTTCTTGGTCCTTTTTCCCCGGCTTACCTGACTCCTCAGCAGTTTATCGATACAAATGCTGTTAGTTTTGCTGCCGGCATGAAACTCGGCTGGAACCTGGGCAATACCCTCGATACAAACAATTTATACTGGCTTCCGCCGGATGCAGATATTTCCCGGTTTGAAACTGCATGGGGTAATCCTGTTACTACAAAAGAAAATATAGACACAATAAAAAAAGCAGGATTTGATACAATTAGAATACCTGTTTCCTGGGCAAAAGCCGCTGACTCTGAATACAATATCTGCGCCAGCTGGATGGAAAGGGTGACAGAAGTTGTAAATTATGCTGCCGCAAATGATATGTATATTATACTTAACACACATCATGACGAAGATATTTTTAAGTTTACCGATAAAGACATAAATAAATCCTTGGTAGTGTTCAGAAAAATTTGGATGCAGATTGCATCTCAATTTAAAAATTACAATGAAAAATTGATATTTGAAGCATTAAATGAACCCAGAACCAAAGGCAGTGCTGCCGAGTGGAGCGGCGGAACCAAAGAAGAGCATGATAACATAAATAAATATTACGAAGTTTTTGTTAATGTTGTAAGGAACAGCGGAGGTAATAACGATAAACGTTTTTTAATGATAAATACCTATGCCGCTTCTGCAGATGAAATTGCGGTAAATAACCTTGTTCTTCCTGCTGACACAATAGAAAATAAATTGATGGTTTCCATTCATTCTTATGCGCCGTACAATTTTGCATTAAATAAAAATGTTTCTTTTAATACCTGGAATAGAAATAATCCCGCCGATACTTCTGCAATAAATGCAGGAATAGACCGCGTTTATAACCGGTTTGTCAGTAACGGGATCCCTGTAGTAATGGGAGAGTTCGGTGCAATGAGTAAAAATAATGAAGAAACAAGAGCTTTATGGGCAGAATATTATACTGGATATGCCAGAAGCAAAGGAATTCCCTGTGTTTGGTGGGATAACGGAGGTTTCACTGGTGATGGTGAACTATTCGGCCTTTTGAACAGGCATAATAACACTTTTGTATACCCGCTTGTTTTAAATGCGCTTAAACGCGGAGCAGGTGTCCAATAATATTTAAAAGACACGATAACTTTAAAAATTTGCAATTATTTTTCATTTTCACTAAAGCGCCGTGCATATTCACTCCATATATAGTAACTAAGAATTTTTTATAAAAATTCTTGGCCGGCGGCAGTCTGCTGCCGGAACTTAATTATGGAGGATGTATATGAACAACCTCAATTCTATCTTAATCGAAGGCAATCTGGTCAGGGATCCGATGCTTCGGTCGACTTCAAAAGGAACGCAAATCTGCGCCATGTGCCTTGCGTCAAACCGCTATTACAAACAGGACTCTAGTCCAGGTTTTGAGAAGGAGGTTTCATTTTTTGATATCGAAGCCTGGGGTAAACTTGCAGAAGCATGTTATGCAAGAGGAAAAAAAGGCCGGGGAGTGCGCGTTGTCGGGCGGCTTAAACAAAATCGCTGGACAGACCCAGAAGGCAAGACGCATTCAAAAATCAATATTGTTGCGGAACATGTAGAGTTTCGTCCTGAGTTTAAAAAGGATTCAAAACCTATTACAATTCCCTATGATGATGATATATCGATTGACGACAGCGATGAACCTGTTTTGGCGATGGCGGGTAAAGAGCTTGAAGCGGTTGCATTTTGAGCTTTATAAAAGCTAAGTTTTATAAAAGCCATCTTTCCAGTTAAAACGGCTGGAGTTGGGCAGGGGGCGGATGTTTCCATTGTTTTCGTTTAACGCGCGCATCAAATCTTTGTAGTTTGTTTTTTTGAGCGGCGCTCCGGATAAATCGATAATGAAACGTCCAAACCCTGCTTCTTTTAAAAATGGAATCTTATCTACTATAGAAAAATGTCTTTTTGAATAGACCCTTGTGCCTTCATAACCAGAATCGAGCATAAAAGCTTCATCTTTGTTATCTGCAAACGAATTAAATCCAAGAACGGAAGTTAAGTCTTCTCTTATGTTAAAAAGCGGCGGCCATGCAAAAACCGTTATAAAATATTTTCTGCGTAAAAATTTCTGGTTTTCCAAAGTGCGCTCTAAATTCTGTCTATTATTTTCCAGCGGCGAAACAAAACCTTCAACTCCTTCAAAAGAAGAAACAAACGAAAGCGACCATGAATTAAACGTATATAACCACGGCCCTGCAATTAATTTTATTTTGTCTTTTGCCGCAGAGCTTTCGGGTATATCCCTAAACATGGAAAAATGCCCGGGATTGTTTACTATATATTGATGATACCCTTTTTCTGCAAGCTGTTTAATTTTTTTTGCGATAACTGCATTTTCAATGCTTTCGTTCTCGTAACCTGCGCAAACAGAGTTTGATATATCCTGCGGAAACCACGGATCTAAAGCCAAAATAATTTCTGCAGGTTTAAAGGGAAGCAGATTTTTGTCAGCTAACAAATATTTTGCATTCTTCTGCGAAAGAGTAAGTATAACCCACTGCGGACGCGAAGATTGCACAATAAATAAATCTTCCGGGCGGGAAACTGCAATATACAAACCTTCGGGGAAAATATCTTTGCCTTTTTTTGGTTTATTCGATTGTATGTTCAATGAACAAATAGGCGCTCTATCTCTGCCGGGACCTCTGCCGGTTGTTGTTTGTGTAATTACAGGCGCATATCTTTTACGCATTTCTTTTGTTTGTATTAAATAGACATGGTCTCCGATAGATCCTTCTGGCGCAGAAATCCAATAACCTTTCGCTGAACCGCCGCCGCTTGCTTTTTCTGCAAATGTTAATTTCTGCGAAACCCTTCCCGAGTCATCGCTGCGGTGAATACGAACAGAATCTCTTGCCGATAATTTAATTCCACGAGGCGGTGTGACAAGAGCAAGTCTATTTTCACCTGAAGTTTTAAATTTTAAAATTGATCCAAGGCTTATTCCTGTACCGCCGTCCTGCTGCGGATTTAACCAGTCAATTTTGTTAGAAAATCCTTCTTCTAGCTCTCCCTCTTCTCTGCGCTCTCTGCGTTTCTGCGTCTCTGCGAGAGTTCCTCCGAATAAAAATTGCGTTTTTGGACGCGCAAAATCATTCCGTAAAATCTCCCGCCCCTGTTCGATGCTTTGCTGTATATCATTTTCATCTCCGCCGGCAACAGCGTCCGCAACCAATCGATATGCAGAAACAACAGCGCCTACATACGAAGCGCTTTTCATACGGCCTTCGATTTTTATCGCTTTAATACCTATTGCAGATAAATCCGGAATACGTTCCAGTAACTGCAAATCGTTTGGACTAAAATAATAACCTTCGCCTTCACTTCTATCCAGTCTGTGATACAATCTTCTGCAGGCTTGAGTGCACATTCCCCTGTTAGCTGATTTGCCTCCCAGAAAACTTGAAAAAAGGCAAATACCAGAAACGCTTATGCAAAGCGCACCATGAACAAAAACCTCAAGTTCCAGATTCGTTTCTTTTTTAATCCCGCGCAATTCCTGCAAAGAAAGTTCACGGGAAAGCACAACGCGCGATACGCCGTGGCGGGAAAGAGCATTTGCTCCCCGCGCCGATGCTATGTTCATTTGTGTAGATGCATGAAGTTTTAAAGAAGGAAACTCTTTTTTACACATTTCAATTACGCCGAAATCCTGCACAATTATGGCATCTGGTTTTTGGCTGTTTAAATATTTTAAAAACTGATACATTCGATCTGCTTCGCGCTGTTCAAAAACCGTATTCACAGTAACATAAACTTTTTTTCCCATTTTATGAAGCGAGCGCAGAGCTCCCTCAAACTGCGCATATGTAAAATTTGCGCTTCTTAAACGGGCATTAAAATCTTTTAAGCCAAGATACACGGCATCTGCGCCTTCGCCAATAGCTGCATCAAGCGCTTCAGGCGATCCAGCAGGCGCCAGCAATTCGATACTTTTCATTACAATTAGTATATCAGTAAATTAGGTATATTGAGAAGAATCTCTCGCGGAGACGTAACATTCCTTTGAAATGTAGAAACGCAGAGGACTCAAAAAAACTCTGCGATCTCTGCGCCTTTGCGCCTCTGCGAGAACCTCTTTTGTGATTCTAGACTTGCATTAAAATATATGCTAATATCCATGCATGTCAGAAATTCAAAAGTTAGAAGCTAACCAAAGGTTAGCAACAATCCGCCATTCAAGCAGCCATATCATGGCGCAGGCTGTAGTAAAACTCTTTCCCGGAACAAAAACCGCTATAGGTCCGGCAATCGATAACGGTTTTTACTATGATTTTCTTTTGCCGCGCGCAATAACATCCGATGACCTTCCGGTTATCGAAGCAGAAATGAAAAAAATTATCGAAAGCCGGCAGGATTTTGTAAAAATCACAATGAGCCGGGCGGATGCATTAACTCGTTTTACAGATGAACAATTCAAAACAGAACTTATCAATGAATTGCCGGACAATGAAGATATATCAATATATGAAAATAAAGACAAAGACGGCGAAGTACAGTGGAGCGATCTTTGCCGCGGCCCTCACGTATCAAACACAAGAGAAATAAATTCCGCAGCTTTTAAACTGCAAAGTATCGCAGGCGCATACTGGCGCGGCGATGAAAAACGCCCGATGCTTACGCGTATTTACGGAACAGCGTGGGAAAACCCAAAAGATTTAAAAGCCTATCTTGCATTTTTGGATGAAGTAGAAAAACGCGATCACCGCCGTGTCGGCAAGGAGCTGGATTTATTTTCAACACATGAAGAAGCCGGCGCTGGTTTAATTTATTGGCATCCGAACGGCGGCAGAATGAGGGTTGCAATCGAAGATTTCTGGCGGCAGGAACATTACCGCAGCGGTTATGAACTCCTTTTTACGCCTCACATCGGAAAAAGCTGGCTTTGGGAAAAATCCGGTCACCTTGGATTTTATAAAGAAACCATGTACAGCCCCATGAAAATTGACGAACAGGATTATTATGTAAGACCGATGAATTGCCCCTTCCATATAATGATTTACAATAACAAAGGGCATTCTTACCGCGACCTTCCGCTTCGTTGGGCGGAACTTGGAACAGTTTATCGATATGAACGCTCCGGCGTTTTACACGGTCTTCTTCGCGTACGCGGTTTTACCCAGGATGATGCTCACATTATTTGTACGCCGGATCAAATGGAAAGCGAAATCCGCGAGGTTATTCGTTTTAGTTATAATTTATGGAAGATATTTGGTTTTAAAGATATCAAAGCATACCTTGCAACTAAACCTGCAGAAAGCGTAGGAGAACAGGATCGATGGGATGCCGCACTGGAAAGTCTCCGCAAAGCAATCGAAGCAGAAGGAATCACCTACGAAATCGATGAAGGCGGCGGCGCGTTCTACGGACCAAAGATCGACTTAAAAGTAAAAGATGTACTTGGCAGAGAATGGCAGATGTCAACAATTCAATTTGATTTTAACGAACCAGAAAGATTCGATATGACTTTTATTGATAACGACGGCCAGCATAAACGTCCTTATATGATTCACCGTGCATTAATGGGCAGCTTGGAGCGGTTCTTCGGCGTACTTATCGAGCACTTTGGCGGCGCTTTCCCTGTCTGGATTTCGCCTGAGCAGGCTGCTGTAATTCCCGTGTCAGAAGTATTTAACGATTATGCAAAAAAAGCCGCCGATAGCCTTAAAATGCAAACCACCGGCAATTACAACTTGCGTATAACAACAGAATTAAGCGATGATCGTTTAAACGCAAAAATCCGCAGCTGCCAAACGCGGAAAATTCCGTATATGCTGGTTGTTGGCCAGAAAGAAGCGGACGAAGGCACAGTATCGATACGTCTTCGTGACGGCAGGCAGCTTCCCGCGATGAAGATAGAAGAGTTTGCGGTTTACATTAAAGATAAGATAGATACGAAATCTTTAGAATTGTAATATATTTCGATTTTACTTGACTATCTTTATAATTATTTTATTTTATAAAGATATGATGTACGATTTTAAGCACAGAACAATCATGATCCTCGATCTGCTGGCAGTTCACAAAACTGTTAAATTGTCCATGCTTTCTGAAGCTCTTAATATTTCGCATGTGACTTTACGTAAAGATTTGGATAATCTGGAAAGCCGCGGGATAATTAAATGTACTCATGGATATGCCAGTTTGGATGGAGCGGATAATACATGTAAAAGGATGGCATTTTGTTATTTAATTAAACAAAGAATTGCAAAAGCGGCTGTGCAGATTGTAGAAGAAGGCGAGACAATCATGCTGGAGTCTGGTTCCTGCTGTGCGTTATTTGCAGAAGAATTGGCGTTAGCGCATAAAAATAATACAATAATAACCAATTCTGTATTTATAACAAATTATATTAGAAAAATTCCAACTATTAAAATTGTTTTACTTGGAGGATATTATCAGGCAGAATCGCAAGTGCTGGTCGGCCCTGTTACGATAAATGAAGCTGAGCATTTTTTTCCGGATAAGTATTTTTTTGGTTCAGATGGTTTTATTTCCGGAAAAGGTTTTACCGGCAGGGATTACCTTCGCACAGAAACTATTTTGGGGCTTACCCAATATGCAAATAAAAGTATTGTATTAACAGAAGCGGCAAAGTTTGATCATTACGGTTCATTTGTAATGATTGGGCTGGATAATATTTTTGGAGTATTCACCGATGACAGTATTCCAAAAGAAGCCGAGGATGAATTGAATAAATATAATATTAAACTTTATAAAGTTTCTGCCGCAGGAGAAAATTAAATTTTAAATAAATATTAATATTCTTTAAGTATCGATAAAAGCCGTTCTTTATTAATCGTTCTTAAAAAACTTGCAAGACGCGGACCTTGTTCTTTACCGATCAACGCCTGATACGCCGCGCCAAAGAGAGCTTTTCCGTCGATACATGCTTTTTCCGCCGCCGCATAAATTGCTGTAGAACAAGTTTTGTCATCTGCAAATTCTTCAATCTTGCTAATGACATCATCACGCAGGATCCGGATAGCATTTTTCTCGATATCTGAAAGTTCTCTGTTTGGTTTTTCGCCGCTTTTTAGTAATCTAAACTTAAAATCTTCCGGGGCGCAGTTTTCGACCCAGAACAATGCGCACTGCGCTCTTATTTTTAATGCAGGAAGCTGTTCTGGTTTAATTTCTTTATCATCTTCTGCCAAATCTGCCAAAGCTTTATCGATATCGCCGTCTGCAATCTGAATTAAATTGCACAAATGCCTGAACGGAACCTGATGCGGTTTTGGCATATCTTCTATACGAGGAGTCTTGCCGTTTACGCTAACCTGCGAAAGTTCATAAATGCGCCTTTCTTTTTGGAAAGTTTCTTCGTTTTTTGCTTCATCAATTTTCCATGCGATGCGTTCGTTTTTATCGTAGTCTTCGTAAATTTTTATTACATCTAAATCAAACGAAATCGTAAACTCGGTATTCGGTCTTGTTCCTGCAAATAAAAAGCGGGCGACTTCGGGTGTGTACACATTTAAAACATCGTCTAACGTAATTACATTGCCCGATGACGATGACATTTTCCCCGGCAAACCTTTTGTGCCGATAAAATCGTAGCGGAATGTAATAGGCGCATCCCAATTGTATACATCTTTGCAGACGTGTTTTGCAGTATCAAAACTTCCGCCTTGCGAATGATGATCTTTTCCGGCCGGTTCAAAATCAACCTTTTCGTATTCCCAGCGCATCGGCCAATCGATTCGCCATGAAAGTTTAATACCCTTTGCAGTTTTTATATCGAGTTTTTCTGCACAGCCGCAATTTTTGCACTTATAACTTAAACCCCAATCGCCGTCCTCAGACATTTTGTCTGCAGACGAAACGTCTGCGCCTTCAATCTCGGTCTCGTCCTTATTGCACTTTTCGCAAAAAACACTGACAGGCCACCACTCACCCTGAATTTTATGCTCGCTGTCCCTAAACTTATCTAAAATGTTTTTTAATAATTCTCTTTTTTCAAGCGCCCTCTGAATCCCATCGGCATATGTAGAAGATCGGTACTTTTCCGCCTGATAAATAAACTCAGGGTGTATCCCCACTTTCGGCAAAACGCTTTCAACATCAACTTCGTGGTGTCGGGCATAACTGGAATCGCGTTCCCAAGGATCAGGAACCATCGTGATAGGAAAGCGCAGATATTTTTCTAGCTCGTCCTGCTTTGGCATATTTGCAGGAACTTTGCGGAACACATCGTAGTCGTCCCATGAATAAATAAAACGCACCTTTTTGCCCATATCGCGAAGCGCGCGCACCACAAGCTCTACAGAGATAATTTCCCTAAAATTGCCGATATGCACACTGCCCGACGGAGTTATCCCAGACGCGCAAGTATATTGTTCTTTTTCGCCTTTCTCAAAAATAATTTTTGCCGCAGCATCATCTGCCCAATGGTTTGTTTTCATGAGGTTATTATATAGAAATACAGGGTGACAGTCATCCCTGCCACTTGTGATTTTTCGTAAAATTAATCTATACTTATAGCGGAGTGTAATTCATGAACCAAATAAACGTAAGTTACCCTGAGACTCTGGCTCTATCTTTAAAAATGCAAAATAAAGAATTTGAGCAAGAAATAAAAATTGCCTCTCTGGTGAAGTTCTATGAATTAGGGAAGGTTTCTTCCGGTCTTGCCGCAAAAATCCTGGGTGTTTCCCGTATTGATTTTATGGATCGTCTTGCCGCTTACGGGGTTTCTGTCTTTGCAGAAGCGGATGAGCTGGAAGCGGACATAACTAATGCGTAAAATAGTTTCCAACACAACGCCTATATTAAACCTTCTCAAAATCGGAAAACTGGATATTTTACGGGAACTTTATGGAAAAATTAAGATTCCCTTAGCAGTCTATCAAGAAATTGAAACGGGTAAGGATAGAGACTACTATACCAATCTGAGTAATTTTAACTGGATAGAAATAACTCCTATTCAGTCTGCCTCCGCTCGGCTTTATCTTTTTGATCTGGGTGCTGGAGAAGCCGAGACAATAATCTTGGCTCAGGAACAGTCCGCCGATGTATTATTAATCGATGAAAAATTAGGACGACGTTATGCTGCTCAATTAAATATTCCGGTAACCGGAACGATCGGTATTTTACTCAAAGCTAAGGAACAAGGTTTAATTTCTGTCATTGCTCCCCTTTTACAGGAGTTGCGTCATAAATCAACCTGGATTAACGATAATCTTTTTGAAAAGGCTCTGCGTCTCGCAGGAGAATAAAATATCCTTAGAAAGACACAGGCAAATCCAGAACTGCGTGACAGCCACCCGTATAATATTGAGGAATAATCAATTTGACGCCATAAACAATAGTAAATTTTGGATACATCATGTATAATTTTATATACATATTTATTGGAATTTTTTAATAAATTGATAATTCCGTTTTATGTAAATTTAACGTAACTCTATACAGGATATAGACTTACGCAAACATCAATATAAAAGAACATCACTTGGCACGGTTCTTGCTAGTAGTATGGTATGGAAAGAGCAATGACCTTATTTACATCAATATTCTCAAATCAAAAAGCCTCAAGCGAGTTAAGGTCAGAAATCGTCAGAAAAGCCATTCACTTTCTTATCGCTCTTGCACCGTCCATGGCAGCGCTTAACAAGACAGCTACAGTAGCTATATTGATGATTGGAACTTTAGGTTATACGTTAATGGAATACCTAAGGCTTTCCGGAATTAAAGTTCCTGTAATTTCTTCCATTACAAGTATGGCTTCCCGGCCTCGGGATATGGGCCGCTTTGTTATGGGGCCTGTAACCCTTGGTTTGGGTGCGCTTCTTGCGCTTCTTTTATACCCGTCTTACGCCGCGGCAATTGCTATTTATGCACTTGCATTTGGTGACGGTATTGCAAGCCTTGCCGGGAAATTCTTTGGGAAATGCCGCCCGGCTTTCATGTTTGGCAAAAGCATCGAGGGCTCTTTAGCCTGTTTTGCAATGGTTATTATGAGCGCTTATGTTGTTTCTGGCAGTTTGTACATTGCATTATTGGCAGCCTTTACAGCCACGGTTGTAGAAGCTTTACCATTGGACGATTATGACAATTTGGCTATTCCTGTAACTGTTGGCCTGGTTGTTCAGTTTGCTTCTGTAGCATTGTAAAAAATATTTTATTTTTTTTGTAAAAGGCTTGACAAGATATTTTTTATGAGCTATATTGTTTGCAGGATATCAAGAGGGGAACCTTCACCCTGTGAACTTTCAGTTCAAGGGTTCGGTTGAGGTTCCAAGAGGGGAGATATTACCTTTCGGACTTCGGGTTCGGCGGCTGGTTTCCCTGACCGGGATTTTTTCGGAAACTTCAAAAGGTCAATGTCTGACATTGGCAAATTGAAAAAAGCGCACGCCTGCGTTTGTATCAATGGTTGACCAGTTTTACAGGGTCTGCCTAATGGAGCAAATTGGCGTTATTCCATGCGTCTTTAATACACAAAAAAAGATTGTTTTTTCCATGGGGAAAATTTGTAGAATTTTCTGCCAAGGTGCTTGACAAAGCTCTGGAAAAAATTGTATCTTCTAAACTCGCGCTATTTTTTGCGCAGAGCAGAGCTTTTATGGCTCTAGGTCTTTTGGTCTGGTCAGTGACTAGACTTGGAACCAGTAGGTTCCTTGAAACCAATAGGTTTCAGCGATATTTGGCAACAAACCAGCACCTAATTTAAGGTCTAAGATTATTTTTTAGGCATTGTATTTAGGTCTTAAATTAGGTGCTGGTATTAGGGAAGGGGAGAGTGTTTAAAACCGCTTTAGC
>WQWU01000039.1 GCA_009785215.1 Treponema sp. | reverse complement strand
CTCTGATACACTCTGCGGAACTTTTGCGTACTTTTCAAACTCCATTGTAAATTCTGCCTTACCCTGTGTGAGTGAACGCAATGTCGTAGAATAACCGAACATTTCGCTCAGCGGAACTTCGGCCTCGACACGGGAGAAAGTTCCGTCTTCTACCGATGATGCAATTATACCACGTCTTTGATTAATAGAGCCGAAAATATTTCCCTGAAACTCTGTAGGTCCTTCTACCGATACTTTCATGATTGGTTCAAGTATGCATGGTTTTGCTTTTCCGTAAGCTTCACGGAAAGCGCCGATAGCGGCAGATTGGAATGCAATGTCGGATGAATCGACAGGATGGCTTTGACCGTCATTAATTACACAGCGGATGTTTACAATTGGGAATCCGATCAAGCTGCCTTTTTTGATTGCTTCTTTAAAACCTTTATCACAGCTTGGCACATATTCGGATGGAATTGCGCCGCCTTTAATCATATCGACAAATTCGTAATCGCCGTCTGCGTACGGTTCCATAAAACCTGCAACACGTCCAAACTGACCTGAACCGCCTGTCTGTTTTCTGTGCGTATAATTGAACTCTGCTTTTTGCGTAATTGTTTCGCGGTATGCAACCTGCGGCGCACCAGTGTCAACTTCGCATTTGTATTCACGGCGCATTCGTTCGATATAAACTTCCAGATGAAGCTCGCCCATTCCTTTAATAATTGTCTGATTCGATTCTGCATCGACATATGTTTGGAAAGTTGGATCTTCTTTTGTAAATCGATTCAATGCTTTTGCCATTTGGTCTGCGCTTTTTTTATCTTTTGGCGTAACAGCAAGCGAGATAACAGGATTAGGCACAAACATCGATGTCATTGCATAGTTCAAGCTGCTGGCACAGAATGTATCGCCCGATGCGCATTCAATTCCAAAAAGCGCTACTATATCGCCGGGATAACCTTCGTTAATATCTTCCATGCTGTCTGCGTGCATTCGGACAAGACGTCCAACTTTAAACTTTTTGCGTGAACGAGTATTAATTAATTCTTCGCCTTTTTTTATTTTACCTTGATAAACACGAACGTATGTTAGCTGACCATATTGACCGTCTTCCAGTTTAAAACCAAGCGCAACTGTCGGATTTTTTTCGTCAGCGCCAAGTTCAATTTTTTCTTCGTTTTTATCAAGATCAAGTGCAAAGTTTTTAACTTCTGTCGGATTGGGAAGGTAATTCATAACTGCATCCAAAAGCGGCTGAATCCCTTTAAACTTATATGCAGAACCCATCATTACAGGAACAAGCTGTTCAGAAAGTGTCGCTTTGCGGATTGCAGTATGCATTAAATCTTCGGGGATTTCTCCGCCTTCTAAAACTTTTTCTGCAAGATCATCAGAAAACATCGATAACTCATCGAGTAATTCTTCGCGGTATTTATCTGCATCGTTTTTTAAATGAGCAGGGATTTCTGCAAGACGCAATGTTTCGCCCTGAGGCCCGTCAAAATAAATTGCCTTCATAGTGATAAGATCAACAACGCCTTCAAGTTTATCTTCGAGCCCGATGGGGATTTGAATCATCATCGCATTAAGCCCGAGCTTTTCACGCAACTGCATTCTAACTTTAAAAGGGTTTGCTCCTGTACGGTCGCACTTGTTAACAAAAGCGATGCGGGGAACATTGTAGCGTTTCAGCTGTCTGTCTACAGTAATAGATTGCGACTGCACTCCGCCAACTGCGCAAAGAACAAGAACAGCGCCGTCTAAAACACGCAGCGACCGCTCAACTTCGATCGTAAAATCAACGTGACCTGGCGTATCTATAACATTAACTGTATAATCTTTCCATGTAACTTGAGTTGCAGCAGATTGAATCGTAATGCCGCGTTCTTTTTCAAGTTCCATGTGATCCATGGTTGCGCCAACGCCGTCCTTTCCGCGGACTTCGTGAATGGCGTGAATTTTTTTGCTGTAAAACAAAATACGCTCAGACAGGGTTGTTTTGCCCGAATCGATATGGGCGCTAATGCCGATGTTGCGCATTTTAGTAATGTCAAAGCTCATTTTTCAATTTCTCCTTAAATTGTGCCTGCCCGCTCGCCCGCTTTTGAGTGATTAGGCAATATATGCATCCGTATGGTAGAGAATAGCAAGGTTTGCAAATATATTCAAGAGGAAATACAGTTTTTTTGTTATACACTGGTTTTACACAGGTAGAATAAAAAGGAAAATCGTATAAATCAACAAATACCAGCGGTAACTCCAGTATTTAAAATTGATAACTCGTTATGTAGTAAAGAATTAGGTTTATCCGTTATTTGAAAATATCAACCTATAGATAAGATTGTATTAAAATTGATACACTTTTGGGCTTATTCAGGCTGTTTGCACAGGTTTTCCACAAAAATGACGGCTTAATTCAGTTCAGTTTAACTTAACGAGAAAGATTGTTGTCACGAACTAATACTACCTGGCGGGAGCCGTAAACAAGAATTATTCTGTTTATGTTCATATATCTTACTCTTGCAGTCTCGGTGGTTGTTACTACTCTATCAGAATTCGGCGCACGGGTGTTAACGGTAAACCTTACATCATAATGATTGGTTAATACATAAGTTCCCCATCTATCGGTTCTTCTCTCTCCCATGGTTTGCGCTGAATTCCATCCTTCAGAAAATGTATTATCGTAATGAAAAACATAATCGTAATCTCTGTTTCCTTCGGCAACCCAGCGGCCAACAAAAGGTTTAGATTCGATATGAGGCGCTAGATATCCGCCGAATACCCATCCTGTAACAAAACCATCATCATAATAATCAACTTCATACCAGTGTTCGGTTATTCCATCTATCGTTATTCTTTGTGTTGTCCTTCTAAAAGTATTTACTAATGTGCCGAATGGTATTACCGCATAAACTTCGCTGTCCAAAGCCGGATCTGCTCTCATTCTTAGGCCGTTTGCCGCAGTAACAAATACACATCTGATTGAATCGAACCTTTCGTAATCTGCGCTCTGTCCAAATGCTGAAAAAGGGATAAATACAAAAGAAAATAAAACAAGGAAAAATAGTTTTTTCAATCTTAACCCAATAGGACTTGGCCGGATTCGTCTATAGCAAGAATACTCTTACATTCCGAACACCTGAAACGGCCGGCTTTTACAGCTTTTAATTTCTTGTAACAGATTGGGCAGGAAACAACCTTGGGGAATATCGATGGTTTATCCCGTGTCTGATCTGTATTAAAGAAATGAATGGAATCATCCAAACTATCCCTAATATTAAAAAACTGAGAAAAACCAAGAAGCTGGAAAACTTCATAAACCTTGGGTTGAATATCCAATAAAACCAGATCTCCGCCCTGCGGTTTTACCGCCTTTAAAAAAGTTGTAAACGAGCCAATACCCGTAGATGATACATAATTCAAACTTCCGCATTGAAAGATTAATCTAACAAAACCGCCCTCTATTGCTTTCTGAACACGTTTCTGAAAAAAATTGGAATTGTAGGTATCTATATAACCAGTTAAGGTTAACATTAGACATCTGGGCGCATCATCTATTTTATCGAGCTTAATTTTTAAACTGTCATCTTTCTCGTCATCGAACCCGGGAACAATATCATTGTTAGCCATGTCACTTCCTTTCAAAATTTATTCCCCCCGCAAGCTGCAAAGAGAATATACACTTTAATCATACAAATTTTAGTAATTAATGTCAATAGTATGTTATAATTCAAAATGATTTTGCGAGATATCAGAATAATCCTGCACCAGGTATCTGAAAGCGGTAATGTGGGCGCAATATGCCGTGCTATGAAAAATATGGGGCTTTATGAGCTTAGATTGTCCGCCCCTTTACCCCTGGATATAGAAAAAATCAAAATAAGAGCTGTAAATGCCTGGGATATTTGGGAAAATGCCCGTTTTTTTGATAATTTAGCCGATGCAACAGCAGATTGTTCTATAATAGCAGGCACAACCCGCCGCAGAGGGCAAAACCGTAAAAATGTATCCATGTCTCCCCGTGATTTGGCAGCCTGGCTTCTTCAGTATCAAAAATCCGGGGATTTTAGCGGCGGAGCTGCCATTGTTTTTGGCAATGAACGTACAGGTCTAGAAGAAGCAGAACTGAACTTGTGCAATTTTGCTTCTCATATACCAGTCTCCGAAGCCTGCCCTTCCCTCAATCTGTCTCATGCTGTTCAGCTCTATGCCTATGAGCTTTTTTTAGCCATGGAGCAGCAGCGCCCCGTAAAAGGTGAGTGGACTCCCATGAATCAAACAGAAATCTTGGGTCTTGTAGACTCAATTACCAATAATCTTGCAAATATCGGATTTTATAAAAATCCAGGCAGGGAAGATCAGGAACGGTTCCTGCGAGATATTATCTCCAGAGCAGGATTATCTATCAGCGAAGGGAATTATTTTAAGGAGATTGTTTCAAAGGCAGCTCAGTTAGGATCAAAAAGCTGACATGCATCTTTCCATGTGATATAATTATTATGAGGAGATGCTGATGGCTCAGATACTCGATATAGAAACAAAGAAAAAATTAATAGAAGCAAATTGGCGGATGGAAGACTGCCGCCCTGCAGGAGGTTTAAACGAAGTACCGTTTGTTATAGAAGTTGGCCACATGCATATGGCTACAAAAAAATTCTACAATAACCCTGATACAGAAATTGAGTGGGCGGAAGATCATGCTAAAAAAAGAGAAGGTCTTTACGATTACGGCTTTTCCAATATAAAACCGAATCAGGGTATCAATATAATTGCAGGCGCTTTTGGCTGCGAATGCAAGCCAAACGATGAAGCCGACCCTTGGGTGACACCTCTTATCCGTGAAGAAAATGTCGATGAAGTTTTTAATTTAAAAGTTCCCGATCCTGTTAATAATCCTTATTTTGAACAGGCATGGAAACATGTAGAAGAGCTGCAAACAAAATCAAAAATTCCGCTTAGGGTTGTAAATGTTCCTTCTCCGCTTGTTACTGCGTCTCTAATTTGGGAATACACAGGATTTATCGAAGCAACTTTAGTTTATCCCGATGAAGTTCATGCGCTTATGGAAAAAATTACAGAAGCTACAATTGGTTATATAAAAGAAATGCTTAAGCGGATAACAAATCTTTACGGAGTAAGCCATGAATTCTGGTATGTGCCGAAAGAAATGGGAATCCGAGTCAGCGATGATACTGCAGCGCTTCTCTCTCCGAATCTGTACAGAGAATTCGGAGTAAAATATAATTCGATGATTGCAAAAGAATTCGGCGGCATTGTCGTTCATTCCTGCGGAGATGTTTCTAACGTAGCGGAAGCAATGATGGAAATCCCCGGGCTTACCGGTCTTGACTTTACTATTCCGCAAGTGCAGAATTGGGAAAAAGTCCGTGATGCTGCAGCAGGAAAAATACCTCTTGCATTGCGTCATTTTTATTGGGATCATATTGATGACGGAGTGTCAGGCGTAGATGCTCTTGCTGATTATTCAAAAAAATTGATCGATTTCTTCGGACGCAAGGGCGTGTTTATTCAAACATCGATGCCTACGCCGGAAGAAGCTGTTTTGTTAGGTGAAAAATTGCATGCAATTTTATCATAAATTAAGAAAAATATTTTAAGGAGAATTAAAATGAAAATCGGAAAAATAACATTTGCAGCGCTTGCTGTTTTTGTACTAATCGCACTTTTTGCATGTGCGTCCAAACCAAAAGTAAGAGTTGTAGAGCTGGAAAACAAGGGAACAGTTATGGGTATTTCTACTCCAGGCTGGGTTACAACTTATGTCGCGCATGGTATTAACAGACTGCAATCACAGTCAGAATTCAGGGATAAATACTGTGTTGTCGGAGAAGAAACAGGCGTGAACAGACAATTTGTTCTTGCATGGGCAGATAATTTCAGCGCTCAGCAGCGTATCGGCGCAATGCTCCGTACAACCATTGTTTCAAATTACAATGCAAAAGTACAAGGTATGGCTCAATCAACTGGAGTAACAGGTTCAACTCCCTCTTCCGGCACTTATCAGCAGGAGATTGACAGTATCATTAGCGCAGTTATTAATGTTTCATATTCCGGCGCACAGCGCGAAAGTGACTGGTGGAGCCTTCGCCGCCGCTACGATCCGGATAAAAAAGATGAATTCACAGATGAATACACAGCTTATGTATTGTACACAATTCCAAAATCACAGTTAAACGAACAAGTTGCCCGTGCACTGGAAACATCTGTAAATAGAGATTCTGCGTTATATGACATTACAATCGAAATGGCACGCCAGATTCTTCAGGAAGGCATGGGTAACTGGGGCGCTGCTGCAGAGTAACACACCCAGAGATTGTTAATGCAAACTGAAGCACAAAACGAAGCAAATTCACTTGAACGCTATTGCCGTGATTTAACGGCATTAGCGCGTCAGGAAAAACTTGATCCGGTAATCGGCCGGGACGAAGAAATCCGCAGATGTATGCAGGTACTTTCGCGCCGTACAAAAAACAACCCTGTTCTTATCGGAGAACCGGGTGTTGGAAAAACTGCAATCGTAGAAGGACTTGCACGGCGCATTGTATCGGGTGATGTTCCCGAAAGTTTAAAAGGAAAAAAACTTTTAACGCTGGATCTTGGCGCACTGGTTGCAGGCGCAAAGTACCGCGGCGAGTTCGAAGAACGATTAAAAGCAGTCATCCATGATGTGCAGGCCGAAGACGGAAAAATAATCCTATTTATTGATGAACTTCATACCCTTGTCGGCGCAGGAGCTGCAGAAGGCGCAACCGATGCATCTAATCTGTTAAAGCCCGCGCTGGCACGAGGTGAACTTCGCTGCATAGGCGCAACCACTCTTGATGAATACAGAAAACATATCGAAAAAGATGCGGCTCTTGAACGTCGCTTTCAGCAGGTTTATACTGCAGAACCAAATGTACCAGATACTATTGCAATTCTGCGCGGGCTTAAAGAACGCTACGAAGTCCATCACGGTGTACGAATTAAAGATGAGGCGTTGGTTGCGGCTGCCAGTTTATCTGACAGATACATTACAAGCCGCTTTCTGCCAGATAAAGCAATTGACCTTGTAGATGAAGCGGCGTCACGTTTAAAAATGGAACTGGACAGCCGTCCTACGGAACTTGATAAACTAGAACGAAAACTTTTACAGTTATCGATAGAGAGGCAGGCGCTTTCGCGTGAAGAAGATTCCGCATCCAAAGAACGCCTGCTAAAACTCGAAAAAGAAATAGCAGACCTAACCAAAGAACGTAATGTAATGAACGCCAGATGGGAAAGCGAAAAACTTGATATTCAAAAAATACGGGAAATAAAACAATTAATAGAAAGCCTAAGAATCGATGAAACACGTTATGAACGTGAAGGCGATCTTTCAAGAGCCGCAGAAGTTAAACACGGGAAAATTCCCGAAGCGCAAAAGCAGCTTGCTTTCCTTACAGATCAAATAGAAAAAAAACGCAGCCCTTCCGAAGGCGATGGAACTACAGCTGGTGCAACTGCTGGTGCCTTGTTGCGCGAAGAGGTCTGCGAAGAAGATATTGCTATCGTAGTTTCGGCATGGACAGGCATTCCTGTATCAAAAATGCTGAGCGGCGAACTGCAAAAATATTTAGATTTAGAAAAAGTTTTAGAAAAGCGTGTCGTCGGACAAGATGAAGCTCTTGCCGCTGTTGCAAATGCAATCAGGCGCAACAAGGCGGGGTTATCCGATGCGGCGCGCCCGTTGGGTTCATTCTTGTTTTTGGGGCCAACTGGCGTAGGAAAAACCGAACTTGCAAAAACACTTGCAGATTTTCTTTTTAATGACGAAAAAGCTCTTACACGGATAGACATGAGCGAATACGGCGAAAAACATTCTGTCAGTCGTTTAATCGGCGCGCCGCCCGGGTATGTCGGCTACGAACAAGGCGGTCAATTAACAGAAGCTGTCAGGCGCCGTCCTTACAGCGTGATACTTTTTGACGAAATAGAAAAAGCACACCCCGAAGTTTTTAATGTTTTTCTGCAAATACTCGATGACGGCCGCCTGACCGACGGACAAGGACGAGTTATCGATTTTAAAAATGTAATTATCATAATGACAAGCAATCTAGGCTCGGATTTAATTTTAGAAGCCGGTGTTAAGAATACCGATACTGCAGAAAAAGTAAATGAAGCATTGCGTTTTTCTTTAATGGAACTAATAAAGCAGAATTTTAGACCCGAATTTATTAACCGTATAGATGAAACCGTAATTTTTAACAGGCTTGGAAAAAACGAAATTGGAAAAATTATCGAGATACAATTATCACGGCTTATAGAAAGATTAACAGAGCGCAAAATTAACCTTGTTTTAACAGACGCTGCAAAATCGCTGCTTGCAAAAAGAGGTTACGATCCCTTGTTCGGAGCCCGGCCTTTAAAGCGAACAATTCAAAGCGATTTGGAAAACCCTCTGGCAAAGCAGGTAATCGGCGGAACAATTAAAGAGGGAGATACAGTTACCGCAGATGCAGACAAAACCGGCATTATATTTAAAAATTAACGTGCAGACATTACAATTTTTTTTGAAAAAGTCCATCGATTTTATCGTTCCATGATGCCTTATCCAGGCGCACAAGCCCGAATATAAGCGAAAACATCACTATCTCCAAACGGGTTTTCATATTTGTTTTACGCCTGATATTTGTCAGACAATTTTTAATTGTTCCTTCGCTAAGATGCAGGTCTTCGGCTATTTCTTCATCTGAAAGTCCTTTGGCAAGATATGTTACAATACTGTATTCGGCTGGTGAAAAAAAATCGCTGTTTAGTTCAGCCGGCCGTTCCGGAAACTGGCTTATAAATGAATACATTTTAAAAAGCCGCGTTACTACCGATGCGCTGATATATTTCCTTCCGGAAAAAACAAGTTCTGTGATAAGCGCCAGTATGTCTAAATCCTCGTTTTTACATACAAATCCGGAAATACCGGCATAAAATAAAAGAGCCGTAAGTTCATCTTCAAGATCATCTTCTTCTGGATTACCAAGAACAATTATCAGCGTAGACGGAGATCTTCTTCCAACAAACCGCACCAGATCCGGCTTTGATATTCCAGAAGAAAATAAATCAATAATAAGCGCATCCGGTTTTAATTTTTCAGATTTTATTATTACATCTGCTTCATCTTTTGCAATACCGGCTATATAAAAAGTATCCTTCCCGGTTAAAGCCGATAAAATGCGCTCCTTTTCCATTTCATTCCGGACAGCTATAAGTATACTCTTTCTATTATTCATATAATTACCTACTAGACATTAATTTAAACTTATTAGTAGTATAAGTACAATGAAAACGATTTTTATAGTAGACGATAGTGATACAAATCTGGCAATGGCAGAAGAAGCTCTGGAGGATCATTTTCAGGTTATGACTCTTCCTTCTGCAGTAAAAATGTTCACTTTGCTGGAAAAAATAAAGCCGAATCTGATACTTCTGGATATTGAGATGCCGGAAATGAACGGCTTTGAAGCGCTGGAAAAACTAAAATCCGATAATAACTGGTCGGAAATACCTGTTATTTTCCTTACTGGTACCATAAACGCATCCGTCGAAGAAAAAAGTTCAAAACTGGGCGCTTTAGGCATTGTTTCAAAGCCATTTTCTCAATCTTCGCTGTTGGAATGTGTAAATTCGCATATTTAGTACCTTTTTCTCAAAATCTAGCTTATAATTAAATTATTCACATAATCATGTTTTAAGCGGGGGTAAATTTGCGGGCATCTTCTGAAAAAAGCAAAGCGTCCAATTCAATCTATCTGCAAATGTTTGTCGTTGTGGTTGCGTTTGTTATTATGGGTGTATCCAGCTTTATTTTCGCAAGCAGAATTGAACACAGGCATTTGGTTAAAGATGCAGAAAATGCGCTCGTCTTTACAGAAACAGAGCTTGTTTCTAACCTCCTTGAACCGGAAACTTTTCTTGTCGGATATTCCGAGACAATCCGCAGCATGATTCTAAAAAATGAGAATGAAACTCTTATATCCTCCTACATGACAGATATTACAGATTTTCTTCTAAGCGACAAAGAACGAATGACCGGTTTAAACGCTACTTACGGATATTTTTTTAATTGGAACGGTAAATATATAACAGGAAGAAACTGGACAGTGCCTGCAGATTTTGCGCCCCGTGAACAGCCATGGTTTCAGAAAGCAATAAATGCCAGCGGAAAAATAACTATTTCTGAACCTCACATGGATTCTTTTTCCGGTAAAAATGTTCTGACTTTTTCACGCTATTTAACAGATGAAAACGATAATCCATTGGCTATTATATGTTTGGATATCGAACTTAACAGAATTTACAGAAATGCAATTACAATAAATCTTACAGAAGGCAGTTACGGAATTTTGGTCAATGAAAATCTGGAGATAATCGCCCACCCTGAACAATATTTTATCGGCCAAAAATTATATAATATCGACAGCGGGCTTGCAAAAATTACAGACGAATTAAAAATGGGTGAAAATATTTATGAACGCAGAATAAAAATTAATATGTACGAAGATTCAGTCGTTTATTTTAAAAAAATTAAATACAACTGGCATTTGGGCATTGTCATTCCGGTAAATGAATATTACAGAAGCGTAACCTACATGGCTTTATTCCTGATAATCCTTGGCTCACTATTGGCATGGATTTTATGTATCATGCTCTATTATATTACTCAGGCAAAAATGAAATCGGATATTAGAACCCAGCAAAAAAGCAATTTTCTTGCTACAATGAGTCATGAAATCCGGACACCGTTAAATGCAATTTTAGGTTTAACAGAAATTCAGATGCTTAATTCTTCTCATCCTCCTTCTGCCAGCGAGGCTTTCTTAAAAATTAATAATTCCGGTAATTTACTTTTAAATATTATTAACGATATACTCGATCTTTCAAAAATAGAAGCCGGTAAGCTGGAACTAGTTCCTGTAAAATATGATGTATCAAGTTTGATTAACGACATTATTCAGCTGAATTATATCAGATACGAAAGCAAACCTGTAGAATTTAAAATAGATATTGATGAAAATATTCCGTCAGTATTGGTGGGAGACGAACTTCGTATTAAACAAATTTTAAATAATTTACTCTCCAATGCGTTTAAATATACAGATCACGGAGAAGTTACGCTGACAGTCAGTGCAGAATGCATTGGACGCGGCGGCGGCGCTGTAATTGTTACGCTTGTTTTCCAGGTAAAAGACACAGGGCAAGGCATGACACAGGAACAGGTAAACAAGCTGTTCGATGAATATTCCCGCTTTAACATGGAAGCCAACCGCACAACCGAAGGCGCAGGGCTTGGCATGACAATTACACGTAATCTTGTTAACTTAATGTACGGTAAAATTAATATTAAAAGCGCTGCCGGCGAGGGTACAACTGTTACAGTTCGCCTGCCGCAAAAAACTGATGGTATCGGTGTCCGCGGCATTATAGGCAGGGATATTGCAGAAAACCTGCAGCAATTTAAACTTGGAAATGCAGTACAGTTAAAAAAATCCCAGATAATACATGAATATATGCCGTACGGTCACATTCTTATTGTAGATGATGTTGAAACAAACTTATACGTTGCAAAAGGTTTAATGGCTCCGTATGGCCTAAAAATTGATCTTGCAACAAGCGGATTTGAAGCTCTGGAAAAAATAAAACAGGGCACAATTTACGATGTTGTGTTTATGGATCACATGATGCCTAAAATGGACGGTATAGAAGCAACAAAACATATCCGGAATCTCGGTTATACGCATCCAATTGTTGCTTTAACAGCTAACGCGATATCCGGACAGGCAGAAATGTTTTTAAAAAATGGATTTAATGATTTTATTTCCAAACCTATTGATATTCGCCACTTGAATGTTATATTAAATAAACTTATCCGTAACAAGCAGACTGCAGAAGTGCTGGATGCAGCGCAAAAAGAAAAAGCCGGGAAACGAAAAAATGCCGGCGGTTCGCCTCAGCAAATTGATAATCAGCTGGCAGAAATATTTGCACGAGATGCAGGCAAAGCCATTGAATCGATAAGAATCTGCCTGAAAAATAATCTAAAAGAACAAAGCGATCTTCAAATGTTTATTATTAATGTTCATGCAATGAAAAGCGCTCTTGCCAATATTGGAGAGAGCGAGTTGTCTATTACTTCGCAAAGACTGGAACAGGCCGGCAGGGAAAAAGATATAAACGTAATACTAACAGAGTCGAAAGAATTCCTTAACAGGCTGGAAGAAGTTGTTAATGAAATTAAACCTAAACACTCAGACAACGAAAATATAGTTGAAACCGAAGAATCCCTTGTATTATTGCAGGAAAAACTCTGCATAATAAAAGAAGCCTGTTCTGCACTGGATAAAAAAACGGCAAAAACAGCCATCAATGAATTAAGAAAGAAGCAATGGGCAGGTAAAACAAGCGATCTTTTAACATTAATTTCTGAATGTTTACTGCACAGTGAGTTTGATGAAACATCTTCGCATATAGATGATTATTTAAACAAAATGAATTAAATCATGTTCTTTATTTCTGCCGCAATTTCATCCGGTGTTTTTCCTTCTGCATAGATAATTATATCTGCAAGTTCCTGATAAGCGGCAGAACGGCGCTTATGCATTTTCCGGTGAGTCTCCTGCGGATTTTCCGTTCTTAGAGCAGGCGGCAGGATTCCATCCATGGAACCGGAAATTCTATTCCATGCGCTTTCTGCATAAATATCCAGGTAGATGATAACTGCATTAAATTTTTTTAAGTTCTCCAGCGCTTCGGGGTTATCTATTAAGCCGCCGCCTGCTGCAATTACAAAACGTTTTCCTTCTTTGTTTTCGCAAAGGTTAGATAAATCTGACATAACCTGCGCTTCGGCTTTTTGAAATACTTCCTGAGATATACTGTAAAGTTCTCTGGGGCTTTGACCAGTTGCCTGAAAAATATATTCATCTACGTCAATAAACGCGTTATTTATTATATTTGCAAGAACTTTTCCGGCGCTTGTTTTTCCGGAGTGTTTCGGACCTGTTAAAATAATATTTTCCATGACTTATAACATATGAAATATTCTGATAAAATACTACCATGTCCGGTTCATGGGTTCTTATGATATTGATATTTATTTCATCTCTTCCTGTAATAGCAGTATATATCTGGTTTCGCCTGGCAAAGTATCAGCTTCCTCTTGTAAAATTTTTATTCGCTCTTCTTGCAGGAGCAGCAGCATTCTTCCCTGCCGTAATCATGCAGGATTTTCTTAATATTTCTTTTTCTGCAAAAGGCAGAGGCCCTTTATTTTATGAATTTTTTTTTCGTATTGCCTTTACCGAAGAAATAAGCCGTTTTTTAATGCTGTTTATTTTCTTCTGGATAAATAAACATTTTAGCGCAGAAAAAAATAAACTGTCATCTTTTACGGCGGTTAAAGAGGGAACAGCCATTGGTCTTATTGCTGGTCTTGGGTTTGCTCTTCTTGAAAATGCAAGATATGCAGCATCAGAAATGAATATCGTGATTGTTATACTGCGTATATTTACAGCTGCCATTCACGGCGCTTGCGGTTCGCGCATTGGCGCTGCTGCAGTACTGATCCGCACAAGTCCGACTCAGGCATTTCTTCGCATCTTAACAGCCACAGCAATTCATGGAATTTACAATTTAATGGTGTCCGGCTCGGGTCTTTCACCTTTTGCGGCAATATTAATCGCTATATCTGCCTTAATTACAACAATTATTACTATCCGCGGGGGCTGGAATACTGAAAGCTCTATTCCAGATAATGAGCTTGACAAAACCGTTCAAAAATAGTAAGTTTTTAAGACACGACGCAAGGTAGAGCAGTTGGCAGCTCGTCGGGCTCATAACCCGGAGGTCACAGGTTCGAGTCCTGTCCTTGCTAAAGTGTAATTCTTTACGTTGTAAGGAATTACAAGGAAGGCAACCCACTAAGGGAATCCTAATCATTGCAAAAGTCAAAAGTGACACCGAAAGTGACACCTGAAACACTGTTTCCAAGGTCGCTTCTGTGTCCATTGCGAGGATTAGGTATGAAACTTCCCTTCATTGTCTTTAAAAGAGCCGACAGACCATATTACTTGGTCAAATTTAAAAACAATCAAACTGGCGATTATCTTTCGCCTATAAGCACAAAAAAAACAACTGAAGCTGAAGCTGTACAAGTAGCCTTTGAATGGTTAAAAGACGGTATTCCCCGTAAAAACGAAACTATCTCTTTTAAGAAGTATTCATTAAGAGATTTAACAAAAGAAGCAGATTTGAATAATGACGATGCAAATTATATTTGTAAGGAACTTCAACGGCGTGGAATACTAAAAAGTTTTGTGCTTTTGGAATCTAGTCAAGCTATTGATTTTATAAAATACTTGGAAGAATTCTGGTCATGGGATATTAGTCCATATATTAAAGAAAGATTGAGAAAACGCCATTCAATCCATAAACGGTATACAATTGAGCAAGCAGGGGTTATTCAAAAATACTGGATTCCGTTCTTTGCAGAAAAAAATAAATCCTTGGGCGAAATAACCCGTAAAGACATAGAAGGGTTTATTACTAATTTGGAAACCCTTGAAGAAAGAGCAATAGAAGAACAAGCTAAAATTGATAAGGCTCTCGAAGAAGAAGCCTTAAAAGAAGAAGCTGAAATTGCGGCAGGTCTTAGAAAGCCAAAGCGGAAAAATGCCGCTTCCAAAAAGCGTCAAATTATCAGATACCCAAAATCTGCAAAACGTCTGAATACAATTATTCAAGCAGGTACAGTTGCTCTCTCTTGGGCATTTAACAAGGAATTAATTGATCGGGATGTAACAGCGGGTATTACATGGTTCTCTGGTAAGTCTAAAGAGCGGCTAATTTTGACCCCTGAATTAGCTACGGCTATTTTCAGAGTCCAGTGGATCGAAAAAAGGAGTTATATCGCTGCAATATTGGGACTTGTAACTTCATTACGCGCTGGAGAACTCCAGGGACTTCAAGTAAAACACTTGGGAAAGGACTGTCTCTATATCCAAAATTCCTGGAATTTTCAGGATGGACTAAAAACGACTAAAAATAACGAATCCCGAATTGTCGAAGTTCCCTTTCCCGGGCTAATGCAAAAATTGATTGAATTAGCCAAAAGTAACCCGCATGACTACAGTATGGAAAGCTATATCTTTTGGGCAGAAAAATCGCCTAATAAACCTATGGAACAGGATATATTTCTGCGTGACCTTCGATCGGCATTAGTAAAATGTGGCATGAGCAAAGAAACTGCCAAAAAGTATACATTTCATGGCTTTCGTCATTTTTATACCAGTTATATGCACAATATAATGAAAGATGAAAGACTCTTAAAATCACAAACTGGACATCTGGATTCTTCAATGATCCGGCACTATTCAAACCACTGTATTGCCGGCGATAGAGAAAACATTCAACATGCCCAAATTGAGTGTTTTGGGCGGTTATTGCCAGATTTTTCTGGTACAATTTGTGGTAAGGAGATATAAATATGATTGATATACATACAGTATACAAACACTATAATTTTGAATTAAAACAACTTAAAACTGATCAAAAAGAGGCTTTCTGTATTTTATATAAAAATAAGGAAATAGCTGTTTACGATGGTATCGTTCCTTTAGAAGAAATAAAAAAGTCCCAAGTTAAATATAAGCTTGATTACTTTTTTCCTATGGATTTTATGCGTTTTTGTAATGATTACTTTAACTTTCGTCAAGTAATTTCAATAAAATTTTACAAATATGCACTTGAAAAAAAGCAAGCATTTTTCTTTAATTTTTCTGTTTTTGATGAGTACTGTTCACAATTGGAGAATGTCATAAAACAAGGTATGAAAGACTTAGATATAAAATTAACAAAAGAAAGTGAACCTATAGATGTATTCAATGATGGGTTTGAAAATATGCATCAAAAAACTCAATCGCTTATAGAAAATATTTATAACAAGCAGAGAACATTTTCAAACCACCTAATTATTAATAGCAGGATACATACTGTTGTCACTTATTATCCTTCATTTGGGCGACATTATGATAAAATGAAAAATGAACTGGAAATATTTATTGACAATGGAAAAGATGATTTTTTAATATTAAACAAAGAAAAAGATAAAAATAATAATTACATATTTCTTGCACAGTACTTTGGATTTGAAAGACCTCACGGGAAATGGGAACCCATAGAGCTTTTATTTAATATAATTAAGAAAAAAATATTAGTGAATACATTCCAAAAATTTAAAGATGCACCTAATAACTATTATAAAGATATAATGGAAAAACTTGAAAAACTCAACTAATTTGCCCGAAAGCAAATCGACATTATGACATTTATCCCCAAAAATTAAAGTAAATAAAACATTTACAAGGGGAAGATTATGACAATAACTCAAGAATATCAAAAACAGCCAGACGAAGTTCTGGATCGGAAATCCACAGCCCAGCTATTAGGGGGTATTTGCCTTACAACTCTGAGCCGCTTGGATTTACCAAGAATAAAAATACGGCGGAGGGTCTTCTACAAACGCTCAGAAGTTCTAGCTTATATTAACTCAAAAACAGAGGCAAAACCAAAGGAGGGCTTATTATGCAACCAGTAATAGAAAAAATCGAGCTATTAACCAAAGAACTGCTTAAAAAAACCAGCGACATAAAGCATGGGAAGGTTGCTATGAATCTGGATATTCATAATGGACGAATAACTGCCATTACAAACACGACTACTCTTAGTGTTAAGGATTATTTGAACGATAAGTCAAAGGAGGAAGAAAATGATTAAGTTATTTCAAGGTAAAAAGCAAATAGATCCGCAGAATACTAATCCATCTTATATTATGATGGACATTTCTGAAATTAAAACTCACGAAAAGTTATCATCTATATTCGCTATTAAGCCAGAAATCCTAGATAAAATCATTGCTTCAATGAAAGAAGGAGGATATGACACTAGTCAACCCCTTGTGATTGGCAGAATTAAAGACATAGGTGATTATTTAGTAGACGGTCATACCAGAAGGGAAGCTGCCATAAAAGCAGGATTAAAAAATGTTCCTGTAAAAATAATCGAGTTTGAAAATTTCGAGGAATCGCAATACTATACCTACAAGAGACAATCCGAACGCCGGAACCTCAGTCAGATAGAAATCCTCCATGCAGCATCATTATTACCTGAAAGAAAAACTCGTGACGGTACTGGTCGAAGCGGAAAGTTATTAGCCGATGAACTTGGTGTTTCCGAATCAACAATTACAAAAGCAAAGTTTGTAAAGAATAATGCAACTGAACAAGATATTCAAGATATAAAAAATGATAAAGAGACAATAAATAGTATTACAAATAAAATTAAAAGTAAAAAGAACAATGAAACCAATGAGCATCTTTCTGAAAGTAATACCCCTATACATAGACTAAAGAAAGAAAATGTAGAAAATATACCAGAAAGTAACAATACAACTACTGATGAAAACCATATAGCTCCTATTATTGATGAGCAATCAACTACGCAACCAACTCTGGTTGATTTAGTGGAAATAATACGAGTGCTAAATGAAAATAATGAAAAAAAAGCTATTTTGGTTATTATGTCAAATTTTAAAAATGATGTTACGGAAAGATTTTTTTCTTATTTGAAAAAAGAAACATAATAGCGATTTAAATCTAATGTAGTAATGTTACTACATTAGATTTCTTGGGTGTTCAGAGGGCAATTGCCCTCTGAATTTATTCTTGCAATTACTTGCAAGAATAAATCGGCTCGAAGAGCCGGGGGTCAAGGGGAAAACCCCTTGCCGACGTAAATCTATATATTTTTTAAAAAATATATAGATTTGGTTAGTCGGTAACTAACTAAAATTACTATTTACTTTCACGAAGGAGAAATATTATGGGTATTCAATTTTTTCATTATAACGGTTATTCTCGAGAAGTATCAACAACAAAAGAGAAATATGGTCATTCTATTTATACTATTGCCGGAGAGGCTGACCGAATAGAAGGTTATTACGAACATGTAAAAAACCCTATTAAACCTGTAATTTTACATGGCGTTTCATTTTCCGAAGTAGTAAAAACAGCAGAAGAATATGCAGAAAAAACTATTGACAGCATTGGAAGGAAGGTTAAGAAAAAAGATTTAATAATGATAGCAGGTGTTATATCTGCGCCGGAAGATATGTCATATAAAGTCTGGGAAGAATATAAAAAAGAAAGCTTAAAGTGGTTAAAGGAAAAATGGGGTGATGCTCTTAAATCGGTCATCGAACATTTTGATGAACCTTTTCAGTATAATCCAAATATTTTACATCGACATATTCATTTTGCTTGTGCTCAAAAAATTGGCATTCGTTTTTGGAAAATGCATCCTGGCTTAGTAGCTAAAAGAGAAGCAGACAAAGCTTATGGAATGACAAAAAAACCAAATGCAATGAGTAATGAAGAATTTAAAATATTTAAGACAGAAAACAGAAAAGCAGGTGATAAAGCATATAGAGAACAAATGTCAAAAGAACAGGACAAATTTTATACGGCAATTGGAGAGCCATTTGGTCTTTTACGATACGGCCCAAAGCGTCTAAGATACAGCAGAGAAGAAATTATAATGTATAATCAGGAAAAACGAATTAAACAGAAGAATATACTTAAAAGAGCAGAAGAAGAAAAAGATGTAAGAAAAAGAGTTGAAAGTATAATTGCTGAAGCTAATACCATAAAAAACGAAGCCCTGAAATTTAAAGAAGATACTGAGATAAAGACTCAAGCGAAAATAAAAGATTCTTGGAAAAGAAGTAATGATATTATTAATGCGGCAAAAAAAGAAGCTCTAAAAGAGGCGGAAAGTATAACTAATAAAGCACATATGGAAGCCTCTTCAATTATTGATAAAGCAAGAGATTTTATCGTGAATTTGCTTGATGAATTCGATAAAATACCACATCAAAAAGTTCAAGAAATTATCAAGAAAGCAAAGGCTTATATCAAAACTGGAATAAAACCTACTTATTCTCCTAAAGCACCAAGCACAGATAAAGGATTTGGCATCGGTTAAGTCTAACTTCTTCATGTTAAATAGTGACAAAAAGAAAAAATGTTTGTACAGTACATAAGCTTTTTTGCAACATTTTAATTTATATATTTTCAATTTTTAGGGGAAGACTTATTTCTCTTGTTAATATATAATTTGAGTTATTGTTTTCTAAAATTAATTGTGATATTTTTAGTAGAAAAATATTTTTTATGAAAGGGGTAATATTTTGGTTGATTTATTTGCTAAAGAAGATTTATCGGTTTTCTTTGATAATATCAAAAATTCTATAAGAGATGAAATAAATTCGCTTTCCGACGAAAAAATTCTAAATACTGATATTGAAGAATTATATTCTTACTACTTTGCATTGAATGAATTAAAACCATTAAGGTTATTTCTAGATAATTATACACCAGTATTTTCAGAAACAAAAGTTCAAAGATATGGCGGATATAGATCTAGTGAAAATCAATCATTTTTTTATGATGGCTACCAAATAAAATACGAAATACCATTCGATGGGGATAATAGATTATTATATAGAACCCCATCTTCTCGTTTCTTCCTAAGATTTCCAGTAGATCATATTAATAATTCAACTGATAGTGAATACGGTAAAATAATATTTTCTATAAATTGGACAAAACAAGAAATAGATGGAATTGCAGCGCCAGATTTCGAGAAAAAGCAATTGGAGCAGGGTTTTATAAATTATAAAACGATGGTAGATAATATAAATAATGATGTAAGTTCATTTAATACATCATTACATGGAATTATAAAAAATGCATTAGATAATAGAAAAAAGAAAGTTGAAGATTTTATTAGCTTAAGTGAAAAGTTATGCATTCCAATAAATATTAATCCTAACGCACCAAATACCAAGCCTATATTATTAAAAAAAGCAATTATTAAAAAACCTGAATTACCAAACACAAAACCTCAGGAAAAAGAATATTATTTATCTAATGAAAACTATGAAAATATTAAACGTATTATTAACATGGTTGGTTTTTCAATGGAAAAAACTGCAAAAACTTTTTATAAATTAGATGAAGAAGAAATACGTGATTTTTTTATTGCTGTATTTAATACGCACTATCAATGCATGACTACTGGTGAAACATTTTCTAAAGCAGGAAAAACAGATATACATATTCAGTTTGATAATAAAGCAGCTTATATTGCTGAATGTAAAATATGGCGAGGCGAAAAATATTTACAAGAAGCAATAGAACAGTTATTTAGTTATACAACATGGAGAGATATAAAAACTTCGATAATTATTTTTAATACTGAAAACAAAGATTTTAATAAATTACTAACTAAGATTAATGATTCAATCAATAAATATGAACTTTGTAAAAAAAATATTCAAAAAACACAGAATGAATGGCTATGTGAATTTAATAAGGAAAAAGATACTTCAATAATTATGAATGTACAAATTATTGCTTTTGATTTTTTCCTTAATAAGGACGTATAAAATTATATGTATAAAACATCAAGAATATCATTTGTTAAGAGCTGCTGATAATAAAAAATTGTCTGTTTGTTATCTCTAGATTTGAGGTATCACCCAATTCTCACAATTAAAATAGGCTAATTTTATTCCTTATAGTAGAAAATCTGGCTTCTCTGCAAAATGTCCTTTTTAACAAAAATGTAATGCGCAGTACACTTATGTATTGAAACCTTTATTTCATCCATGTATTCATTTATCTTTTACCATTATTTTAAACTCTTCAATAGGTATTTTATTTTCCATATCCAAGTCATTAAAATTATCAATAAAATACCATCCACTATCATTATCGTTGTAAAAGTTTTCTAATTTACATTTATTAATCCCATATTCGTTTATTAATTCTTTTTCTATTTCATCAAATGTTAGAACAGGTATCTGATCAAATTTATCAAGATAATGATCTAACATTTGATCGGGTAAATATATTACTCGGTCTCCACCAAATATTTTTATTACTTGATACATATACTTTCGCCATTCATCTCTAATTATTTTATCACAATTAAACCAATAACTGTATCTATATGGGGGATCCAAAAAATAAATGCTGCTGTGTGAAAAATATATTTCGAAATCCAAAAATCCTATAAACTCAATTTTCATATAACCTTTTTCTTCGATTATTCTATATTTCCACTCCCATTTATCTGTTTCTTTATATCTTTCAATATTTTCTTTATGATGTTGCATTGTAAATCCTGTTGATCTTGAATTAAACATAAAATATTCTTCCCTAGAAATTACAAAATATTT
>WQWU01000038.1 GCA_009785215.1 Treponema sp. | reverse complement strand
TTATATTAAAACATGGAATAAATCCGGACGCTCATTTATTTGGACAAAAACATCTAAAGAGATTCTTGCTAAAATTAATAAGGCTAAATCATTTTGATATTTGTTATTTACAGAACACTAGATGAGCATCTTTTTGCAGAAATGGTATATTCAAATCCAAATGGAAAGGCTAGAGGTGAATTTACTGATTATCATATAAGCAAGCTAATTGAAAGTATGGAGAAGAATGAGGTTATTCATAAACAAATTGCAAGAATAGCTCCAACAATTGATAATCTTTATCAGAATATTGAAATAGGAGATATCAATAAGGAGATAAAAAAAATTGCAGAAGCATTTGATACACTCAATAAAAAATCATTATATTTAAGAAAAGAGTTTGCAAAAGCACTTGCGATAGATATTGTTACAGATATAAGTACATGTTTTTTACCAACACCAGCCTCTATAGGAGTGTACATAGTAAAAAATGGAGCAAATCTCATAAAAAAAACACCAATGTTAAAAGATTTATTTCAGCCAGATCCTGCAAATAAAGTAGCTGCTTTATTTCACAATATTATATCAGGATAGATAATTTGACTTATTATTAGAGTTAAATTATCTAATTAAATTCATGGAGAAAAAATGGATATGTTTAAATTTAATAAAAAAATAATGGGTTTATTGATACTTTTTTGCTTTAGCATCTTTGGATATTAATGTATATTCATGGTCAGCAAAACAACAATATCCCGCCATGGTTTAATGAATTGCCTCCCGATGATGAAATATGGAGGATAGGAGACGCGTATTTAGTAAATAACAGGCATTCTATGAATTTGGCAGAAATAAAAGCAAGAGCACATATTATTTCACAGATACATATTAGGATTATATCAAGAGCAAATGATGATGAATTTAAAAATTTAGTTAATAGCTTAATTAATTTAATAACTATTCAAGCTTCATTTGAGATTATAAATGATACAAGGATTTTAAGACAATGGGTAAGTCCTGATGGGGTAAGTTGGTGTCTTATTGCTATAAAAAAATCAGATGTTAGAAAGTATACAAGTATTATTGCAAATATTTTTGATGAGTATTTTGATTCTATTTTTGGTTCCGGGATGGATGTTAATTATCAGTATGAACATTATATTCATTATGGACACTAACGTGCCATCAGATCCAGTTTTCTGAGCGAGCAAAACGGGCTTTTTAATAATGATTTTTACAGGAGGCAATTAAAATTTGATCGGGAAAAACCTTATAAATCAATCTATGCTCTTGTGTAATACGTCGAGACCAATATCCAGACCAGTTGCCTTTAAGTGGTTCGGGTTTACCTGTTCCTTTAAATGGAGTTCTTGTTATTTCTGTAATAAGAGTGTTAATCTTTTCAAGAATTTTTGTATCTTCTTTAGCCCAATCGCGGTATTGAGCAAAGGCAGTTTCAGAGAAAGTAATCATATTTTATTATTATTTTGCGCAGTAGCACAAGCTATGGCATCCTCAAGAGTTGCAAAAGAAATGACTTTTCCTTGCTCTATTTCTTTAATAGCTTTATCTAGCTGTTCCTTATTAACAGGGGATCTGCTGAGGTATTCGGTTTCATCCCAGGAATCTTCGGAATCACAGATGGTTATTTCTATATCGCGATCGAGGTATACACTTTGAACAGAAGCTACAAAACCATGTGTAAGATCTCGCGCATTCAATTTATATTTTGTCTCCATAATAAACCAATATATATTAAAAAGAAAAATAAAACAAGGGATTTTTTATGAAAAAGATTATTTTAACAGCAGTTTTTGATTATCTATAACAGGAATTTATTCTTTCTCCGTGCTCTTCGTGCCTCTGTGTGAGATAAAAACCGATAAATGCTCACTCTGCTTTTCCCATAGTCCGTGCGTTCATGATAAGCATTTGCAGGCGGTTTTCTATGTTGGCAAAACTTACATCTGGGTCGTAGTCTAAAGGCAGGATTTGAATACCCGGGTAATGTTCTTTTAATTTTTTGATAATGCCTCGTCCGCAGATGTGGTTTGGGAGACAGCCGAAAGGCTGTAGAATTACAAACGAGCGCACACCTCTTGCCGCATAGTGCAGAATGTCTGCGGCAATTAAAAATGATTCGCCCGACAGTATCGAATGATGCATGATATGATCGCTTAATTTGGCGACTTCTTCCAATGTTGCGTCACATTCATATAACGGGTGTTTTTTTGCAATTTTGTCGGTGTGTTTTGCGGCATAATCCATAAATTTATTTCCGCCGATTGCAAATAACGTATCATATAAAGAATGTTTAACTTTAAACTCTTTTATTTCTGCAACAGTATGATTCAGGAAAAGATGACGGTAAATGCCGTACATACGGGGGAACATTACTTCCATTCCGTTTTTTTCCAGATATTTTTCTACTTCCTGATTCGATCCCGGGTGGAATGTAAGAAGGTATTCACCCTGTATTAAAACAGGTTCACGCAGCTTGGAGCGATCGTAATTAATCTTACAAAGTTCTTTTATTGCTTTTTTAAAAGGTTTTATTGTACCTCGGATACCTCTTTTTGCAAGTCCGTTTGCAATTTCTACAAATGCATTTTCTGTGACTTTGTCGGTCTCGCCTTTCTGGAGTTCGTACGGGCGTATTTTTCTGCGGAGATATTCCAGCGCATCCGCCTGAATTATTCCCCAAACAACATTTGCATACGTTAAATTAGTAAACTTCATGCCCGGGTGCGCTTTTTTTAAGTCGAATAAATCTGTTGTTATAACAGGTACTTGCGGAAAACCAGCTTCGTCCAGCGCTTTTCTTGTAAGCGGCATATAATTGGAAAGACGGCAGTCGCATAAAACTTTTGCAGTTCCTACTACTGTGTTATTGGGATCGTATTTGCCGCTTTTTAATGCAAGAATAACTTCGCCTATTACAATTTGTGCAGGCAGGCACATATCGTTATGCACATATTTTTTTCCCATTGCAATTGCATCTGCGCCTCCCATTGGAAGCGGCTCTGTGCGGTAACCGTCTTTGGCAAGTGCGCTGGATAAAATTAAACAAAAAGCCCTGCTAACATTCGGAATAAGGATCACTTTGTGTTTATCTTTTTTGTTTAGTTTAACAGGATACGGGTCTTGCAGCGGTTTTGTTTTATGCGTTACAAGTTTTCGGCGTGTCATTACTGTCTCTATAAACGAACGGACACGAATTCTTAAAGGACCTGCAATTTCGCTTTCATCCATTTTAATAATCAGCGGAGATTTACCCGAAATCTCATCCATAATGCGAATCATTTCGTCGGTATAAACGGCATCGTGTCCGCATCCAAAGCTGAAAATATCAACGTATTCCAAAGCAGGATGTTCTGCAGCAACAATTGCGCCAGAAAGCAGGCGTGCATGGTTATTGTTTGTAATCTCTACACGGGATTTATTCAAAGGAACTTTTCCAAGATTTGGAAGCGAATCCAGAGTTAAGACGGGAATACCCATACTTGTAAAATACCGTGAAAGATTATGGTTTACGTGTTCATCATATTGATAATGTCTTCCTGCAATAACGATTGCAAATTCATTTTTACGCTGTACGTCATCGATTATTTTTTTACCGTTATCTGTTAATATGCGGTTAAAATCTTCAAGAGCTTTTTCCGCTTGTTTAATTGCAGCCATTGTAACATTTTTTGGTATGTTAAATGTTTCTGTCATAAAACGGCAAAGCTGAAAATCTTTATCTCTTTTGGAGAACCAATGGCAAATAGGGGAGTCAAAAGGAATATTATGTTTATCCTGCGGATTATTCGAAAATTTAATTGAAAGCGGATAACCTTTTAATACAGGGCAGGTAAATGTGCTAAAACGTTCAGGGTTATCAGGCGGCAATCTGTTAATCTGCGGAAAGAAAATCCTGTCAACTTTTTTTTCTATTAAATCCTCAATGTGCCCGTGAACAAGTTTTGCAGGGAAGCAGACAGTATCACTTGCAACAAATTGAATCCCTTTTTCATATAAGTAACGAGAACTTTTTCGCGATAGTGTTATATTAAATCCTAAGGCATTCCAGAATACATTCCAGAACGGCATATCACGCCAAAAATCCAGAACACGGGGAATACCAATAGTAATATTATTGGATGGTAAAAGTTTTAGAAAAGGATAATTTTTAAAAACAAGTTCGTCACGCAGTTTTATCATGTCGGGCACAATGTTCATAGCTTTTGTTCTTTTGCCTATTTCTTCACGTAACGTTGGATCGTTCGGATCGCCGACAAGTTCGCCCCTTTCGCAGCGGTTGCCTGTTACCCATGTTAAACCATTGGAAAATTTTACAAGTGTGCGGTTACAGTTATTGCTGCAGAAGGGGCAGATTAGATTTGCTTCCTGCGTATAACCAAAGTTTTTAATTTCTTCAAAACCAATAAATCGGGAGCGATCATTAGGGCCATGAGGCGAAGTATAACCATGTTCTGTAATTTCCCGTTTTGTTAAAAGCGCAACGCCTATCGCTCCCATTTCTCCCGGGTAAGGCGCTCGAACAACAGATTTTCCAAGATATTGTTCCAATGCTCTTAAAACTGCATTGTTTTTAAGCGTTCCGCCCTGTACAACTATTTTTTCTCCAAGCTGTTCAGGGTTTGATATTCTAACTACTTTTGTAAAAACATTTTCTACAATAGAGCGGCAAAGACCTGCCATGATGTCATCGGCTTGTTTGCCGTTTTTTTGTTCGGTGATAATTGTACTGTTCATAAAAACTGTACAGCGGCTGCCAAGACGTGCGGGATTTTTTGCATTAAACGCAGCTTCGGCGATTTTATCAACAGGAATATTTAAAGTTTCGGCAAATGTTTCAAGGAACGAACCGCATCCCGAAGAGCAAGCTTCGTTAACAGTAATATTTGTTACAATACCGTTAGAAATATTTATGGCTTTCATATCCTGTCCGCCGATATCTAAAATAAAACTAACACCCGGTATATATTTTTGTGCAGCCGCTGCATGAGCAACTGTTTCAACTGTGTGATAATCTGCTCCCAATGCTTTATCGAATAAAAGTTCTCCGTATCCTGTAGTGCCTAATGCGATAATTTCAAGGTTTATACCAGCTTTGTGATACTTTGCATACATTTCAAGTAACGCTTCTTTAATTACTTTTAAAGGTTCGCCTTTGTTTGGACTATAAAAACAATCAACGACATTTTCGTTTTCGTCTAATAAAACAAATTTAGTTGTGGTAGATCCTGCATCAAGACCCATATAAACACGCAGAGTATCTTTTCCGTGTGTTATCGAATTAATTTTATTTATTTCCTGCATTTTATGCCGTGTTTCAAATTCGCAACGTTCAGCATCAGAATTAAAGAAATTCAAATTTTGTTTAAATGAATTTCCCGTTACAATTTCCCGGTACATCGAAAGGGTAGTAAGAGCAGCCTGAGAACTAAATTTAGTTTCAGTATTTTGAAACATTTCGTTTATGGATAGAGCAGCTCCGTAAGCAATGAATAATTCAGCTTTCGGCGGAAGAATTATATCAGAATCAGAAAGCCCAAGACGCTCTGCAAAAACTTTAATTAGTGTAGGATTAAATGTTAAAGGGCCGCCTTCAAAAACAACAGGCGGTTTAATTTCTAACCCTTGTGCAAGTCCGCCGATTGTTTGTTTTGCAATAGCATGAAAAGTAGAAAGGGCGATATCATTTAAAAGTCCGCCTTGGTTTAATAATGGCTGGATATCGGTTTTTGCAAAAACTCCGCATCTGCCGGAAATATCATAAACTTGTGATCCCTTAGAAGCAAGTGTATCAAAATCTTCGACAGGAGTGCGTAAAAGCGAAGCGACTTCATCGATAAAAGCGCCTGTTCCGCCTGCGCAGCTTCCGTTCATACGCATATCACCCGCTGTAAGACGGTTTGCGGCATTGTCATGATAAAAGAAAACTATCTTTGCATCTTGTCCGCCAAGTTCAATCGCAACTCTTGCCTGCGGATAAAAAGTTCGTACCGCTATTGAATTTGCAACTACTTCCTGAATATACGGCGCCTGCAATAGGTCAGCAATCGTTCTGCCGCCAGAACCGCAAAAGGCGATTTTAAATTGATTGTTGGGAAACTGTGCAAAAATATCCTGTAAAAATGAATGCACTTTATCGCTTTGCGAGGCCTCGTGCCGTTCATAACGGGAAAAAAGTATCTCTTTTGTGTCCGGTTGTATCACCACGGCTTTAACTGTCGTGGAACCTACATCAATGCCAATATGTAACATACAGAAGTATTAGTTTATCGCATTATTTTGATTTTTTCAACCAATTTTTTTCGTTTTATGAACAATGCGGCAAACATTATTAATAAAGCTAATATACCGGGTTCGCTCATCTGAGGGGTATCATCCAGATCCAAAAGTTTTCCGCCTGATAATACCTGCTGCTGCCTTTTTAACAAGACAGCTTTTTGCGCTTCGTTTTCTACAACGATATATGATGTTAATGGTATCATAATTTTAGATCTAAAACTGTAATTAACCATTTTTAGGAATTCTTTGTTTGCCAAATATGGATGTAATGTGTGTGACATCTGTTTTGCCTGAAGTTCTAATGCAAAATTCCAATCTTTCTCTATATTGATTCCTTCTGTTATATCAAAAATATTGTTAATTAAAGCAACAGAAGATTCATTATTATCCGGGAAATAAACTTTTATATTATCATCCGTTACATATTCTAAAATAGTTTTATTAAATGAATAATCCATATCGATAGGAAGCTGCCTTTTAGGTCTATCTATTAATGAATGAGGTAGTAGCTTTCCTTCATCA
This sequence comes from Treponema sp., assembly GCA_009785215.1. GTDB lineage: Bacteria > Spirochaetota > Spirochaetia > Treponematales > Breznakiellaceae > WQXQ01. Next base: position 17,735 of record WQWU01000038.1, on the reverse strand, counting down.
TCTATATAAAAGAATAAATCACTTTCCGGGAATGCGAATTTAAAATCAGAAAAATCTGTTTCTAAAATTGCGTTCTCCATATTGTTTGTAACAACAGTTATTACAGTATAAGCACTTTCTTTATAAGCGTTATAAAGCGCGATGGAGATTGCTCTTTCCAGATAAAAACCGCCGTCAAAATTTTGCATTATATATTGATGTTTCCAGTTTTCGCCGATAGAATACATATTTACATAACTATTAACAAAACTTATTTTTGCATTTTCGCCAAGTTCAGGATATTGTTCAATAGCTTTTTCTATTCGTTGTGTAAAATTTTCGATTTCGCTGTGTGCTCTTGAAGATGTATCAACCAAGAAATGAAAATAAGGTTTTCGCTGAATTGAATTAAGAGATTTTTTTCCTTCTCCTGAAACATATACAGCATTTTTTGCAGACGACTTCTTATGTTTATTTTCATTATTTGTTCCAAGTTCTATTATATTATTATCAATTATTATTGTTACAGGCTCGCTGTGCAAAAGTTCTATCCCGGTTTTTCTTGTTTCATTTTTTAAAAATGGAAATACTCTGAACGAAATTTTATTTCCAGAAAGATAGTGTAAAAGACCTGGGTCTCTGTTCGTATTTCTTATATTGGAATATACCCAAATCGCTGCTCTTTTTTCTGCAAGAATACCATATTCTTTTATATCTTCTACATATAGATAATAATCGCTTATATAACAGCCAGCAGGAAGATTTAATATGGTTAAGTATTCTGCAAAATCCTGGCCTTCATTTCTTATTTCCAGATTTATCCAGCTTCTCCATGTCATTTCTGCAATATCATAATTACTTTCTGTTGTAATATTTGTTATTAAAACATTTGAATTTATTGTTTCAGTTATTCTTGTATTAAAAGCAGGTTTATTAAAGAATATTCTTTCTATATCATCTATTTTTTCATTTGTTAATGTTAAATTATTTAATACAATCCTGTTAAAATATGATGATAAGTACGGTAAATTACTATTCGAGAAAAAATCGTTTCTGTCTTTATGCTGTTTTACAGCCGAAAGCGTTTTATTCAGCGATTTTTTATTTATTTTATATATTTTAGAATAATCTGCAGCATATAAATATTCCAATGTTTTATTTATTACAATTTTATCTATTAAATTATTCACTGTAATTAAAGCTGGAATTAAGCAAAAACCCAAAATTAAAATTAATTTAATAATATTTTCAGAAAAAACATTTTTTAAATATATATAGTCTTTTTGGAGCTCGGTTATATGAATAATAAAAAGTGCAAGCGGAGTAAGCATAAGAAAACCTGCGCCAAAAGCTATAATTGCAATTATAGAAAACGGTAAAAAAGGCAGAAAAACCAGAAAGAAGTACAGAGAAAAAGAAAATGTTATACTTCTAACAGCAAAAATTATAAATCTAAATATTTTATTATTAAAATCAGGCAAACATAAAACAATTCCATTTAAGACAGCAAGTATGTAAAACCATATATTATTAAAATTACCAAAAACTCCAGTGTCTGCATCGCCTGATACAAGCCATCTTGAAAAAATTATCCCGTTATTTATTAATAAACCTAAAACAGGAAAGATAACAGAAAGGGGAATTTTCCATGTTAGATTGTATTTTTTTAGTATTCCAGTATTTCTAACAGTTATAATATAGATTCCTCTTGTTAAAAAGAAGAAAAATATCAATGTTGCGGAAATCAATATAATTAACAAAAAATTATAAAAAAATGGATTCGAATAATTATTACGCAGTAAAGGGAGTATTATTTGTGAAAATAAATAGACAGAAAGCGGTATTAAAATAGCAATTAAAAAATTTATCCATGATTTATATCTTTTTTCGCCTGCAGAAAAATGTAAAACTAATATCATTATGGAATAAGCAATAACAGGCATTAAAAAAGTTCCTGCAAAAAAGAATGTATTGGAATCTATCATCCATAAAGGGATATGAGGCGGAAACATTTCAAAGGAATAAAAATAATAAAAATAAAGAAAAGTAACAAAACTAATAATCGAAGTTAAAGCATAAATGAAAGAAACATTATGTTTTTTAATTATATTATATATTGTATAAATAAGACTTGCAGCTCCCAGTAATCCCAATGATAAACTGAATACTTTCCAATAATGGATACTTTCTTTGTCCAGCAAAGATTTTATTATATTAAACTGCCCCAATAAAAGAACAAATAAAATAATGATAGGAAGCGTATTAATAATTAACAGCCACTTTGGATTAGTTAGATTTTTCATTTATTTTCCTGCTTTTTATAAGTTTATCCATTGTTAAATATGTTAATAATAAAAAGAAAAGATATGATGTAATTCCAATTATTTGATGAATTAGATCCTGATGATTGGGGAGGATAATCAAAGTTTTTGTATAAACATTTACAGAAATTAAAATGCGTGATATATTTACAAAAATAGTTAAAATCCATGAAAAGATCAAAGAAAAGGGAAGTACAAAAGCTTTATATATAGGTTTTGAAAACTGTTCTGTAAATAAAAAAACAAAAACTAAAAAACAAATTAAGAAATAATTAAATCCGCAGCAGGATTTATCGATTAAGATATTATAATATTCATGATAATAACCATAGTTTTCGATGTAGATAGACTGCGAACCTGTAATTAATCCAAAAAGCGTATCTATTGGTTTTAATAAAAAAGCAAGCTTATTAATGTCTGCAGCGGTAAACCATAACTTTGAAACTATAAAAATTAAACCAGCGGTTAAATAAAAAGGTATATTTTTGCTTAATTTCATTATTAATTATATACTTATTATTAACTTATTGTAAAGCATTAATTCTTTTTACGGTTTTGCAGTTCGATTTTTACCACTGCTCTTACAGCTCTAGCGCAGTCTTCATTTACTCCGCAATTCTGCGCTATTTCAGAAATTTCAGCGTTTGCGATATTTTCCAATGATTCATAAGTTTTCATTAATAAAGCCGCTCGTTTTGCGCCAATTCCTTCTACAGATTCCAATATAGAAAAAAGCAAATCTTTTGAACGAAGCCGCTGGTTAAATCCTGTAGCAAATCTGTGACATTCATCACGAACATGCTGCAGCACTTTTAATGCTTCCGACTGCCGTGATAAAACGAGCGGCTTTTTTGCATCGGGAAGCCATATCTCTTCTTCACGTTTGGCAAGAGCGGCTACGCAAACGCCGTCTGCGCCGCAGTTTATTCCAAGTTCATCTAACACGTTTTTTGCCGCATTAACTTGTCCGATTCCGCCGTCTATCAATATTAAATCCGGCAATTCTTTACCTTCACGGATTAATCGTGAATAGCGGCGTTTTACAACTTCACGCATAGCGGCAAAATCATCGACTATTCCAATAACAGTACGCAGCTTAAAATAGCGGTAATTTTTTTTGTCTGGTATACCGTTTTTAAATGATATTAACGATGCTACAGGATGTTTGCCGTCAAGCTGCGCAATATCGAAACCCTCGATACATTCAGGTCTCTTTTTTATATTTAAAACACGGGCTAGTTCATCTAGAGCGGGGCCGGCTCCTCTTTCTTTTAAGCGTTTTCGCAGATCTTCGCTGGCGTTTTGTCTTGCCATTGCAAGAATAGCAGTGTGGTGTTTTTCGACTGCTGTTAAAAGTTCAGGCTCATACCCAAACTGTTCCTTAAACCAATTTTGAATTATATCCATTTCACTCTCGCAGAGGCGCAGGGGCGCAGAGAGCGCAGAGGAAGAATTATGAGTTTGTCTTTTTTCTTCTTCACTTTCATTAATCTCAGCGTTCTCCGCGTCTCCGCGTCTCCGCGAGAAATTTTGAATATAAATCTTTAATGGAGGTTGTCTGGCAGAATCATAGTATGTTGTAATAAATTGTTCTAGGGATTCTTGTTCGTCTGCTGCTGAGCGTGTACGGAAAAGATCCCGTCCGATCATTTTTCCGCCTCGCATAGATAAAACTGTAAATGTTGCAAGCACACCTTCTGCCGCCCAGCTTATATAATCCCGATCCTCGGGGTTTAAATCTTCTACAGAACTGTCCTCGCCGGAAAGACTTTTTATCGCTCTAATTGTATTTCTAATTTGTGCAGCGTTTTCAAACTGCAGGGTTTTTGCCGCTTCGTGCATTTTTTCTGTTAAATCGATGATAAGTGAATCAGTCTCTCCCGATAATAATTTTTGCACCCGTTGGATATGAAGACCATAATCTTCTTTAGTTATTTTCCCGCAGCATGGAGACAAACATCGGCCTATATGATAATACATACACGGCCCGTTTTTTTTGATTCTTTTACATTTACGTAATGGAAAAAGTTTATCAATTAAATCAATCATTGTAATTACTGCAAGTCCGTCAGGAAACGGCCCAAAATATTGGCTATTGTCGTAAATTACCTGACGGGTTCGGAAAATGCGCGGATAATCCTCGTTTGTTATTCGAATTAAAGGGTACGTTTTACCGTCCTTTAAACTGATATTATATTTTGGTGAGTGCTGCTTAATAAGCGTATTTTCCAGCAATAGGGCATCGTACTCGGACGGAACAATAATAGTTTCTATGGATCTGACACGTTTCATCAAGGTAGCGGTTTTAATGTCTTTTTCGCCTGCAAAATAGGATTTTACCCTGTTTTTAAGAGATTTTGCCTTCCCGACATAAATGATTTGGCCGTCCTCGTCCTTCATGATATATACGCCGGGATTGTTGGGAGTATCTAAAGCCTGAGCCTTTAATTTATCGATTATTTCCGAATTTATCTGATTATTCATATCTTTTTTTGCCGATATATATAGAAGAGAATTATGAAAAAATTATTTATTAGCATACTGGCATTATACATCTTCCTGTTTGTTTGCGGTAGTCTTTTTGCTTTGGGAGAAAGAACTATTTCTTTGGGCGGAAGAGAAACATGGAGAAGCGCAGAAAGAAGGACAGGTATTACCGAAGTTAGTAATGTAAGACCCCATCCTGTGCTTATACTTTCTTCTGCGGCTCCGTCAATTGCCGGGTATTCAGCTGCGGCAGGAGCGCTGGGAACTTTTGCACCGCTTTCGGAATCATCTCTAGATCTTTACGTTTCGTTCGATGAAAGAGATCCCAGATATTTTAGAGACAGTACCGGAAATTATAGATTGATGGTTCCTGCAGATGTTGAAGCGGTAGATCGAATATCTGCAAGGACAGGCAGCGGCGCTGCTTTATTTGGACGTTCCGGCATAAACTCCAACTCTGGGCCGATTGTTATTCAGCCTCAGGGGCGCAATGCGCTTTTTTCTTCCGGAAACCGTTTAAGGGATTTTACAATTGAATTTTGGCTGTATCCTCAAAATATGGAGAACGGAGAGCAGATATTTTCCTGGGTTTCATCAAGACCGTTAAACGGAAATCATGCTGCACAGCGAATAAGCTGTTCAGCTTCCAGAAACAGACTGCATTGGTCATTTATGTCTTTTTTTGCATCAATCAGCGGTAATACACATATCAATCTGGAATTCTCAGGAAGTACTCCGATTATTCCCAAAAGATGGAGTCATCATCTTATTCGATTTGACGCATCCACAGGATTGCTTGAATATCTTGTAGACGGAAACAGCGAAGTCATTGTTTATGCTACGGCAAGCGGCCGTGAAAGCAGCGAAGTTTATACGCCTATTGTCGGCAATGGCGGAGGCTTTTTTCTTGGTGAACGTTTTACAGGTCTTATGGATGAGTTTAAAATTCATAATGTATTTGCAGGCCGTTCTTCCATAAGCAGATATACAACAGCCGGCGGCAGAATGGAAACAAGAGCCATAGACCTTGGTGAAAACTCCAGCGGTGTTATAAGAATAAATGTTTCCGGCGGAAGAACAAGCATAAAAGAATTAGCTGTAAGGAATGAATTCCGCGAAAATGGAAGATTCCGTTTTTCTGATGATTCAGAGATGAGTTTTTATATCCGCGCAAACGAGAATCCTTATCATATAAACAATAGTCAGTGGGTTGCCTTTACTCCAGGTGCAGAAATATCCGGCGTTAAAGGCCGTTATGTGCAAGTGGCGGTTGATTTTTACTCTTCTGCAGACGGTGAAAGCAGTCCTTATCTTGATGAGCTTCGTATTGTGTATATGCCGGGCGAACCGCCTTTGCCGCCGAGGAACCTTACAGCCGCAGCAGTTGACGGCGGAGTTCAGCTTAGATGGAGACACAGCCCTGCTGATAATACTGCGGGTTATCTTGTTTATTACAGCGCTGTCCGCGGAGAACTTTTCGGAAGTGATGCAATACAGGGAGCTTCGCCGGTAGATGTTGGAGTAACAAACAATATATTAATAAGCGGGTTAAAAAACGGCACTCTTTACTATTTCAGGGTTGCAGCTTATGACCGTGTAACAGGGGAAATAAACTATAATGTAGGAGAGTTTTCTGCAGAAGTTACGGCTCGTCCGCTTGCAGGTTTGTCTCAATGACAGAAAGTCATTTATCTGAAAAAATAAAAAGTTATATTCTCGATATTCCCAGCCTGCCTGTTTCTGCCGAAAAGGCGCTGCAGGTTTGCAATAATGCATATGTAAATCCTTCGGACTTAAATCATGTCATTTCTCTGGATCCTGTTTTAACAGGAAAGCTTTTAAAACTTATTAACTCGGTTTATTACGGCCTTGGAACGCAGATAACTTCCCTTGTAAGAGCGATTACCATGCTTGGGTTAAATACGGTTAAAAACCTGGTTTTATCTGCCGCTGTTTTAAGTGTTTTGCCGGAAAATAAAGATATAAACGGGCTTAACATGGAAGGTTTCTGGCATCATTGTTTATGCGTTGGAGTAATATCAAAACTGCTTGCAAAAAAGCAGGGAATTGAATCCAGGCATCTGGAAGAATATTTTGCCGCCGGATTACTGCATGATATAGGAAAGATTCCGCTTAATGCGGTTTTATCTTCTGATTACATGCAAATGATTACAAAAGCCGACTTTGAAAACAAACCTTTATTTGTTATGGAAAAAAATATTGTTAATATAAATCATTGCTGTGCCGGCGAAATGATTGCTTTGACATGGAAGCTGGATTCCGCCATAACCGATGTTATTACGTTTCATCATAATATTAACGGATATTCAGGGGAAAATAAAAATATTATTTGCAATGTAGCTATAGCCAATTATTTTTCCATAGTTAACGATGTTGGCTTTGCAGGAGACAGAAAACCCGAAAAACCGGAAAAAGATGTCTGGGAGACGATAGGCCTTAAAGAAGATGTTTATATGGAAATTATGGAAAAATTGTACAGCGAAATAGAAAGCGCAAAAATATTCTTAAAGTCCTGATTCTTGAAAAATTAAATCATTTATAATATAATTTGAAATATGCTTACAGTTCGATTTTGGGGAGTACGCGGGTCTCTTCCTTGCCCTGGCGCCGATACGGTTATTTACGGCGGGAACACAGCTTGTTTGGAAATACGCGCCGATGAACGTCTTTTAATTATCGATCTTGGAAGCGGGGTGCGTCCTTTAGGCAACTGGCTTGTCAAAAATGAAATAAAAAAATACGGAAAAATAAGCGCGGATATTTTTCTTACACATACTCACTGGGATCACATTATGGGTTTTCCCATGTTTAGCCCTGTTTATATTCCCGGTACCGAGTTACGCATTACAGGGCCGGCATTGTTCGAAAATAACAGCATAAAATCGATAATTGAAACTCAGCTTTCTTATCAATACTGGCCGATTCGTGAAGAAGAGCTTGCCGCCAATATCGAATATAACCAGATAAGAGAAACTACATTGGATTTAAAAGATGGTCTTCTAGTGCAGAGTAAATTTCTTAATCATCCTGTTTTTTGCCTTGGTTACCGCATCAATTATAAAGGAAAATCAATAGCGACAGTTTATGATCATGAACCGTACCGGAATTTATTTACAGGCGAAGCGGCAGAGGAAGGAGAAATGGCAGCCGCAGAAGAAAATGAAAAAATCAGGCAGTTTGTTAAGGGAGCTGACATTGTAATTCATGATGCGCAGTATACAAAAGAAGAATATTCGGCTAAAGAAGGATGGGGGCACAGTTCCTGTGAACATGCTTTGCAAATTGCAGAGAATAATGATGTACAAAAGATTGTTTTTTTTCACCATGAACCCGCATATACAGACAGTATGTTAAAAGAAATAGAAGATAGTTATAATAAATATTCCAAACCGGAAGTAATTATTGCAAAAGAAGGGCAGCTTCTGGAAGCTTAAGCGAATCGGCTATTTTTTTCATTTCTTCCAGTGTTTTTTCGTTAACAGGTATTTGTCCGTTTTTTCTCTGTATCATCATTTCTGTTTCTCTTTCGCCGTGCGTATAAATTCTGGTTTGACCTTCGGCTTTTTTGCTATCGCGCAGTTCCTGTAAAAATTTTGACATATTGTTTTTTATCAAAGTTTTATCGCCGAATATTCCGTAATCAATCGCCGTAAAGTAATGACAAATACCGGTAGATCCCGGTTTTCTATTTACATAGTTTGATGTAAGGCCGCCGGAAATTACTGCAGAAAAAAGATCAACAATGATACTAAGTCCGTAACCTTTATGTCCGCCGTGTACTGTTCCAAGACCCCCAAGCGGAGCGATACCGCCGCCTGCTTTTGCGATAATATTGTCTATTACAACTGCGGCATCGCTGCACGGATTACCATTTGCATCAAGCGCCCAGTTATCAGGCAGCGGTTTGTTGTTTTTTCTGAATACTTCCAGAGTGCCGCGCGGAACAACTGTAGTGGAGGCGTCATAGGAAAATATATAAGGCTCTGCCGGCATTGCAAGAGCCATTGCATTTGTTCCTGTCATTGCTTGCGAGCCAAATGTAGGAACACAGATCGCTTCTGTGTTTGTCGTACTTATGCCGATTAAGTCCTGTTCTGCCGCCAATTCTGTGTAGTAACCTGCAATGCCGTAATGGTTTGAATTGCGTACGGTTATCATTCCGCAGCCGGATTTTTTTGCTTTTTGAATTGCAAGTTTCATGGCTTCTACGCCGACAAGCTGCCCCATTGCATTATTTGCTTCCATACAGGCAGAGATTTCTGTTTCATGTATTATTTCTGTCTTTGCTTTTACATCAACTTGCCCTGATGTTATTTCATCATTATAGCGGACAAGGCGCTGAATGCCGTGCGATTCTATTCCGTACAAATCCGCTCTTATTAATACATCAGTTATTGTTTTGCTGTCTTCTGAAGAAAAACCATAAGCGGCAAACAGCGATTCGCAGAATTTTTGCGCTTTTAAAGTATCAATCTGCCTGTATGCCGCCATTAATCAACCAACTGCCTTTTTAAGTTCTTCTACTTTGTCAGTTTTTTCCCAGGAAAATTCAGAACGTCCGAAATGTCCGTATGATGCAGTCTTGGAATAAACCGGCTTACGAAGATCCAGAGTTTTAATAATTCCCGCAGGTGAAAGATCAAAAACTTTTTCTACAGCTTTTGATATGCGCATTTCGTCAACTTTTGCAGTGCCGAATGTTTCTACCATTACAGAAACAGGAAACGGAACGCCGATTGCATATGCAAGCTGGATTTCGCAGCGGTCTGCCAGTTTTGCGGCGACAATGTTTTTTGCAACATACCGCGCTGCATATGCTGCAGAGCGATCAACCTTGGTCGGGTCTTTGCCGGAGAAAGCTCCGCCGCCGTGACGGCCCATGCCGCCGTAAGTGTCTACGATTAATTTACGGCCTGTAAGTCCTGTGTCGCCGAATGGTCCGCCGATTACAAAACGTCCTGTTGGATTAATAAAGTACTTTGTTTTTTTATCAAGAAGACCTGTTGGTTCAAGTACAGGTTTAATAATTTTTTCGATTACTGCGGCTTCGATATCTTTGTGGCTTACATCAGGATCATGCTGATGCGATACAACAACTGCATCGATTCTGACAGGTTTAAAACCTTCGTATTCAATTGTTACCTGGCTTTTTGAATCGGGTCGCAGCCATTTTAAAACTTTGCTTTTTCTTAACTTTGCGGCGTTTATTAAAATTTTATGCGCAAGCATGATAGGCATAGGCATTAATTCTTTTGTTTCGTTGCATGCAAAACCGAACATCATTCCCTGATCACCTGCTCCCTGCTGGCCTTTAAATTTTTTAAGACCTGTGCCGGAAACACCCTGGGAAATATCCGGAGATTGGCTGTGAATCATGTCAAGGACAGCCATGGAATTGCAGTCAAGGCCGTAAGAAGGATCAGTATAACCGATGTCTTCTGCAATTTTTCTGACTATCTGCTGAAAATCTACGAATGTATTTGTAGTGATTTCGCCTCCAACTAAAACCAATGATGTGGATGCAAAAGTTTCGCAGGCAACCCTGCTTGCGGGATCTTCTTTTAAACAGGCATCTAAAATTGCGTCAGAGATTTGATCGCAAAGTTTGTCAGGATGCCCTTCACCTACAGATTCAGATGTAAAAAAATAGTTGGATGATTTCATTTATTTCTCCTTATAATTGTATAGTAACATCATTATCAGCCGGATACAAGTCTTCCCAAAGGCCGTCGATGGCATATTGCTGCTGGCTAAGAATAAAACGGCCCCACAGGCTTAATTTTGATTTATCAATAGGCTTGCGCAGAGCAGGATTTTCATCGCCGGCATAATGAGCAGCGAATGCATCTCCGACAGCATCAGCTATAATAATTATGTCTTTTTCGGATACCCGGTATCTTCTAAGAACATTTGCCGCTTCCAATATGACAGTTTGTTTAACAAAAGCGTGAGCGTTATCTGCAAAATCTGTTCCCGGATGAAGCCTGTCTATTATAAAAGCAGTTTTAATATCCATTATATTATTTTTAATATTGATGTAACGGATTGGACACGGGGCAGTAACCAATGAACCTGTTTGAATATCATAAATAAAATTTCCGTTAAAATCTGCACGGGTAATATCCTGAGCATGATAATGTCCTGAAAATCCTATTCTTACATTCCATGAAGTCAGGAATTTGCTGAAATTGGCAAAGTCTTTTACTATATATTTTGAATGAAGTTTTTCCTGTCCTTTCCAGTGTTCGATAAAGCCATGATGCATCATTGCCATTACAGCTATGCCTTTATTATCTGCTTCGCGTAACACCTCAGCCATCCAATCAGCAGTACCCTGTGTTATTCTGCCGTCTACGTGCGGGTATCCTCCAGGTTCGTTTTCCCGGTGACGCGTAGAATCAATTGCAAGAAGCCAAAGACCTTGTACAGGTTCTGCAACATAACTTAAAGAGTGAGTATCTCTGTAAATTGCAGAATTATATCCAAAATCTCCGTATATTTGCGCAAATTCTTCTTCGGTTATTGATTGTACAATTTCTGTTCTGTCATCAATATATCTTTCTGCCTTTGGGCAATTTACATCATGATTTCCCGGAATAACATAAACTGCAATATTTGCATTGGTTAACCGTTTTAATTTTTCCTGCAATATCATGTGATTAATTAACTCGCCGTCCTTTGTTAAATCGCCGGAAATTATTACAAACTCAATCTGCGATGTTAAAATTTCGTTTATCGCAAAATCCAGTAAATCGATACTATCCAGTAAAAGCTTGCGGTCGGACATCATTACACTTTCAAAGGCAGCGCCGGATGAGCCAAGCTCCGCGCTGTAAACATGAATGTCGCTGATAACAGAAAAAAATGTATCAGGATAAACAGGGGCAGGTTCGCTTTTTGTATTAAAATCATAATTAATAGCGGATTCTTTTGAACCGCAGCCGGTTAATGCAGTAATGAAAACTGCCATACATAAAATCAAGAGAAGAAGAGTTATTATTTTATTGTTTTTCATGATTGTATTATAGGATATTTCTAAAAAACTGTTCAAGTCTACCTTGTATTCCGCTTCCAACAAGGTATATAATAGAATAGTTGCTTCTGCAGATAAGAGGAGGGGAATATGGAAAAACAGGCGGACGGCGCTGGAGGCTCTGCTGCGGGCTCTGCTGCAGGCAGGCGTCTTGTAGGCGTAGTAGTTCCGGTTGGAGCTTTACGGACAAAAAACGGAATTGGGGTCGGCGAATTTTCTGACCTTGCTGAATTTGCTCTTCTTTGTAAAAAGATGAAACTGGGGCTTATCCAGATTTTACCTGTTAATGATACAGGTTATGAAAGTTCTCCATATTCAAGTTTAACCGCGTTTGGTCTTCATCCTTTATATTTAAGTATAGAAAATCTCGATGAATATAAAACAATAGACAGCTTAATTAAAAATCGGATTAAAACAGCAAGAGACAAATTCGAAGGATACAAACGTTTTTCTCACTATGAAGTTTTAAAGGAAAAACTGGAAATATGTCAGTTAATTTATGATAAAAACAAAGCAGAAATTGCCAAAGAAGCAGAAAGCGGCAAATTATCAAAATGGATAGAAAAGAATTCCTGGGTAAAAGAATATGCCGTATATAGAAGATTAAAGGAAGTTAATGGCTTAAAATCCTGGAAAGACTGGAAAGAGTACAGCGTTGTAACATCCGCAGAAATTGATAAACTTTGGAATAATAAGACCCTTCGCGAAGAGCACATTTTCTGGGTATGGCTTCAGCAGGCTTTGGACAATCAGTTTGCTGCCGCTTCAAAAGCAATTACTGATGCAGGCATTATTATGGAAGGCGACCTTCCTATTTTAATGAACGAAGACAGCTGCGATGTGTGGGCGAATCCTGAAATTTTTATTCAAGGTCTTTCTGCAGGAGCTCCGCCGGATATGTACAGTCCTGACGGTCAGAACTGGGGATTCCCCATTTATAACTGGGAAGCTCAGGAAAAAGATAATTTTTCCTGGTGGAAAAAACGGCTTGCAGTTGCAGAAAAATATTATCAGGCTTACCGTATCGATCATGTATTGGGATTTTTCCGTATCTGGGCAAGCTCGCAGAATGATTATTCTTCTGCTCTTGGCCGTTTTGTGCCGTACACACCTATTACTTCCGGCGACTTAAAAAGACTTGGTTATGATAAACACAGAATTCGCTGGGTATCACAGCCGCACATTCTTACAGGAGAAGTTTGGGATGCCCTAAAAAATAACTGGGGTAGTTCCTATACAGAAGAAGAACTGGCTTCTGCTGCAGAAAAAGTATTTAACAAAGCGCTTGTCCGCGTAAACGAAGAAGAATTGTGGCTCTTTAAAAAGAAAATAAAAGGCGAAAAAGATATTGACAGATTAAAACTTCATCCTGCTGTTCGTAATTATTTAATGACAAAGTGGAAAGACAGGCTTTTTGTCGAATATGAAAAAGGAAGATTTTTCCCGGTTTGGTATTTTAGAAATTCTCATGCCTATAAATGCCAAGCAGAAGAAGATAGAAATGCACTGGAAGCTTTATTGGAAAAACGGCGGAAAAAATCTGAAAGAATTTGGTCGTTATTAGGGATGAAACTTCTCTCTGTATTGGTAGAATCTTCTCCCATGCTTCCATGCGCAGAAGATCTTGGCGCTGTGCCTGAATGTGTGCCGCGTGTGCTTTCAAAATTAAAGATTTTGGGGCTTCGTGTAGTGCGCTGGTTCCGTGCGTGGGATAGAGACGGCTCTCCGTATATACCATTCGAAGAATATCCGCAGCTTAGCGTATGTACGCCGGCTGTTCATGACAGCTCTACTGTGCGTGAATGGTGGGAAAGGGAAGCGGATCAGGAACAATTCTCCGGTTTTATCGGTGTGCCTTCGCTTCCGAAAATTTATAATCCGGGAACTGCAAAAATTATTCTTTCCAAGTCTGCATCAGCGCGATCACGGTACAGGGTTTTCCAGATTCAGGATTTACTGCATCTTTCCAATAACTGGTATTCACAAAACCCGGAAGATGAACGGGTTAATGTACCAGGTACTGCAAACGACTTTAACTGGACATACCGTCTTCCTGCATTAATCAGCGACATAATGAAGGACAATGAATTGATACTTTCCGTTGCAGAATTGAGCAGGATTAAATCTGTTAAGAAACAATAATTATTGTTTAAAAAACCTGGAGCAAGTATGTTAAAGCGATTTGTTTTTATTTCATTTTTATTGATACTTTTGTTTTCGTGCGCCAGTACATCTTCCGGAAAAGGCGGCAACCGTTCTGTAACGCCTGATTGGGTAAATGATGTTTATTCTGTTTTTAACAGATCCCGGTATGTAGCGGCAACAGGTTTTGCAAGAGATCGCGCAACAGCAGAAGGCAATGCGCTTGCGGCATTAACAGCGTACTTTGGTCAGACTGTGCAGGTAGAACGTACTGCCGCAACTTCGTATCAGCAGGCAATTGTTAACGGCGTTATGGACGGCTGGGTTGATTCTGCAGAAATGAGAACTAATATTCGAACAACATCATCTTTTGATAATTTGATGGGAGCGGAGATCAGAGAAGTTTGGTTCGATTCCAGAGGCACATATTATGCTGTTGCTGTTTTAGAAAAAGCAAAAGGTATTCAGATTTATAACGATTTAATTCGTGCAAATTTAAATATTATCAATAATTTAGTTACAATGACAAATGCGCAAAAAAATTCGCTGGATGGATTTATTCGTTTTTGGTTTGCATCTGCTGTAGCGGATGTAAATGCAGCTTATAGAAATATTGTTGTATTATTAGACGGAACAGCTCCAGCTAATATAATCAGCGGCGATGTTTACAGGCTGGAAGCGCAGAATATTATTAAAACAATTCCTGTTAATATAAGAGTAAATAATGATAGAAACGGCAGAATCTACGGCGCGTTTGCAAGACGTTTTGCAGATTGGGGTATAGAAGCGTCTACTGTAAATTCCCGTTATGTGTTAGATGTAGACGTAACACTATCGCCTGTTGATTTACCGAATAATCCGAATATTTTTGTGCGGATTGAACTTGCGGCAAATTTAAGAGATACAAATCAAAATCTTGCTTTGATTCCGTATACATTTAACTCAAGAGAAGGGCATACATCCATGGCAGAAGCAGAAAACAGAGCTATTGCCGCTGCAGAAAGGAATATAAATGAGGTATTTGCTGTATTATTATCAGATTATCTTTCTAAATTGATGCCAAGAAATTAAATTACGTTGAGTGGATCTAGCGGGAGGGGCTATGTCGGATCAATATATCATTAGAAGCAATGAGTATATAAAAATACTGCCTGCATGGGCGCAGGAGCTTGCGAACAAGTACGGTTCAAAAACCGCCAACTTGTATATACTGCACGGAAATATTCTGGATTTTCTTCCGCATGAGAGGAAAGAAGGCGAGTTTACATTTACCCGGATTCAGGATTATATTTCTGAAATTATTTTCGGCAACATGGATATAATCGCTTACTATGACAGATCAAGCGGCGTAACATTTTGCGAAAATCAAATGGAGTTGGATTATATTAATGCAGCTCCCAAGTTTGCAGTAAGCGCAGATGAAGATAAAAGCGATTTTATTTCCAGAGACCCCGAAAAAAGTTTTCCGTATTTGGAAAAATATTTTCTTTCTCAGAGCCCAAAACTGCGGAAAGTATTAATTATTGATCAAGCTGAACATATCGTTCCTGCAGGAGATTTAATTCGTTTATCAGATGCCGATCGCTATTGTATGGTAACATTTAACCGCTGGGCAACTGATCCAAAATTTATTAAGAGTGATATTTCGATAATTTTATTAACAGAAAATCTTTCTGATATTTCGTCTCGTTTATCCAGTTCTCCTTCTACCGTAAAAATCAGCGTTCCGTTTCCAGATGCAAAAATAAGAGAAAGTTTTTTGCGCTCCAGAGAAAAAGAAGGAAAATTAATGCTTGATAAGGGATTAACTGCAGAAAAACTTGCGGCGATTACATCCGGTTTAAATCTTATGAACTTAAACAGGTTAGCGGCAGAAAGTTACGAAAAAGACGAACCGTTATCGCTGGATTTTATGCGCAAAAAGAAAAAAGAAATAATCGAAAACGAAGCGGGCGGCCTTTTAGAATTTATGGAAACTTCGTATGATCTTTCTCATGTTTCAGGGCACGATTTTGTTAAAAAGCGGTTTAAAAATGCCGCAAAGGCAATTAAAAAAGGACGCCCTGATGTCTTACCCATGGGTTATTTAATTGCAGGTCCTGTTGGAACAGGTAAAAGTTTTATGGTTAACGCATTTGCAGGAGAGATTGGAATCCCAATGGTTAAGTTTAGAAACTTCCGCACAAAATGGCAGGGCGAGACAGAATCCAATTTAGAAAGGGTATTAAATCTTTTAGTTGCGATGGCTCCTGTAGGAGTTATGATCGATGAAGCAGATGCATTTTTGGGTGATAGGGATCAGGAAGGCGACTCAGGAACTAGTAACCGTGTCTTTGCGCAGATTGCATCGTTTATGGGAAACACAGAGTTCCGAGGTAAAATAATCTGGTTTTTAATTACCTGCCGCCCGGATCTAATTCCAATCGATTTAAAGCGCCAGGGCCGTGCCGAAGAACATCTTGCATTATTTTATCCTGAATCAAAAAAGGACAGAGAAGATCTTTTTAATACGCTCAGGCGAAAACTGGATTTAGACCTGCGTAATTTTTCTGTATCGGACTTGTTTAAAAAATACGATCATGAATATTCAGGTGCGGATTTAGAAGCTGTTCTTGTACGTGCAAACCTTCTTGCTGCAATGGCGGATCGTGTGTTTGTAAAAAAGGAAGATATGGAAGAAGCAATGAGCGACTTTGTTCCTGCAGCCTACCCGCACGAAGTAGAACTGCAAAACCTTGTTGCAGTATTGGAATGT
The DNA here is from genome assembly GCA_009785215.1 of Treponema sp. Classification (GTDB taxonomy): domain Bacteria; phylum Spirochaetota; class Spirochaetia; order Treponematales; family Breznakiellaceae; genus WQXQ01. The sequence continues at coordinate 997 of WQWU01000038.1, read as the reverse complement.
ACATCCAAAGAAATGATTCCTTCACGTTTCCAAAAACTGCCCCGCAGCAAGATCATCAGCGATATTCAAGAACTCAAAGCATTATTGGGAGAGCGGTAGGGATAGGGAAATTTAATTTACCGCAACTGCTAGTTGATTTTCTGAAATTTCTATTTTTGAGGATGGTTTCGTTTCTAATATACCTGCTGCTTTCATGCGCTGAGCTCTTTCTTCCCATGACATACCGCCAATCGGATGCCAGTTAATAAATTCTTCTGGAGTTAATTTCTCGCAGCCAGGATCAATAACAGATTGCTTTTTTTGAACAGATTTTATTCGTTTTACTTGTTTAAGGGATAAACCAGAAACCTTTTTTGTTTTCACCATAATAAATTCGCCTCTCCTCAGGCGTTGCTTCTCTGTGTGAACTCTTCTCTTAAAACGGCGGTTATAATTTTTTTATGACAATTACAATTTTGCTATTTCGTCCAAAGAGAGACCAGTAATTTTTTGAATAAATTCTGGGGTTAATCCTTCGGCTAATGCGTTTCTTGCGATGGAGAGTTTTTCTTGATGAGCTTTTTCTCGTTCTTCTTCACAACCCCTTTTATAAGCAGCTATATTTCTATATCTTTCGTCGATTCTGTCTTTTTCTCTGCTTACATTTCGCATATATTTTAGCCAGCTGCGATCATGTTTTTTGACTTCCTTATCCGCTCTCATTATTCCCTCCTCCCTAAAGCATAATTCTTTAATTAATGGCTCCATTCCGTGTTCGTGCCTGTACTTTAAAAATATACACCACTTTTCCTCTGCGGACAAGGTTTCGGTATCAATCTTTCCTTCAAAATAATCCGTTACCCGCTTTTCCAGTTTAGGAAGCTCGTAAAAAATTATTTCTGATGTATCAGTTAATAGATCATGTTCAATTTCTTCCCTGTATCCATATCTGCGTGGTATTTTATTGCTTCCCGGAAATAATTCAAAATTAAGAAAGAATATCTGATATACACGTCTT
>WQWU01000037.1 GCA_009785215.1 Treponema sp. | reverse complement strand
TTGTTTTGACCATTTGCAACAATAGCCAAAACACCTACTCGTACAACCAATCGCTTGGTTATACATTCACGAGTTCTAGCCCTTAGGCTGGAACTCGAATTTAAAACCGCTAAAGCGGTTTTAAACACTCTCCCCTTCCCTAATACCAGCACCTAATTTAAGACCTAAATACAATGCCTAAAAAATAATCTTAGACCTTAAATTAGGTGCTGGTTTGTTGCCAAATATCACCCGGGAACAAAAACTTTTCCCGGAGCTTGAATGTACACGGTAATTTCAATAATGTCAAGCAAATTTTGAAAAAATGTGAAAAAAGTTTAAATCACCATAACCAGCGAGGAATACTGCGCAAGCTCTGAATCGCCTGTAATTAGGCGCATTGGGCAGGTAATGGCCTGGGCTAGGAGCATGTGGTCGAAAGGATCTTTGTGAAGTTTAGGGAATTTTGGAAGTCCCAAATATGCATTTAAAAAATCCTTTGTTATATGTAAGTCATAAAAATCGTAATTATAAGTAAATTTTTCTAACTGCGAACTAGAAAAATCAATTTTTCCATTACGCTCTTTTATTGCAATTTCCCACCATGAAACAGCGCTTATAAAGACTTTTGACTTCGGAATTGAAAGATATGGTAATATTTTTTTTATTCGGGGAGAGCCTTCATACAACCAGATTAGAGCATTTGTATCTAATAGAAAATTCGTCATAATTTATCGAATTCCTCTCTGGTCATAAAACTATAAAACATTTCATATAGTTCATCGTCTGTCCACGGAGCATCCCACCCTTCCTTAAGTTCCATTTTTCCCTTCATGCATCCAAAAGCCTCAACAACAGGCTTTTTCCTTGGAACCGCATCGCTAGAAATTATAGCAACCTGTGGCTTTCCATAAGCGCCAATATAGATTGTATCTCCAGCTGCAGCCCTTTTTACCAGCTTGGAAAAGTTGGTCTTGGCTTCGTGAATAGAAACTGTATTTACCGCATAAGCTGTCATAGGTTCTCCAACAAATGAATCTTTTTCTTTCATAGATACATCTTAGTCCACTATGGACTAAGATGTCAAGAAAAAATAAATAAAAAGAAGTATTTAGAATATTTTCTAAATACTTCTTGACAAAGACTTTTCTGTACAATATAGTGTATTTAGAAATTTTTCTAAATAATAGAGGGATAAAAAACTGGGATTTGCAGAAACATTTAAAGCTCTATCCGATCCTGTAAGGCGTGAAATCTTAACAATGCTAAAAAAAGGCAGTAAAACAGCAGGTGATATCGGGCTTTGCTTTGATATGACAGGAGCAACTATCTCTTATCACTTATCGCAGCTAAAAACGGCAGGACTTATTTCTGAAACAAGGAAAAAAAATTTTATTTTTATGAGCTGAACACATCAGTTTTTGAGGAAGCTATGCTCTGGTTGGCTCAATTTAAAGGAGAAGAAAAATGACAAAGAGAAACATCACAATACTGGTAATAACATCGATTATTTGTTTATTGCCGATTTGTCTGTCGCTTTCTGTATACAACGATTTACCGGAAAGAGTTGCAATGCAATGGAACTTTGAAGGAAATCCAAACTGGTATGCGCATAAAGCTGTCATGGCTTTTGGTATGCCGTTATTCTTTTTTGTTTTGAATATTGCTGTACTTTTTCTTTTTTATGCTGATCCTAAACGAGAAAATGCATCTAAGGTTATGCAAGTTTTTACAGTTTGGTTTATATCGATATTATCTCTTATTATTGTGCCGTTAATATTATTAACGAATTTAGGCATAGAACTGCCAACTGTCATGATTGTATTGGTTCTTGTTGGAGTAATGTTTATTTTCTTTGGTAACTATATGCCGAAAAATAAACAAAATTACTCTATTGGAATAAGGGTATCATGGACTTTAAACGATCCAGAAAACTGGAATAAAACTCACAGGATGGCAGGCCTATTATGGATAATAGGAGGGGTTTTATTTATTCTTGCAGCTTTCCTTCCTTTGCCAAATATAATCGGGATTATATTAATTTTCTTTGTTTTGATAACAATTTCTGTAACACCTATTTTATATTCTTATCTTCTTTATAAAAGGGAGAAAAATGCCTCACACGGGTCTTAAAGCCAAAACTTCACTGTGTGAACCTTATTAACCAAAAAAAAGCTGTCCAGGAAAAATCCCGGACAGCCCCTTTAAAAACTAAAGAAGAATTAGAAGCTGAATTTTGCTCCAAAAAGAAGACCAACACCAATAGAATCATCATAATCTGCGGCAATTCCAAATATTGGAAGTTCAACGTAGAATTTCAGACCCATGTCAAGAGCATATTCAACTCTTGGAGTAATTGAAATACCAAAGAAATCAATTCCGTCTTCTATAAGAGGTATACCAACTGTAAGAGAAGCAAACAGCGGACCGGATGTAAATGTACCAAAGATATCCATCGAAATAACAAAATCATCAATAAATGTATCATCGCCAATCCAGTTATAGAGTGTGAGACCAGCGCCGATAGAATCTGCAATATTATCTACACCAACAGTAAAATTAAGCATAGCTGTATCAAACGCGTCATCGCCGTATTCTGCAGCGTCAACAAGGATAAAAGGCATATCTACACCAAAGTAAAGATCACCAAAATCTAATGTTTGGGTAAATCTTGCGCCAACACTCATATACATCTGAAAATCGGTTGCAGCCATCCATCCTGCAAAGAGACCAAAACCAAGATCTTTAGTTGTTGTCATTGGTTTTTCTTCATCAAATGGGAAAAGGATCAAAGTGTCAAGAGAAAAAGCCAGTTTGGAAGCATCTGAGAGTTCCAGGTTGAAAGTTCCGCCCAAGAGTGCGTCAAGACCAAGAGCTGTTTCTGAGTCATCATCCCATTTCCACATTGTAATAGGAAGACCTAATTCTGCGCGAAGGTCTAAACCCATATCAAGCGATGTTTCATAACCAACATAAGGTCTAATGATCATTCCATCAATAACTTCATCTGCTGTGAAATCAGCGATGCTAAGTTCTGCACCAGCATAAAGACCTTCAACTGCTGATACTGTTCCTATTGTTAAAAATGCTGCAAGTAAAAGAACTGTGATTTTTTTCATTTAAAAAATCCTCCAAATTAAATTTTGCCTAAATACATAAGCTTATGTGTTAGTAGCATTTTTTAAAAAATATGTCAACTATTCTGCATAATTTTTACTATTTTTTTCATAAACTGTAAGTTTTTATTTATCATCCAGTGGTTCCCCTATAACGTCATATTCAGCGTTTAAACTGCTCTCTATCAATTTACAGCGTAAGACAGTTCCTGAAGGCGGCATGTTCCCGCTGAATTTTATAAGTACTTTAAGGTAATTTTCTGAAACGCCATGGCATGTTTTATCGTTTTTGCTTTTTTCTATCAGAACATCAACTTCTCTATCTAGCCACCGTTGCACATAATTTTCCCTGCTTTTGTCTGCCAATTCTGTAAATAACCGGACGCGTTTTGAAACTTCACTTTCTTTTACATTATCCTTAAATAAATAAGCTTCTGTGCCGTCTCTTTTGGAATAGGGAAAAACATGTATCCATGCAAAGTCCAGCTTTTTACACATATTATATGTTTCCATAAATTCGATTTCTGTCTCTCCGGGGAATCCAGTAATTATGTCACATGCCAAAAACGGATCGTCTTTTGCACAACGTAAAAGAATAACAGCGTTTTCTATTGTGTGAACATCGTAAGTACGGCCCATTTTATCAAGGATTTTTTTACTTCCGGATTGTACCGATAAATGAAAATGCGGGCGTATTCGTTTACCGGAAAGAACTTTTGTAAAATTTTCATCGATATAATCGGGTGTTAGGCTGGATAATCTAAGGGTTACTTTTTCTGTTCCGTTAAGCAGATATTCCAAAAGTCCTGTTAGGTCTGCGTTTGTATTATTATCCCGATACTGGCTGATACTTACGCCAGTTAATACTGCTTCTGCGTGATTTTTTTCAAGCAGCCGTAATCGTGATAAAACTTCTTTTTTATCAAGGCTGATACTTAAACCGCGGGCGAGCCGGATTTTACAATAGGTGCATTTTTTACTGCATCCGTCCTGAATTTTTAATAAACTTCTTGTATGCTCAGAGAAACGCGCAGGATTAAATTCGAATTGATTTATTGTGTTTTTATCTCGCAGAGACGTATCATTCCTTCGGAATGTAGAGGCGCTAAGGACGCAGAGGGAATCTGATTTTTTATTATCTATTTTAAAAAGATTTTGAAGAAAACTAATAATTTCTTCTTTTTTTACCACAAAGAGCCGTTGTTTGTTATCTGTTTCCAGTTTTTGGAGATCATCTTTGTTTAATTGCGCATAACATCCGGTAACTATTATGCGCGAGGCAGGATGATCGCGTAAAACTTTTCTTATTAAACGCCTTGCCTTTTGATCGGCTTTGGATGTTACTGTGCATGTATTAATTATTACAAGCGGCGCTTCTGCATCTAAACCGCTGTATTCATGCGGATTAAAAATGCGGTAGTTTAATTCAGAAAATAAACTGCTTATGGCTTCGCTTTCCAGCTGATTTAGCTTGCAGCCTAATGTATGAATAATATATTCAGGCATAAAAAATAAACGTTAAAAGTTCAAGGTACCCTTATTGGGCACTCATTTATTGAGCCCCATTTATTGAGCACCGCTCATCGTCCGTCTGATTCGCTCAATTCCGCGCTGAGCATCTGCCAATTGAGAATTTAATGACAGCGCTCTTTCATACGCTTCTATCGCGCTTGATAAATCTCCTGCGCTTTCACGGGTGTATGCAAGCCTTACCCACCATGCAGCATTACCGGGAACCCAGTGAACAGCGGTTGACAGCGCAATATCGGCATGTCTGAATTTTCCCTGACGGATAAAGATTTCGCCCATAAAGTAATAAACCCAGTCTATTCGCGCACCTTCCGGAGCTGCGTTAGCGTATTCCTGAAAAAACTGCAGGGCTTCTTCATTTCTGCCCTGATAATAATTAATCTCCCCAAGGATTTGCGTAATTCTTACATCAAAGCGGTTTAATGATCTTGCCGCTCTTGCAAAACGCATTGCTTCATCAAAGCGGTTCAGCCTTATAAGCGACCAGCAGATTACTACATGCGATTCAAGATTATTGGGATTTTCTGAAATCTCATCGCGGCATATTTGAATTGCGCGTTCAAAGTTGCCGACACGGTATTCTGCAAGCGCATCAGGGCGAGCCTGCGCAAAAATATTAACAGAAAGTATAAAAATAAAACTGAATAATAAATAGAAAATACGGGTTCTCATGCCTGTTTACCAACCATTGTACATCTGCCGTTAAAAACACAGCCTGTTTCCATGTAGATTTCGGGAGCTGTCACATTTCCGGAAAGCTTTCCTGTAATTGTTACTTCTACTTTTTCTACTGCGGTAACATCGCCTTTTACCTGACCGCGAATAAGAACCCGCAGTGCGTTTATATTGGCATTTACTACTGCATTCTCATCTATAACGAGTAAACCAGTAGCATTAATTTCTCCCGAAACTTTACCTCTGATAAGAAATGGTTTTTCAAAGCGTAATGTTCCTGTAAAATTTATATCTGGAGATAAAATTGTATCAAAATCGGCATCTTCCAGAAAATCGTTAAAAACTTCTGTCATAATGACGGAATTATAACAAATTAATTAGGGTTGCGCAAGTTGGAAAAAGAGAGTATTATACTTAAGGTTTAAATTTAGGAGGAATTATGGATTTTGTTTCAGAAATGAAAGCTAAAGCCGCATCGTCGCCAAAAAGACTCGTCCTGCCGGAAGGTACTGACGAGCGTATTATCAGAACTGCCAGAATTTTACTGGATGAAAAACTAGCAGCAAGCGTTACCCTATTGGGTAAAATTACTGATATTCAGGAGATTGCAGTAGCAGAAGGCGTAGACCTTGACGGCATCAATATTATTCATCCTGGTATCGATACTCATCTGGACAAATATTCCGAGGAATATTATCAACTGCGGAAAAACAAGGGAATGACTCTTGAACAGGCAAAAATCGATATTACCGAATCTTTGCGCTGGGGCGCGATGATGGTTTATCTGGGAGATGCTGATGCTATCGTGGCAGGCGCTCTTCATACGACCGGCGATGTGCTTCGCGCAGGTCTTTCCATTATTGGAACATCGCCCGGAATAAAAACTGCTTCTTCCTGCTTTGTTATGACTGGAATGGACAGCCAGTACGGAAAAGGCGGTTCAATGATTTTTTCGGATTGTGCAGTAGTTCCTGATCCGCTTGCCGAACAGCTTGCCGATATTACTGAATGCGCAGCTCAATCCTGCCGTGAATATCTAAGCGCTGATCCTGTTGTTGCGCTTTTATCTTTTTCTACCAAGGGTTCTGCAAAACATGACCTTGTCGATAAAGTTTTAAATACAGTTGAAATTCTGGAAAAAAGGAATCCCGGATTTGCTTTTGACGGCGAACTGCAGGCCGACTCCGCTCTTGTTCCATCGGTATTGGACAAAAAAGCGCCGGGTAGTCCTATCCGCGGAAAAGTAAATGTATTGGTTTTCCCCGATTTAAATTCGGGTAACATCAGTTATAAACTTGTTCAGCGTTTGGGAAAAGCTCAGGCTTTTGGTCCTTTTTTACAGGGTTTTGCAAAACCTATAAGTGATCTTTCCAGAGGCGCTTCTGTTGATGAAATAGTAATTACATGCGCTGTTACATTGGCAAAGTGCCAGAGCGCGTAATTAAGTAATACTCTTTTTATAGAAAAGAGTTGATAATTTTACAGAATAAGGTCTATAATATGATATAAATTATAGACATGAAATCTTTAAGGGGGAAAGAATGGCAACAATAAAAAAACCGGCAGCAAAAAAGGCAGCTGCGGTTAAGAAACCTGCGTCCAAGGCCGCTGCAGCTAAGGCAACTGCGGCTAAAAAACCTGCGTCCAAGGCCGCTGTGGCTAAAAAACCTGCAACCAAGGCAACTGCGTCTAAAGCCGTTGCGGCAAAGAAACCTGCGTCCAAGGCCGCGACATCTAAAGCCGCTGTGGCTAAAAAACCTGCAGCTAAAGCCGCTGTGGCTAAAAAACCTGCAGCTAAGGCCGCTGCGGTTAAGAAACCTGCGTCCAAGGCCGCTACATCTAAAGCCGCTGTGGCTAAAAAAGCTGCACCAGCACCTGATGTAAAATTTAGAAATCTTTTTGATGCTTATGCTCAGGGAAAACTTCCTTTTTCTCATGGATATATTGTTTCTTCTTTCTTCAGCGAAAAGACAACATATTCAATTTATGAAATTGTATCTTATGCAGGCGTTAAAGAAATTTTCCCGACTGTAGACGGTCTTACATTCGTAACAGGCGGAAAAAAATTATATGTTCTTGTAGAACCAGATACATATCAGCTTAAGTTCCAGGAACCTGTCTCCAGAGCAGAAGGTGAAAAAATTCCAAAGCGTTTCAGCGATTTGGAAATAATTACTTCAAGAAATCAGACAAAAATAATGGTTGCAAAAGAACCCAATGAATCCTATGGTTCATTTACAATTCTGAAACCATCTGGCATCAACTTCTCTATTGTTTTTTATGACACACCAGAACTTTACACCTCTCTTGCCGCATTCTTTACAGAATCTCTTAACAGATTCAGGAAAGTTCCGGAATCAGATGCAAAGAAAGCCGCTCAGCTTATCATGGCTTCTGTAAAGAAATTTATGAGTTTCGAAGGGGAATTCAAATAATTTATTTATTAACGAAGTGCCGCTGTGCGGCATTTCGCTAATAAACCATAGGTTTAAGATCTATATAATTGGCATCTGGTCACTTAGTGATCAGATGCCTTTTTTTTTAATCTTTTAACAGATAAATACATTTATTGTACTAAAGCAACTTAAAAAAAATCCCCGATTGCTCGGGGATTTTAAACAATCAATTAATAACTACTTGGCTTCGTCTTTGGCAATTTCTGCTTGTGCTACTGCAAGAAGCGCTATTGGTACAGAGTATGGCGAGCATGATACATAGTTCAAACCTGCGTCCATACAGAAGCGTACGTTTTCGGGATTTGCACCGTGTTCGCCGCATAAACCGCAGACAAGATCAGGCCTTGTTAAACGGCCGCGATCTGTAGCAATTGCAATAAGTTCTTTTACTCTGTTATCCAATGTGCTGAACGGATTACCATTTATAAGGTCAAACAATGTGTAGTCGGGCATAAATGTTGTAAAGTCGTCTCTGGAGATACCAAGAGTTGTTTGTGTTAAGTCGTTAGTTCCAAAGCTGAAGAATCGTCCGTATTTGGCAATTTCGCCTGCACTAAGAGCTGCTGCAGGAAGTTCGATCATTGTGCCAATCTTGTACTCTACTTCTTTTGCTTTTAAATCTTTGCGAAGAGCTTCTTCGATGTCAACAATCCCTGAATAAGATGAACCTTCAATTTTTTTGCCGTATGCAATAAGTTTTAATTCTGCCGCATTCATTACAATTGGAACCATAATCTCCGGCCTTGCATCGATTCTTTCAGAACGCAGTTTGTAGGAAGCTTCAAAAATTGCTTTTACCTGCATTGCATAAATTTCCGGGAATGAAACTGCTATACGGCAGCCGCGGTGACCAAGCATCGGGTTAAATTCATGAAGCGCGTCAATGCGTGCAGTAATGTCAGCTTTGGACGGCTTTGTACCTTTAACTTTAGCAACGTGGTTAATATAATTTTGCAATTCATCGCTGTTATGAGGCATAAATTCATGTAAAGGCGAATCTAACAAGCGGATTGTTACTTCTTTACCAGCCATAACTTTCATAATCTGGTAGAAATCATCACGCTGCATAATCTGAAGCTTGTTTAATGCTTTCTGGCGTTCTTTTTTATCATCAGATAAAAGCATATCGCGAAAAACATTAATGCGGTCTTCTTTAAAGAACATGTGTTCTGTTCGGCAAAGACCTACGCCTTCTGCTCCAAAACTTAAAGCAAGCGATGCATCACGCGGTGTATCTGCATTTGCACGAACATGGAAATCTTTTAAGAAACTCTTTGTAAGTTCGATAAAATCAAACAATCCCGAGCTTTTTGGATCCGGTTCGATAAGGTCTGCTACACCAAGATATACTTTTGACTCACCGTAAAAAGGTACGTCAATTGTAATATAATCACCTTCGGAGAAACTTAAATCGCCGAGTGTTGCTTTTGATCCCTTAATCTTAAGAGTAGGAGAAACAAGAGAAACCTTTCCGTACTGACGCGCTACAACAGACGCATGAGCGGAATATCCGCCTTCTGCAGTTAATACGCCTGTACTAACTTCGATTGCTTTTACGTCTTCTGCAAACGATGATTCCAAACAAAGAATAAAACGTCCGTCTTCTGCATGCTGAGTTGCTGCTTTTTTTGCTTCTAAAAGCGCGTCAGTGCTGAAGAACACCCTTCCTATCGCAGCTCCTGGAGCGCCTGCAATACCGCCCTTCCAGGCTTTTAATCCCTTTACGCTGGACGGATTAATAACAGGATGAAGGATTTCATTAAGTCTTATTGGATCCAATGTTTTAATTACATACGATGTATCAACAATCTTGCGTTTTGCAAGATCAAGCAATAATTTAAGATCGGCCTGTGTCGATTTTGAATCTACAAGTCTTTGTTCAATCAGCCATAGTTTGCCGTTTTCTACTGTAAAGCGAACCTGGCGTATTTCTTTAAATTTGTCTTCCAATGTCCAGCCGATTTTTTCCAGTTGTTTAAGGTGAGCAGAGTCAATTTTATTAATATCGTGGCCGGCAGCGCCAATTTCGTTAAACTTGCCGGTATAATAACTTCCCTGAATTTTCTTGTCGCCTGTTACAACATTACGTGTAAAGAAATACCCGGAACAGGAATCCTTGCCGTAATTCCCGTAAACCATAGGCTGGATAACAATAGCAGTATCATCATCATTTTGTTCATCCATCTTAAGCATTCTGGAAATTTCGCAAAGAGTTATCATTAATTGTGTTTCTGCATCATCAAAGAAACCTTTTGGGAAATATTTGGCATATTCGTCCATATATTCCTTTGCAGATTTTTTCTTTGGTAATGGAGTTTTGTCTTCTTTGTGAAGTTCGTTGGAAGGTCCTTTGATGCCAAGAAGTCTTTTAAGAAGAGTTATCTTTCCGGCAATTTCATCTTTTTCTTTTTGTTTTCCTTCCAATTCCTTGATTCTTTCCTGAATCATCATCATGCCGCTGATTAAAAATAATACTTCGTTTGCGGCAAAATCTGCTCCAACCCATTTTGTAAAGCCGTCAAGAACAGGTTTTACAAGACCAAAGTTGTGCAATGCAGGATAGGTAGATATAGCCATGTTTGAAGATATAATAACTTTCAAAAGCATGGGGTTTTCTGTATTCCCGTAATTTTTGCCGACTACTTTGGCGCATTTATTTAAAAGATCAAAAACATCTTTTTTTATAACCTTTGGCTCAATTTCTGATGCCAGTTCAGTATTTAAAATAATGCCTGGCAGGATTGGAAATCCCAGCTCGGCAAACTCATTTGCCTGACGGCCGCGAATACCCAGCAGTTCCGGAGTAACTTTCGCAGGAATAACGTCTTTCTGGCTAAAATAATGTATTCTTGAATCCATATACTTTTCCTTATATATTAGAAGAGTTTTAGCACGGAATTAACCGGGCCGCGCAGGAATGCTTCGAACATGTGACTTGCTCCCTGTGCAAGGTACCGCTGCAATTTTGCAACATCCTGAATATCATCTCCGGCTACTGCAATTTCAATGGCGGTTCCGTGTTTTACCTTACCCCATTTAAACAGAGAGTTAATATCAAGGATTCTTTCATTTTCATAGTAAATATATACTTCAAGAGCAGGATGTTTCGCCTTGTAACTGGCAACAATCCTTTTCCATGCTTCAACATTTCCGTTATGAAATAATTCATTTTGAACAATAATGGCATACCTTGGAGTCATTCTCTTTGGACCGCCGGATGATTTAACCTGAACAGCTGCAGCTTTCTTTACAGGAGCGGCGCTGGTTGTCTTTTTGGTTGTGGCTTTTCCCTTGGAAACTGTTTTAACCTTTGCAGGTTTAGCTTCCGAAGCTTTTTTTGGTTTTGATACTTTTTTAACAGTGAATTTACCTCTCGTAAGAGCGGCAGGCGCTGTAATTTTTGAACCTTCAAATAATTTTAAGGCAAGTTCGGCAGCCTTTTGGCAATTTTCATCTGTTTCTTTGCCTTGAAGACCTGCATAAATTACCATTAATTCCTGTTTGCGAAGCTGGCCAAAACCTGCCAATTCTTCTGCTACTTTTGGATTTGCAATTAAAAGGCCAAGTTCAGGATGATAATAGGCAGCAACAAGATCTACTCCGCTCCATTTTGCAAATTCTTTTGCAAGAAGAGAAGGATCATTAATTGATGCGGAAAGATTGGTAGAAGCTGTCTTGTAACCAAGTTTATCAACAAGAAGCATTCTTAAAAGCAAGGCAATTCTTGAACTGGTTAATTCATTATCATCTAATTCATAAATTATATCACCCAGGTTAGACCCGGAATCTGCAGCAATTTCCATTGTTTTTTTAATGTGTCTTACCGCGCTGTTAAAACCAGAACGGGTAGACAGAACATCAAGATTTGCAGTATCTGCCATATCTCCTCCTTTTTTGAAAAAAGCGCCCCCGAAGAATTCATCGGGGGCGCTTGGAAAACATAGTTCTCTTACGTATCCCTAATCTTAAAGTTCAGCAATTCCGCCGCGTCCGCCTTTTTTGGCTTTGGATCTGGAGTCTACTACGCCTTTTTTCTTCGCAGCAGGTTTTGCTTTCGCTTTTGGAGCAGCAATAGCTGCAGTTGGTCTTGGTTTTGGTGCCGGAGCAGCAACAGCTGTTTCTTCTTCTTCACTAGAAATTGATGCAAATGACTGGTTGATGTCTTCGCGAACTGTTGATCTTCTGCGGCTGAATGAAGCAAATGCAGCATCCTGGAAGCCTTTGGATACGCCATGGAGGAATTCATTAAGAACGTTTGCCATAGCATCGAGAGTAACTTTCTTTCTCTTAATTGATGTAATATCAACGTCGAGCAAGAGACCTGGCTGAATATGATACGGATTGATCATGTAATCGAATCTGTAATATTCTCTTTCGAGCCAGGAAAGCCTGTCTTCCATTACGCGTCTTTCGACTGGATACAGGTAATCATACATTTTCTTCATTTTGTTGCGCATAAGGATTATGCGGTTTCTGATTCTGTCTTTTTCATAAACGTATGTGCGGTTTGATCTTTCAACTTCTGTTTCTGCTGATTTAACAAAGGAAATTTCATCCCATACTTTTGCAATGTCTTCGTACAAAGGTTCGCCGGATTTTTCTTTAATTCTCTTGCGAATCTTGCCTTTGCTCTTTCTTGCCAAATCTTTGAAATCGTTGACTTTAAAGAAGCTTTTTTTGTCTTCGTAAATTACTTCAAGAACATCCCAAAGGTGCTGAACTTCTGTTTCGAAGCTCTTAAGCATTACATCGTAAGCCTTGCGGTCTTCGATAAGCTGTGAGTTATCAAAGTAGCGGAGTTTTACTGAATAGCGTTCATCCGGAAGATGTGCAACATCGGTATCTTCATATTCGCGGATAATAATTTCGCGGCCGTTCTTGAGGTTTTCGATGTACTGATAGCCCATCTTTGATGTATCAAGAATAGCTGTGATTGAGTTAATCGCTGTGTTGAAGCCGCGGTTGCGGATATTTTCCATGTCGATGATCTTTTTGATGTTTTCGCGGATGTTAAGAGCGTCAAATGATTCAGGATCAATTTCTGCACGAAGGTCTGTAAGTTTTTCCATGAGCTTTTTTGCCATGAAAGTATAACGTTTGGATTTTGGATCATCCATTTCGTCATCTGTTAAAGTTTCTACTCTGTTAAGCTTTGTAAAGATAACTTCGCCGTCTGAAAGTTCTTCAAGACCCTGGTCGATTCTGTCGTCTTTGATTTGTTCGATAATTTTGTCGATTGTGTCGATGATGTGTTTTGCAATTAAATCTTTTACGAGGAATTCAACAGTTACCTGATAATGGAAAATAGGGCTTATAAGTTCTGAGTCAAGGATGTTAACAGAAAGTTTAACATCTGTTACTGTTTTTGGTTTAAAAGCATTGTCTTTGAATGCACACTTTATGATTGAGTATGCGTTTTCACCGCGTACGAAAGCACCTGTGTCAGTTTTCTGACGAAGAATGCTGTTAGTATGGGTTTCAAGTTCGTTAACGCCTCTCTGGATGTGGCCCTGTAAGTGACCGTACATGTTAACTACGGATTTTTCAATTTCGCCGGTGTTGAACTTATCGGCGCCGCCTACAGCGTCAAGAAGGTCTGCTATTTCTTTTGGTGTATACCTTGTAAGAACTTTTGTTTCTTCTTTGTCAACAAAGTTTCTTACCTTTTTTACCATTTCGTCTTCAGACGTTACCATGTAACGGTTGAACATGTTCTGGTAATTCTGGTTGAAGTAATTGTACAGCTTTTCTTTTACACCGCCCATTACATCGAGACGTTCAAGAACGTCTTTTGGCAGACGTGCTGTTAAGTGATGAATAACCTTATTGGTTTCTTCTTCCAATAATAGATTTACTTCAGCCTGCTGATCACGATATTCCTGTGCTAATGAATTGCGTGAACCTACTGCACTTGGTTTCTCCGGATGAAATACATTCGGGGATTTGGGCAGATCAATTGCTCCCATATAACTCTCCTTAAAAATTAGTTTTAACTACTACCTTATTGAAGGATAGCACATTTTTAGCCTGATTGTAAAGCCCTTTTTAGGGAAAATCAAAAAACTGCCCAAAAAAAATATATCCAGCTTAACTAGCCTTTTTAACGCAAATATGCTAAAATACGGGCATGAATAAAACAGCCGTACCCAAAACACTAAAAAACCAACTGCCATTTGCACTGGCGGTCTTTTTTTTCCTTTTTACCCTCTTTCCTATACAAGCCCAAACTGCGGCCGGACGGGCACCTATCGATGTTAACTTGATAATTGACGGATCAGCTTCTCTCTCCAACGTTAAGGATGAAATAACAACCTGGATTTCCAGCCGTTTGGATCAAATTCTGGTTGATGGAGACAGAATAACCGTCTGGAACGCAGGCACAGCGGCAAGAGTTATATATTCCGGCAGAATTGATGCAGATGAAAAAGAAGCAGTAAAAAGAAGCATACGGGATATTTCTCCTTCCGGCAATAATCCGGATTTTACAAGCGCTTTAAGGGAAGCAGCAGGCAGACAGAGTTCGGGTTACAGCTATACTCTGCTTATAAGCGCATCTCCTGCCGCGCTCTCATCGGTTATATCAAATCCTCAGGGAAATCTTTTAAGATTTTCCAGAGTAGAAGAATTTACTTCCTGGCGTGCGCTTGTTGTAGGGTTGAACCTCGACTCAAGAGTAAGAAGAGCAGCTTCGGCATATTTCGAAAACTAAAAGATTTACTTAAGCCGATGTTTGCCAGCATTCTTTCATTCATAGATCGTCATGACTCATTTATCCTGACAACTCATGATTCTCCTGATGCAGATGGTCTTGGCGCAGAAGCAGTATTGGCATCAATATTAAAAAAGAAAGGCAAACAGGCAAAAATAATTCATTCATCTCCCATTCCCAGATATCTAGAATTTATAAAAGAAGGTTTTGAAATTGAACAATGGGATCCTTTAAAACATGCGCACCTTCTGGAAAATTCGGCATTACTGGTTTTGGACACTTCCGAAGAACACCATTTGGGGTCAATTAGGGAAGTTGTAAAAAAGGTAAGAGAATGTTTTGTTATAGATCATCATGATCCAAAACCTGTTGCAAAACTGACAGGTTTAATAGACTCTACAGCATCATCGGTTTCAGAAATATCGATAGAATTAACATGTAATATAGGTATCGATCTTGATCCTTTTACTGCAACTGCGGCTTATGCAGGCATTGTTTCCGATTCGGGATTTTTTGCTTATCCAAAAACATCGATGAGAACTTTTAAAGCAGCCATGAAAACACTGGAATGGGGAGCGGCTCCCAATCTTATCTACAGACAGTTAATGGAGAACTCTTCCTGCGCTTCTGTGCTTCTGCAGAAACAGGCTCTTTCCAGCCTTGAGTTTCATGCCGGAAAGAAAATTGCTCTTATGACCCTGCATTGGGAAGACTTTGTAGAAGCAGAAGCAGAATTCGAAGAAGTCGAAAACATCGTAAATATTCCGCTTAGGGCAAGAGAAGTGGAAGCTTCTTTATTGATCAGGGAAAAAGAGCATGGAGAGATTTTCTGTTCATTACGATCAAAGGGAACTTTGAATGTTTCTAAAATAGCCCAGAATTTCGGAGGCGGCGGACATGTTACCGCGGCAGGTTTCCGGAGTTATACTGGTATTGAAGAAACTATAAAAAAATTATTATCCTGTGTAAGAACACAAGTAGGCAGTGAATGAAAAAAGAAAATTTCGGTTTGTATATAGGAATCGCGGCAGCTTCCCTTATTGTAATTATTTTTCTGGCTACAGGTCTTTGGAAAATCTTTTTACCTGAAGAAAACGAAGAGACCAGAACAAGAATTATAACTCCTTTAGAAGCAAACACCTTTTTAACAACAGAGCTTACAGGGCTTTTTGCTTGGGAAGAAAACCTTAACACAAAAATTCCACTGGAGGACGGAGAAGTTGTAATTGCCGTTTTAAACAGGGAAAGCGAAACCGGCGGCGCAGAAGAACAATTCGTCATCTACCGCAGTATTTATGATGCGGCAAGCCCTGTTTATATTACATTTTTAAGTTTTGATGAAAGAGCCAGAACATATAGGCGGATGTGGAATGAACCTACCGCCGCTGTCCGGGCGGAAACTACTACCCTTTACAGCCAGGATTTAATCGGCGACAGAAACCTTTGTATTATAGTAACCGGAATGAACGCAAATAATGAACATACCATGACTATTTTCAGGCGGAGTATTAACCAAAATCCCAATCAGCCTTTTAAAAAAATTGCAGAATTACAAATTGCCGGTTCCATAATTATTCAGGAAACCGGACGTACTTTGGCATACCAGCAGGGTGTAGCAAGAGGCCAGAGTTTTAATATCGCAGCTTACGGGCAGGATAGAACCTCCGCCAATATACTGGATCAAATCGAAATAATTTATTCTTTTAATCCAGTACGTGAACTTTACGAGCAGACAAGTGTATCAAGAATTCCCGGTTCTCAAATTGAACAAAGGCGGCTTCGTGAGTTATTAAGCGGCGCTCCGGGTGTGTTTGAAGATTTTATTAACGATCTTTGGTACTTTGTTACTCCGCAGGGAACTATCGATACAAGTCAATATTTGTATTTTAATCCTGCCGGAAGGGAAGTAATCTTTTTCGGAGACGGCACACAGCAGGTTTTCCGCTGGCAGACTTCTTCGCCTACCCGTTATGGCTTGTATATAAGAAGCCAGAATATATCGATAAGCACATTACTGCGATTTATAGATATCGAGCTTGAATCATTAGACAGAATTAAAATAAGAGTAATTGAAGATATCCGCATTAGAATAACTGTACCTACATCACCATGGGATGGATCCTATCGCCGGGCAGGAGCTGCGAACTTTAGGGAAACAGTTTCACAGATTAGTCCTTCTATTAATGCTGTTTATGATTCATCATGGGGAAGGATTCAGTTTAACAGCTCCGGAGAATATACGATTAATTCAGGCGGCAATATAAGAAGAGGCCGTTATGTTTTTT
Source organism: Treponema sp. (assembly GCA_009785215.1). GTDB lineage: Bacteria > Spirochaetota > Spirochaetia > Treponematales > Breznakiellaceae > WQXQ01. The sequence goes on along the minus strand of WQWU01000037.1, from coordinate 9,849 downwards.
ACAGGGTCGATGATAACGATCTTTTGGAACTGCGCCCGGAAGAAACCGAAGAAAACCGTTTGGTTTATAAAACAGAAACTGCAGTTGGGGTTATGATTCTATCCCGCGTACGTGTAGGTACAACCGGCATTCAGAATCTCCTGGAACCCCCTATTACATTAACCCCGGTAAACTAAATTTTCTGATTTTTTTCTCGCGGAGACGCAGGGAACGCCAAGAACGCAGAGAGAATACGAGTGTTGGTATTAGATATCTAACAAAACCTTCTTGTCTTCCTCTGCGTGCTCAGCGTCTTTGCGCCTCTGCGAGAGCTCTTCTTATATCACGCCCTGATCCATCATGGCTTTGGCTACTTTTTTAAAGCCTGCAAGATTTGCTCCTAAAACAAAGTTGCCGGGTTTACCGTATTCTTTAGCTGCACTGTCTATACTGTTAAAGATACCTGCCATGATTGTTTTTAGTTTTGAATCTACTTCATCAAACGACCAGGAAATACGTGTCGAGTTCTGAGACATTTCTAAACCTGATGTAGATACGCCGCCTGCATTTGCAGCTTTGCCCGGGAAAAATGCTACGTTGTTTTGCAATAAGTGATCTGTCGCATCCATTGTTGTTGGCATATTAGCGCCTTCGCCGACAATTTTGCATCCGTTTTTAACAAGGCTTTTTGCATCGTCGATAAACAATTCGTTCTGTGTTGCGCAAGGAAGAGCGATATCACAAGCGATATCCCATACTCTGCCCTTTGAGGCTTCGGTATAAACTGCATCTTTATGGAGTTCAGCATATTTGGTAAGTCTTTCTCTTTTTACAAGTTTAACTTCTTTTATGGAATCAAGATTGATGCCGTCTTTATGAAAGATAAATCCGTTACTATCGGACATACTGATAACAGTCGCACCCAAAGAAATTGCTTTTTGAGCGGCAAAGATTGCAACGTTACCGCTTCCCGAAATTACAACTTTTTTGCCTTTAAAGCCGTCATCTTTTCCTTTTAAATATTCATTTACAATATAAACAAGTCCGTAACCTGTAGCTTCGGTTCTTCCAAGCGAACCGCCCCATGTAAGTCCCTTGCCTGTAAAAACACCAGTAAAATTATTTACGATTCTTTTGTACTGCCCGTACATGAAACCAACTTCTCTTGCTCCTACTCCAATGTCACCTGCAGGAACATCAGTGTCAGGACCGATATGTCTGTATAATTCAGTCATGAATGACTGGCAAAATCGCATTACTTCGTTTTCGGTTTTTCCTTTTGGATCAAAATCACATCCGCCTTTACCGCCGCCCATTGGAAGGCCTGTAAGTGCGTTTTTTAATGTTTGTTCAAATCCAAGGAACTTTATAATGCTCTGATTTACAGAAGGATGAAAACGAATACCGCCCTTGTAAGGGCCAATAGCAGAATTATATTGAACACGGTAAGCGCGGTTAACATGTACATTACCTGCATCATCTACCCAAGGTACACGGAATACAATAAGACGTTCAGGTTCGATAAGACGCTCCAAAAGTCCAGCTTTTTCATAAATACTATCTTTGTCTACAATAATTCTGAGAGATTCTAATACCTCTTTAGAAGCCTGTATAAATTCAGGCTGTCCAGCGTCCTTTTTTTCTATTTGTGCAATTATTTTATCAATGTAACTCATATAATCCCCTTTTATTAAAGTACTTAGCCACTTTTTCAAAACTTCAGTTTTGAAAAAGTTTCCTTAAATCAAAGAAGAAATAGGGCATCTGCCCTATTTCTTCAGAGAAATTATCTAAACTAACCAAGTTTAGATAATTTCTCAACGCTTGCAAGTTTAACTGCCAAGCAGAATATTTCCATTGCTTCGCCAAGTTCCGCAAGAGGCGGAAAGGTTGGAGCGATGCGGATGTTGCTGTCTTTTGGATCTTTGCCGTTTGGATATGTTGCGCCTGCAGGAGTTAAAGCAACGCCAGCTTCGGTGCATAAAGCAACAATACGTTTTGCAAGACCATCAAGTGAATCAAAGCTGACAAAGTAACCGCCGCTCGGCTCTGTCCATGTGCCGATGCCAAGACCGCCAAGTTCTTTGTTTAATGTATCATTAACAAGTTTGAATTTGGGTCGGAGTATCTGCGCATGTTTTTCCATGTGCGCCATAACATTTGCCGCATCTTTAAAAAAGCGGGCATGGCGGAGATGATTTAATTTATCCGGCCCGATTGTCTGAGCAGTTAAACGCTGTTTAATATATTCACAGTTTGATTTTGATGAAGCCATACATGTCATGGATGCACCTGCAAAACTTACCTTGGAGAACGAGGAAAAAACATAAACCATGTTTGGATTTCCCGCTTCTTCGCAAAGGCGCACGATATTTAAAATCTTTTTGGTTTCGCCAAGATCATGGATTGCATAAGCGTTATCCCAATAGATACGGAAATCGTTGGCGGCGGGTTTAAGTTTTGCAAAACGTCTGACTGTTTCGTCTGAATATACAATACCAGTTGGATTTGAATATTTAGGCACGCACCAGATACCTTTAATCATTGGGTCTTCAGAAACCATTTTTTCGATTGTGTCCATATCAGGACCATCATCGCCCATCGCAATTGGTATCATATCGATATGGAAATAATTACAAATTGTAAAGTGACGATCGTATCCGGGAGAGGGGCAAAGGAACTTTACCTGCCCTTGAGTCTGCCATGGTTTTCCGTCTCTTACACCGTGAGATACGTTTACTGCAACGTTATCGAACATTAGAGCAAGTGATGAGTTACCGCCGACGATAACTTCATCGGGCGTTAATTCTAAAAGATCTGCAAATATTTTTTTTACCTCGGGGATGCCGTCTAAGCCGCCGTAGTTGCGGCAGTCGGTTCCGTTCGCTGATTTATAATCTTCTACAGTAAGGCATGATAGCATATCATTGCAAAGCGCTAATTGGTCATCCGAGGGAACGCCTCGAGTCATGTTTAACTTTTTGCCTTTTTCTTTGTACTTGGAAAAAGTTCCTTCCAGTTCGTTCTTTAGAGCGGTTAGTTCTTCTGCGCTCATTTGTGCGTATTGTTTCATTTAATCATCCTCTAACACACTGTACACTTTTTTTAATTGTTAGCCAATAGATTTTTAAAATATTCTTATCTTATAAGGAAGGAGTCGAAACCGGCAGCGCGAAGGTTGTTCATAGTAGCGGTTTGGTTAGCGCCGGCAGGAACTGTAACTGCCCACATCTCACTGCCATTAACTATGCGGCGTTCTATGGAAGGTGAAAAACCTGCATTCCCAAGACTTTGAAACTGCGCTTGGGCGTTTGACTGGCGGCTGAATATTCCTGTCTGCAGTCTGGGAGAAGGTGAAGCGGTGGAAGAAGAAGGAGTTACGGAAGGAGCGGAAGTCGCAGGCGCCGAAGCTGTTTGCACTGCACTTGATACCTGGGTTGGTGCGGCAGGCGGCTGTGAAGCCAGCGGTGTATTTACTGTTCCTAATACCGGCCGTCCTTCTGAAGCTGTGGGAATCAGCGGCAGAGAATCAAGCCCGCCGGCAAACAGCCAAAATGGACTTGGCCTTATAATAACTGATGAAGACGAAGCGCCTGCCGCAAGCCGGCCTTCTACAGTTTGCGGAAACTCAGAAAGAAGTCTTTGCCGCCATCTTTCAGCCTGAGAAGCCGATGAAGGACTGCCGCGCGTAATTTTCCAAAGTACAAAGATTATTTCCGCTTTCATTTCTGAATACGCAGGATTATCGGCAATTGCGGCAAGAGCTGTTATATCGCCGGATCTTATTGCTTTTATACTTAAATCCAAAAAGCGGGCGCGCGGCGATTTTATTAAAAGCGGTTCAAGCGCCGCAGCTGCCCTATCCCACTCTCCCATTGCGGCAAGGCAGTATGCGCAGTTTAAAAGCGCTTCGTCGTCTACACTGCCGGGAATTGCCGCGGCAGCTTCCAGCCAATTTCTTGCGGCACCTTCGATATCTCCTGATAATTGACGAAGCCGTGCAAGACGGACAAGAAAAGCGTGCCGCGAAACAGGGGGAATACCTTGCCGAGCCAGTTCTCTTTCAATGTTTTGTATTTCTACTTCCAGAGAAATACCCACAGCATGAGCGCTGACCTGCGCCGAGCCGGACTGCGCCGCTGTACCGGACTGTGCTATTGCAATTACCGGAAAAAACGTATTAATTACAATAATTACAACGGCAAAGAAAAAAGGCTTTACCATGATTAGCTGCCGTGTTTTTTTGAAAAAAGCCGTTTTTTTGCCTGAGCCGCATCCTGTTTTATTTTTTCTTCGGCAATTAGTTCTGCCGGCGGTTCGACAGGTAAATCAACATAACTTTTCTTACCGCCCTTAAACTGATTTTCTGCCTGTTTTTTCTTTAAACGAAAAACCAGCGGCAAAGCGCAAAAAAGCCCCAAAATGAATGAAACAAAAACTGTAAGAAAAACCGGTACTTGTGTAAGAACGGCAAAACCGAAACTTATATCACATCTGTTTTCAAGGTTAAATGTAATAAATGTCAGAAAAACAGCGAATATGATAACAAATAATATTAAACGCCAGGGCATGATAACTCCTTTTTAGTGCTTCTGCATAGAAGCACATTAAAATCGAAAATTAGCCAGAGGCTAATAACTTAGCCTCCTTTGCTTTAAATGTATTTCCATTTAAGGACGATAGCGTTACCTTGGCAAAAGAGCCAATCATCGATTTAGAGCCGGGAACCACTACCTTTTCGTCTCTTTCTGTCCTTGTTATTAATTCATCGGCATTATTTCGGGAAATTCCTTCTATAAGTACCACTTCTGTACTGCCAAGACGGCTTTTAAAAAGCTCTGTTGTGTGTTTATGCTGAAGTTTAATAACCCTTGCCAGCCTTTCTTTTTTAACTTTTTCATCGATTCTATCAGGAAGGTCATACGCCTTTGTTCCTTCTCTGGGGTTAAAATGATACATAAACGAATAAATGAACTTAACTTCTTCCATTAAATCGAGGGTTTTCTGTAAATCATCTTCTGTCTCGCCGGGGAAGCCAACCAGTATATCCGTAGAAAGAGTTACGTTGGGCATAGCTTTTCTAATCTCACCGACAACTTCCAAAAATCGCTCAATAGTGTAACCTCGGTTCATAGCTTTTAATATTGATGATGACCCATGCTGAACAGGCAAATGGATATGTTTGCAAAAAATTTTGTTTGCGGCCAGAACTTCTATCGTTTTAGAAGAAAAATTACCCGGGTTTGCAGACAGAAACCGCACCCAGTTAATGCCGCTTTTTTCGGCTTCGGTTGCAATTAATTTTAACAGAGCAGAAAAATCGATATCTTGCCATTTATAATTGTTTACATTTTGCCCCAATAAAGTAATCTCCCGCACTCCCCTTTCTCCGACAAGGCGGATTTCCTGTAAAATATTTTGAGGGTCTCGAGATACCTCTCTGCCTCGGACATAGGGAACAATGCAGTACGAGCAAAAATTATTACAACCGTGCATGATGGGAAGAAAACTGCGAAACGCTGAACCCTGTTCTTGTCCTTCATTTGAACCTTCATCTAAATGAGAATCAGAAAAAGTAAAAACAGCTTTTTCGTTTATATCAGAATCAAAGACAGCCTTTGTGCCTTTTTCTGCAGCTTCAAGAATTAAGGGAAAAATCGATCTTGCAGATGTACCCATTACATAATCTACAAGCGGATATTTTTCTTTTAAACTTTCGCTAAGCCGCTGCGCCATGCAGCCTGCTACTACAATGGTCAGATTTTTCTTGTTTTTTTTATGTTTCTTTTTGACACTTATATAATGAGCAATACGTCCTAACGCCCGTACCTCCGCAGTTAACCGCACCGAGCACGTATTAATAAGAACAAGATCGGCTTCATTTGGTTTTGCAGCCGATACCCATCCACGCTCCTTACAAGCAAGCGAAAGCGAAGCGGATTCGGCATTGTTCATTTGACAGCCATAGGTCTCAAAAAAGAATTTCATTTATCTGCGTTTAATAAATTAGGAAAACTTTCCAAGGTCCCATGATAATTTAATTGCTTTAATAAGCCCGTAAACAAAAAGACCAATTGCGCCAATAACAAGGAAGTAACCTGCAAAACCTGCAATAACTCCAAAGCGCGGGTTTGCAAGTAATAACAAGAAACCGCTTGCAGCCAAAACAAGACCCGGTTTATAAATAAAGTTACGTCTTCGGATTAGCATCATTAACCCCGAGAAAAAAGTAAATCCTCCTGCTGCAAGTCCTATAGGCCGTATACGCATACTTACCATTGTCAGAACAAAAAGAGCGATGCCGCCGGCGATAAAAACAATTACTTCTCTGCCTTTATTCGGCAGATTTTCCGAAGAAGGATTAACATCTTTCCATTCAGGTTCGTTACTCATACACTCTCCTTTTTAAAGCAGCTTCTATAACATTTTGTAAAAGCATTGCGATTGTCATTGGCCCTACTCCGCCGGGAACAGGTGTAAAAAAACCGCACTTTTCTGCAACTGCAGGATCAACATCGCCGCAAACTTTATATCCCTTTGAAGTTGATGTATCTGTTACACGATTAATTCCTACATCGATAACTACAGCGCCTTCTTTTACCATATCGGGTTTTATCAGGTTGGGTCTTCCTACTGCAGAAATTAAAATGTCTGCCTGCAATGTATGGCTTTTTAAATCTTTAGTTCCTGTGTGACAAAGTGTAACTGTTGCATTATATTCTTTTCGGATTAAAAGATTCGCAAGCGGTTTTCCTACGATGTTTGACCTGCCAACAATTACAACATGAGCTCCTGCTATTTGAATTTTATATTCACGTAAAAGTTTAAGAACACCATGAGGTGTACAAGGCAGAAACCCTTGGCGTTCTAAAATCATATTTCCAACCGATACAGGATGAAAGCAATCAACATCTTTTGTCGGTGTTACTGCGGCAATAACTTTTTCTTCATCGATATGTTTAGGTACGGGAGATTGAACAAGTATGCCATGGACTTTATTGTCTTTGTTTAATTCTTCGATAATAGATAGGAGTTTTTCTTCGCTTGTGGATTCGGGAAGCCTTATGTCTCGGCTTTCCATTCCCGCCTCGGTAAGTGCTTTTTCTTTTGATTTAACGTAGGAAAGGCTTGCAGGATCTTCGCCGACAAGCACAACTGCCAAACAGGGAACGATGCCTTTTTCTTTAAGCCCAGCGGCTTGTAATTTTACGCTTTCTCGGATTTTTAAACCAAGCGCTTTCCCATCCATAATAATTGCAGACATATTATCCTCTATTTAATACTATCATAAAGCGGCCTTTTATGGCAGATATTGAAAATTCTCCATTTACTGCTGCATTACTTAGGCCAAAAAAACCTCGATTCCATGGAAGCCCTTTAAGCGGCCACTTGAGCCCTTCGCTTTCAGCTTCCCACGGCCCATCCCCCAAAGGAAACACCGAGACAACAGCTCCGCTTTCTGCCTTCCACTCTCTTTGTTCAACTTCGATACAATATATGTCTGATGTATCTGTAATCCAACGGTTTGGAAAAATTTCCCGCTCAAAAAGTGAACGAATACCAAAAAGATGATCCAGCCTGCCGCCGCCGCCGCCGATTATCCAAATCTGGCTGCAGCCTTTTTCTACAGCTAATGAAAAAGCCATCTCGGTATCGGTAAAATCTTTGTCGTGCTGCAGACGGATAATGCGTTCCTGCGGCAAGGCGGTAAGACGTGATTGAGTATCAAGGGAATCCATGTCGCCGATTACCCAATCGGGGTTAACACCTGCATTTTGTGCGGCAATAAGCCCTGAATCAGCAGCGATTATCAATGTGTCAGTTTGTGATAGTGATTCGAGAAGGGTTTTAATAAATTGTGTATTCGGCGCTTCCCCGCCAGTAAATATAATCCCTAACATTTTTTTCCAAATCTCTCTCGCAGAGGCGCTGAGTTCGCAGAGAAAAAACTAAAGTAAAAACTCCGCGATCTCTGCGTCTATACATTCCAAAGGAATGTTACGTCTCCGCGAGATGCTCTTTATAGAATAAATGTAGTATACTTTTAAAGGAAGGAAAAATCAATTGAAGATGGCAATCGATCCTGCATTAAAAGAAATATCCTCGATATTTACCAGTAACGGGAAAGAGATCTATCTTGTGGGCGGCGCTGTCAGAGATATGCTGCAGAAAAAAAAAATCCATGATTGGGATTTAGCCACCAATGCTCTGCCCGATGAAGTAACGATTATTGTCAAACGAGCAGGCGGCAAGGTTATTCCTACAGGCATTAAACACGGAACTGTTACTGTCCTTTATAAAAAAGCAAGCTGCGAAGTTACTACTTTTAGAACCGAGTCCGATTATACAGACGGCAGAAGACCCGATAAAGTTGAGTATGCAGGAAAAATCGAAGAAGATTTATCCCGCCGTGATTTTACAATGAATGCAATTGCTCTGCGCCTTCCAGATTGCAAAATAATTGATCCATTTGGCGGTGCAAAAGATATAAAAGCAAAAACAATCCGCTGTGTTGGAAATGCGGCAGAACGTTTTAACGAAGACGGCTTACGTCCAATGCGTGCAGTGCGCTTTGCATCCCAGCTTGGTTTTAAAATCGAAAAAAATACATTAGATGCAATCCATGGTGCGCTGCACATTAGCATTAAGGTTTCGTGGGAACGTGTGCGAGATGAATTTGATAAAATTCTTAACTCTGCAAAACCATCACAAGGTTTTCGCTTAATGGAAAAGACAGGGTTATTGGAACTTTTTCTGCCAGAACTTTCTTTTTGCCGTGGTATCGATCAAAAAGGTTATCATGAATATGATGTTTTGGATCATAGCTTGCTTGCCTGCGATTATGCAGCAGCTAATAATTTTTCGCATGAGGTTCGCCTTGCCGCTCTTTTTCATGACATTGGAAAACCAAGTGTGCGAGAACTTGATGCCAGCGGCGGCGGCGCCCAGGCCGTGTGGACATTTTACCGCCACGAAGAAGTGTCGGCTGACATTTGCCGCAAGATTATGAATCGCTTTCGTTATCCAAATGCTGTAATCGATAAAACCTGTCATCTTGTAAAGGAACATATGTTTCAGTATACCGATAAATGGTCGGATGCCGCAGTACGCCGTTTTATTGCCAGAGTTGGAGAAGATTATCTTGATGACATTTATCGTTTGCGCCGAGCAGACATTTTTGGTTTTTCGGGAAAAAATCCTGATTATCGATCTTTAAAACAGCTTGTAGAAAGAGTAAATAAAGTTATAGAAGCAGGAAGCGCATTTACAGTTAAAGACCTTGCAGTCACAGGAAAAGATTTAATGACAATCGGCATCCCTAGCGGAAAAATAATGGGAAAAATTTTAAAAGAATTAATGGAAACTGTTTTGGATGACCCCGAGCAGAATACAAGAGATAGATTGCTGGAGATTGCAGGGAAGATTTTTAAGGAAAGGGGTTGATCTACAAGCAATGCTTGCAGAAGAAAAAAAGGTGATTTTAATGCTTTATTTTAGCAGGGAAACGCTAACCCCCTGAGGCGTCTATAGCTGCCTTTCAGGCGGATTTATGTGTGAATCCAGCGCTAAATAAAACTAATATTTTTCGTTTTCACTAAGCGCTACGCACGGTCACGCCATATATATATGTCAGATCTATGTCTGATATAAAACTTTTGAACAGTGTATGAAAAATACACTGTCGGGGGAATCCCTGCTCAAGGAGAAATATATGGCTGATTTACAAAGAATAAAGTCCGCGGATTACGCGGATTTTCGCGGAGGTAATTATGGATCTGTTATTTGAAGAAAAAACATATCTTATTATTGGCGCTGCTATAGCTGTTCATCAGGAATTGGGTCACGGATTTCTAGAAGCTGTATATCAGG
>WQWU01000036.1 GCA_009785215.1 Treponema sp. | reverse complement strand
TTCCATGAACTGCATAATGCAGCTTATTTTGCATAGCTGCGAAAAATCGTATAGTTGCAGCAGCTGATGGGTCGTAATCTATTGCTGTAGTGTAAATATCAGTTACTTTTTGATAGAACATACGTTCCGATAGGCGGATTTCACGGATTTTTTCTAATTGTCGTTCAAAGTATTCATTTGTCAGAATCGAACCGCCGTTCTTTAAGCGTTCGACATCCATAACCCAGCCTTGAATTGTATATTGCTTTACAATTTCATTTGCCCATTTGCGAAATTGGACAGCTCGCTCATTGTTTACTTTGAAACCGACGGCGATGATCATTTGTAGGTTATAATGCTCAACTTCCCGTTTTACCTGTCGTTCCCCCTCATTTTGAACTATAAAGTATTTCTTTATAGTTGCTTCCCCTATAAGTTCACTATCTTCTAATACCTTCTTTATATGCTGTCCAATTGCCTGAACAGTAATATCATAAAGAGTAGCCATCAATTTTTGCGTAAGCCAGATATTCTCATCTTGATATCGCATTTCAACTGAAAAAGGATTATCTCCTGTTGCGGCAACGAAAGTAAGATATTCCGCAGCAGAAGAGCGAATCGCAACATCCGCTTTTTTAGTTAAAAGTTCAGGGGAAAATGATTTACTTTTTTTTCTTGGCATGTTATTACATTACACTAATGGTTAACATTCGTCAAGTACTATTTCCTCAAAACCGAAATTCCCCCAACTCCGTCTTTGCAATATCGATATACCAGAGAATTTCGTCATAGAGAATGTTTACAGATGCCGATGCCCATGCTGGGTAGCTGAAACCTTCTTCCAGATAATTGCCCGCTCTTAAATTGACAGCTGACATTTGCGGTTCAAATACCCAGGTTAAACCGTCGGGGGATAGTCCTTCGGGAATGTGATGATCACCTACGCCAAGCGAGCCGTTATCAACCTGTATCGTATAACTATAACTGTAGATTTGATCGGCAAATGTTATTCCCTGCGGAAAGATTGGCTGCGAAGTTAATGTAACTGCCGATTTATCATTATTTAATTCAAGTTTCACATTTTCTTTATCAATATAAATTCCGCCATTGGCAGTGACTTCGGCGTTTGCATAATGCTGATGAGGGTTTTCATTACCTTCTATATATTGTTCACGTTCTTGCAGTGTGTAAATATATGCAGAAACATGGTAATTTTTCCCGGGTTCTACAAACGGAAAGAGAATAGTTCCAGTCTGCTTAACTTTTTCCAGCTGTAAACTCGAACCGACCCAATCCATTTCATTGGTGTTTGTTAAAGCGGCATAAGAAGAAATGATGCTGAGCGGACTTGCGGGATCTTCAGTATCATCTGTTGTGCTTATCGAAATAAACATGTGACTTGTCTCGGCGGGGATGTTTTTAAAACGTATAAGTAAACCTTCCGGCACTGCTTCGGCGTTTATTTCAAAATCTGTATTTGTTATACAGCTAAAAACCAGAAAAAGAAAGCAAAAAATTAATGTGATTATCCCAAATTTCTTTAAATGATGCATTGTAATCCTCCAAAATGCGCAATAAATAAATTATCGGCAGTTTGAAGAGGTAATTAATCTTTTTCTGTTAGCCTGAAATCTCCTTCGCTTCTCCTATGCTCTATCTATTTGCAGCAGAAACCGACGCATTGTATCTTTCAATAATTTCTTCAGAGGAATTTTTTATCCTGCTTGCAGATTCTCTTATGTTACTTAATGCTGCTTTCATGGCTTTTGACTGTTCTCTGGAGTTTTCTGCAAGCTTGCGGAATTCATCAGAAATCATCGATAAACAGATGCGTTCTTCATTTGGAACGATCTTCTCGTTTTTTCCATTTTTGGAGTTTTTCTTCAGGCTAAAAAACACTGAATTCTTCATAAGTTCCTCCTCTGGTTTTAATGAAACCACATATTCAATATATGAATATATTGTTATGAAACCCATAGAATTCAATAAAAAGAGATAATAAGTATTAACTTTGTCATGTAAATTATGATTTTTGTACAAATTTGATTTTTTGTTTATTTTTATCCTACAGCTTAACGCCGATTTTATATCCCATTTTTACAACGGTTTCTTTATCTAAGCGGGTATTATTCCAAATTGTTTCATCAATAGCTATTTTGTCTTTTTGTAATAATATAACAATGGTAGAACCGCCGAATTCAAACATCCCTTTTTCTTTTCTTCGTTCAAAAAAGCCGCTTGCCGTTTGGTTTTTTATGCGGCCGACAAAAAGAGCGCCAACTTCCATTTGGATAATTTTGCCGAAGTTAGCGGTTTGCATAACTGTGTATTCTCTGGAATTAAGTTTGTAGATATTATAACGCTGTAACGAGATCGGACGGACTGTATGAAGTTTACCTTTTATTTTTTGCACGGATAAAATTTCTCCATCATCAATATAACAGTATCTGTGGTAATCGCTTGGTGTTAATCTGAAAATGAGGCAAACTCCGTCTGTAAATTCATCTGCAAGCTGTTTATTATTTAATAAACTTTCTACATCGTATGCCGAGTTTTTTATTTGAAAAATACTTTCTGTATCAATTTGATATACAGTTAATTTAGAATCACAGGGAGAAATTAAATCATTTTTATTATCTGTAAAATGCCTGTTTTCTTTTTTTGCTTCTCTGGAAAAAAAATCATTGAATGACGAGTACTTAACATCTTCGTATTCGTTCATATCAATATTATTTCGTTTAATAAAACCTTTAATAAATAATCTGGAAAACGAACCATCCATTATTAATCCAAAAAATACTGAAACAAACGGCCTAACTAAAATATTCAGGAACATTCTTCCCATCAATGTATTGTACAAAAAACGCAAAGTCAAACTATCTTTAGAGGATATATCAATTGTTTCGTAATCTTTTATTAACAAATTTATCAGCTTCCAATAAAAATAATATATATTGCTGCCGGCAGTACGGCTAAACAAAGGAAAATTAAAGAACGTCCGCGCGGTTTGGGAACTCTAACATTGGCTATAAATGAAATAGAAATAAACATCAGCATAATTAAATAAGCTGCAGATAAAGATAAATTTAAAAAACTGTATAACGAATATATAACGGGTATTATCATAGAAACACTGGTTACAGGCAAACCTGTAAAAAATATCCGTTTTTCGCTTTTTAATAAAAATTCTGTTTCTATTACATTAAAGTATGCAAGTCTGATAAGCGCAGTTAAAACAAAAACGGCAGAAATAATTAAATAAAATATAAGAAGCGATGGCGTACTATTATCTTTTACAAATGTATATCCGATAAAAACCGGAAGAAGACCAAAGCTGATAATATCTGCAAAGGCATCAATTTGAATACCGTAACTTTTTTCTCTGTCTGTTCTTTTTTTTAAGCTTGCGACCCGTCCGTCAAACCCATCGCACAAACCTGCAGCCATAAGGCACATAAGCGCATATCTTACATTGCCTCCCAGCGAAAAATATATTCCGGCTAATCCTGCAACGGCATTTAAGTAGGTCAATATAACCCAATAGCCGTAATAGCCAATCAAGAATCTATTTTTTACCATTTCCATTTCCTTCGTTATTGTTCATATTACATAAGCCAGACAATTGTAGCATAAAAAAAGCTATAAAGCTATATTATCAGCTTCTTGCTATAATTCAGAAACTAAAGGAGTAAGCTCCGCCAGTACTGTATTTAGCTCAGCCTGCAAACTTTCAAAATCAGAGGGATTTACACGGTTTTCTCCGTTTTTAAGGCTTTCTTCCACTTTTCCTGCAATTTTCTGCAAAGCTGGTTTATTCAGCTGGGCGGCATTTGATTTTAAAGTATGCGCCAATCTATGTGCCAGTTTAATGTCGTTTGTATCTATCGCATCTTTTATTTTTACATAGGCATCCTGGCTGTTTTGAACAAATATGTTTATTAATTTTTGCTGGAGATCATCAACGTTCTGCATTAATGCTATTTTCTCCGGCGCTTTTTGGATTATTGGAGTAAAAAACTTCATTAAACAACGCCACAATTCCTGCGATGTAAAAGGTTTCCCCAAATAGCCGGTCATGCCGCTTGTTTTGTATAAATCGCGGTCATCTGACATTATATTTGCCGTTAATGCTACTATTGGAATATTTTTGTTAAGTTCAAGAATTTTTGCTGCTGCTTCAAATCCGTCCATTACGGGCATATGTATATCCATGAAAATAAGATTAAATTGTTTTTCACCCTTAAGAGCGGCAGTACCGCCCGGCATACGGCTTTGCACCATATCCAGGCCAATTTTTCCATTTTCTGCTACCACAGTTTTAAGGCCGACTCTTGCCAGATGTTCACAAATAACCTGCTGATTCATATCATTGTCTTCGCATAACAAAACTTCTCCCTCAAAAATAGGCTTTTTAATATTATCAAGGATTATTTTTTTTGCAAAACCAGCATCATCTGTATCTACAGAATCAAAAGTAAGCTCAAAGCTGAATTTACTGCCAACTCCTGGTACACTCTCAACACGAATAACTCCGCCCATTGCATCCACTATTTTTTTTGTTATTGCAAGCCCTAACCCTGTACCGCCGAATTTACGCGTTGTGCTGGCTTCTGCTTGTGAAAACGAATCGAATATTTTGTTTATTTGTTCGCTTGTCATACCGATTCCGCTGTCTTTTACTTCAAAATTAATAGTGATAGATTTTTCTGTTTTGGCAACTATTTGGATAATAAGTTTTATTGTACCGATATTTGTGAATTTTACGGCGTTGGATAAAATGTTTACCAGAACCTGCCGCAGCCGCACAGGATCGCCAAGCGGTTTGTTTACGCTTGGTTCTGCATAAAAATATAATAAGAGCCCTTTTTCCAGGGCTTTGGGCATTATTAAACTACGGCAGCTTTCCAATAATTCATGCATATCAAAAGGTATATTTTCCAGCTCCATTTTACCGGCTTCAATCTTTGATAAATCCAGAATATCATTAATTATAAGTAAAAGTACTTCTGCGTTTTTATATATTTTTTCCAGATAATCTCTGGTTACTGATGATATATCATTATCCATCGCCAGCTCTGAAAATCCTATAATACTGTTCATTGGCGTGCGGATTTCGTGGCTCATGGTTGCTAAAAACTCAGACTTGTAGCGGTTGGCAGCCTCAGCTTCCTCGCTTAGTTTTTTTGCCTGAATATAGTTTTCTTCTAATGCCTGTTCCATCTTCTTGCGTTCAGTTATATCACGCGCGATTCCCATGATTCCAATAACTGTATTATCTTTTATGATAGGAACCTTCATAGTTTCAAAGAACGGAACAGTTCCGTCAGCACACGGAACATATTCTTCTTCGACAAAAGGTTCACGGCTGCTGAGAATTTTTCGGTCAATTTTATTAAACCGTTCCGCTAATTCAGCAGGTATTTCCAGACCAGCAGCATCGGTTTTTCCTATAATACTTTCATCTTTGCCAAAGTGTTTTAAAAATGCTTTGTTCAAATGCGTAAACCGTAAATTGGAATCTTTGGCGAATATAATATCCGGAATGGAATTAAACAGTGTTGTAATCATAACTGTCTGCATTTGAAGTTCGTTTGTACGTTTCTCAACAAGCGTTTCTAATCGCCTGCCGTCGTAGCGGCCTTTTACAAAAAGCGCGCCGGAAAGAGCAAGAATAACAGCAGCCAATACAGATACGCCGATAAGTAACGGCATCTGCGCCGCTTTCTCTGCTTCTGCTACTCTAAAGCGATAGTCAAAAGTTTTACTCTGCCACTGGGAAACTATTAAATCGACATTAATAAACTCAAGCGCTTTTGAAAAGATTGAAAATAAAATTACTTCATCTTTATTAAACGCAAAAGTAGAATCATATCTGCTGCCTTCAAAAACAAAATTTACTTTATACCCGGGAAGTTCCATATAATGAGATAAATGTAAAAAAGTATTTTTACTTGCCATCAGCATATCTGTTTCACCGCGTATAAAAGCTTCGTTTGCAGCGGTTACGTTATCATATATTGTGGTGTAATTGTGATTTGGGAACCACCTCTGAAATAATTCGGTATAACCTGTTCCTCTGCTTAATGCAACGCTCACAGATAAAACTTCGTTGATATTTATATTGCGGTGTTCTTCCCTCGATATAAGTACATATTCGGTTGTCAGGTGAGGTTCATCCATCCATATAAAGCGGTGTTCCCTGTCGCTGGTGCGGCTTAAATCGCTTGCCATGGGAACCTCTCCGCTTTCGATTATCGCAAGTAATTCTCCCCAATCTGTATGCGGATCATTAAAAACTCTGAATTCAAGCCCTGTAAGCAGTTCTATTTCACGCAGCAAATCAAAATCTATTCCCTGCCATTCGTTAGTCCGGCGGTCAAATAAAGTTACGGGGTAATTGCTGTATTCGGTCATAATATTCACGAACGAATTATTTTCTAAATAGGCACGTTCTTCTTCGGTAAAGCGTGTGAACATCTTTTTTCTTTTATAATCCTTGTCACCAAGATAATAAAGCTCACTTAGGTGACGCGCTCCCAGAGGATCACTCAAACCTTTTTTAATCACAGAAATAATCGGTTCATAAAACGGATTTAATGTCATAAACGGTACGGGAGAATGTAAAAGCGGAATAAAAATTGATGTTTCGACATGTCCGATTGTGTCAAATACAGCTTCAAAAGTGCTTTCTCCAATAAAGGCATCAATGCTGTTATTTTTTAACGCTTCATAAACGGCGGTTATATTATTGAACGAAATAGCTTCAAAATTATAATTTATTAGCGGCGATACAATTTGGTGAACGGCAGTTTCTTCAAAAAATGCAATACGCAGCGGCCGTGACCTGGCAATTACCGAAAGCGGTTCACTGCCCGGAATACGAAAATATGTAAAAGGGCGCGACGCTATTGCGCCGTCTATATTATAGGTTTTCTCCGTTAAATGAGCAGGTTTTTTTTCTCTTGTAAAAGAAACTTTTCCTGCTTCAAAATCAGTCCATAAGTCATTATCATCATACAATTTTGTACGGAACGGAATATCAAATAGCTCTGTAAGCCACTCGCAAATTAATACGGAAAATCCGCCCAGTTCACCATTTTCATTTATAAATGTTTCAGTCGATAAAAACGCGCCTAAGATAAGCTCATCAACACTGCTTCTTATAATATCAATAGCGTTAATATCGTCTTCTGTAACGCCTGGAAATTCACAGTAGGAATTAAACGGAGACTTTCTTGTGTCCGGTGAAACAGGGCTTTTGTTGTATTTTTCGCAGCCAGAGAACATTATTAAGAAAATTAAAACAGATGTTACCGCAGCTTTTTTCCAGAACATGAAACATTATATAATATATTATAATAATTATGCAATATTGATAAATATTGTACATTATTCCTGTGCCGTTATTTTTACCGGTTTAACTTTTTTTTGACAACCGGCATAAAAGCCAGAAAGTAAATAACAATTCCGGCCGCGGTTATTATTACGGATATAATACAGGTTCTGTTTCCGGTTTTGTATATTACATCGATGGGTAAAATTGAAATAAGAGTCCAGCCTGTTATAGGAATTTTCATGGAACTAATGATGTATTTTCCGCTGCTATTGTAAAAATTATCCTGAAAAAGAACATTGTTACGGTATGTTTCCAATTTGTATTTTATAAAAAAGTCTTCATTTGTTACAGGTTCATTATCAGGGTTTGTTATTAATTTTCCGGAAGGGTTAATAATATAACTTTTCATTTCATCAAAGATTTTTATTTCATTTATTATTTTATCAAGAGCAGACAGCGGAATCTGTATTTCTGAAACCCCGGAAAATTCTGCCGCTTCTGTTATTGATTTTTGATAGTTTATTATCAGCCATGCTTCAGCTCTATCCCGTAAAAAACTTGTGGAAACATACATTATTTGTTTTGCCTGCCGGTAAGCATTAATCCTCATGCCAATTGTGAATCCTGCCCACATTAAAACACAGGCAGCTAATATTCCCGTCATTATCAATATTAATAATTCAATAATTAGTAAACTTGATCTTTTCATAAGCACTCCATTTTTTATCTCTGAGTAATTCTAATATAGAAATTGAAATTCTCAAAATTTGAAAGATAAAAAAAAGCGCTGGATTCACATTAATATAATTGTAAAAATTCTATTTTTTTCCTAATGTGTTAAAAATATATCAAAATAACTCGATTTGTGTATTTGTTTTTTCTGTTATTGATTCCATAAGCGTTCCCATGTACTTAAACAAATTGTCAACGCCAAGAACTATATTGTGTTCTTTGCAGATTGTCTGCGCCAATTTATACAATTCATTATTATTGTCGCTTGTTATATTATACATATAGCTGTATTTTTTATGAAACTCTTTTTTTAATCCTGGAAAATGTTCATCAAGCTTTTTGTAAAAATAATCACGGCTGCCTTCCCGTAAAGTCATACCGATTCCCCAGAAAATAATACCGTAAACACCTGCATCGATACAGTAATTTAAAAGTCCGCGGAGATTTTCTTCGGTGTCATTTATAAAAGGCAAAAAAGGGCAAAGCCAGACGATTGTCTGTATACCATTGTCTCGCATTATTTTTAGAACTTCATACCGGCGTTTTGTTCCGCAGACATTTGGTTCGATTATTTTACACAGGTCTTCATCAAAAGTGGTAAGCGTTGTTTGAAAAATACATTTTGCTTTTTTGTTAATGCCGGAAAGAATATCAAGATCGCGCAGAACTAAGTCGGACTTTGTTTGAATCGCAATGCCATGACCGTATTTTTCGATTATTTCCAGACAAGAACGGATATTTGCCAGGTTTTCCGGAATATCGATATAAGGATCGCTCATGGCTCCTGTGCCGATCAAACACTTTTTTCGTTTTCTTTTAAGCGCTTCTTCCAAAAGCAGGGGAGCATTGGATTTTATCTGCACATCTTCAAAATCATGATTAATCTGATAACATTTACTGCGCGAATCACAGTAGATACAACCGTGAGTGCATCCTCTGCTTATATTCATTCCATTGTGTGCGCTTAGTAAACCTTTTGCTTCTTTTAAATGCATTATAATTATTTTACTTGTGTTAACTTTAAAAAGATAGTATATTATATCTATGAAATTCAAGCTGGTTTATATTTTTGTTTTGGCAGTTTTTTTTGTTTCCTGTTTGTCTTCGCCGTCAGATTCCGGTTCAAGGCGTATGTCTTCCAGGACACTTAATCTGGTGAATAATGCGGTTTTTGAAGTAGTAATAGAAAAACCAGAAGAAGATTCAGTAATTTATGACAGAGCATTAAACTGGGATATTGTTCCTTTTGCCATTAGAAACGATAAATACTATTCTATTGGAACTGCGTTTGCCATTTCCAGAACAGAATTAATTTCAGCTTTTCATGTTATTAATCTGGGCATTGAAAGCATGGTTTTTAAAGATTATTTTATCCGGGATTCTCAGGGAAGAGTTTACGAAATTGATAAAATAACAGGCGGCAGCAACGAAAAAGATTTTATAAAATTTACTGTAAAAAACAAAACTTTTGATCAATTTTTCAGATTTGAACGCAATTATAAAATTGGAGATCCTGTATTTAGTATAGGCAATGCGCTTGGAGAAGGCATTGTTGTGCGGAATGGCCTTGTTTTGGGAACAGTTCCCGAAGGAGATTCCGGGCGCTGGAATTTACTAAAAAGTTCTGCAGACGGAAACCCGGGAAACTCCGGCGGCCCGCTTGTTACTCCAAACGGCAGAGTTGTGGCTCTTGTTACAGCATTGCGCGATAACATACTCTATTCCGTTCCTTCGGAAGTTATTCTTGACGCGGATGATTCTGTTCTTCCGTACCGGGTTAGATTCCGGTTTGGGCATTTTTTATTGGTTAATGAGTTAAACAATATTTTTGAGACAAGCGTTTCTCTTCCTGATACTTACGAAGGAGTCAGAAATAAAATTCGCGTTGCTTACAGAGAGAATTATGACATTGCAATGAATGCCCTTTTTAAGGAAGCTCCGGAATATTTAACAGGTGGTAATAACGCGCACATTCTTCATAGTTCGCTTTCTTCTTCTTTTCCGGAAGTTAGTTTTATTGACAGGAATGATGACAACTGGAAACTGTCAGGTTTAAACAGGCGGAATTTTAATCTTGAACATGACGGGCGGTTAATGCATGCCGGCGTTTCCGGGTATCATTTTTATAAATTAAAAAAACCTTCCAATGTTTCGATAGAAAGAGCTAACACAGATCCAAAATATATTATGGATCTTATTCTGCAGAATATACGCACAGAAAGAAATCTATGGGGTAATGACAGATACAGGATTCTTTCTTACGGAGAGCCGTTATCTACAGGCAGATATATTGATATTTTGGGCAGAACATGGATTACCGCAAACTGGCTTATAGATTTTGATGATACAGTGCAGATTATGTTTATTTTACCAATGCCCGATGGCCCTGTTATTTTAAGTACAAATCAGAACAGCGCTTTTCTTCTGGACTATGAATGGGATCTTCAAAAAATATGCGATCATATTTTTGCAGCATATCTGGCGTCTTTTGATGACTGGACAGAATATTTTAAAATGAAAGAATTTATACCTGAATTCTTAAATGATATTGATTTTAATTGGGATGATAATGTCCGCGCTTTTACGCTTAACTGCGGTAATATAAAAATGGATATAGACAGCGGTGTTTTTGACTGGACAGGCAGTTCTGAAATGTTCCTTGCTCCTTCCTGGTATATGAATAAAACCAATCTGGAATTCGGTTTTAGAAAAATAATTTTTAACAGAGATAATAGGGGAAATGACTATTTTCTTGTTTACCGCAATATTATTCCTGACCAGAGGCTTGGTTCCGGTGCAATGGACGGCTGGAACGATATGGTTCAGAGAAAGTTTCCTTTTGACGGAAACCCGACTATTTCTGCAAGAGAAAATAATGGTTCTGTCGGCATTATTTTAAGTGAAAACCGGACAGGGCAGGATACTCTTTTTTCTCTTTATTTTACAATGGAAAATCCTGTAAACGAAGATAATCTTAACCGCCGCTTTAATGCTCTTAGGCAGGGGATTTCTGTTACAGATTGATTATACTGTTATTCCCATTCAATTGTAGCGGGCGGCTTGTTGGAAATATCATACGTTACACGCCCAATTTGCGGAACAGCGTTTGTTATGTGAGCTGAAATTTCCAGAAGATCACGGGTTTCAAACGGATAAACGTCAGCTGTCATGCCGTCTTTGCTTGTAATTGCACGTAATGCCAGAACCCATCCGTATTTGCGCTCGGCAAAATTGTTGCTGGCAGCTACATTACTAACGCCGACAGATTTAATCGGCAGTAAAACTGCAAACGCCTGCCAAATCTCATCATAAAGACTTTTTCCCGATGAGACACTGCGGCGTTTTAGTTCATCAATATAAATAGCGTCAGCCTCGCGCAGAATGTCACACTTATCTCTGGTTATTTCGCCAAGGATGCGCACTGCAATTCCGGGACCGGGGAATGGATGGCGATTAACAAGTTCGTTATCTAAACCAAGAAAACGTCCAAGTTCACGCACGTCGTCTTTGTAAAATTGTGCAAGCGGTTCAATTATTTTTCCAGCTTCACGTTTTGCAATTACTAAAGGGCTTGCGACATTATGATGACTCTTAACAACATTAACTTTTTTTCCGTCGTTCTGGCCGCTTTCGATAAAATCGGCTCGGATACTGCCTTGCGCAAGAAAATAATCCTGCGTTAATCCCAAGCGGGACACTTCACGTTCTTGAATCGATATAAATAAATCGCCGATAATTCTGCGTTTTTCTTCGGGTTCTGTAATACCCTTTAATGCTGATAAAAATTCATCTTCGCACATGATTACGTGTAAATTTTTTGCACCCAATTTTGATAAAATGCTGCGGACTGCTTCAGTTTCATTTTTGCGCATAAGCCCTGTGTCCATGTACATTAGGTGAACTTGTTCGGGGTTTAAAATTTTTAGTAAAAGTGCGCCTGCTACTGTAGAGTCAACGCCGCCCGATATCAATAATAGAACAGGAAGAGATCCAACTTTTTCTTTTAATGATATTGTTAGTTCATCAATATATTTTTGCATAAAAAATATTTACTCCATTTACTGTCAGGATGCGTAATTATCAAAGTAACCTTGAACCAAAACAAACGGTGTTCCTTTATCGCCCGAGCCGCTTACAAGATCGCAAAGACTGCCAAGAAGATCCGTTAATTGCCTTGGAGTTGTTCCTTCGGATTCCATTTTGCCCATTTGGTCTATGCCTGCTTTTGCCTGTATAGCTTTTTCGATTGCCTTGCGCGCTTCGTCCTTGGAAAGATCGGCATAATTGTTATCTGCAAGAAATTTTAATTTTAATTCGTTTGGCGTTCCCGAAAGCCCCGATGTAAATGCGGGAGCTACAACAGGATCGGCAAGTTCCCAAATGCCGCCGACAGGATCTTTAAATCCGCCGTCGCCGTAAACAAGAACTTCTACAGTTTTACCGCTTAGTTCCCGCAGAGCTTGCTGCATTTTTTGAACAAAGACATCGCAAGCACGGGGAAACAATTTTATTCTGTTTTCTGTTGCTTTATTGGAACCAAGAAGTCCGTAACGTTCGTTATAACCGCTTCCGTTTACCGGTTTTGTTAAAAGATCATCAAGACCGATAACTTTTTTTGCTCCTGCGGCATACAATGCACGTTTTGTTCTTGTTCTTGTGTGAATGTCGGCGGCAATAATTTGATCGGTATAATCTAAAATACGTTTTGGATCGGCACAAAGAACTATATCGATATTGTTCCCAAGCGATTTATAATAAGCGACATAATCAACGCCTGTAAATCGATGTTTTGTTTCACCAAAAAATTCTCTGTATTCGGCTTCGCTTAAACAGTCTGAATACGGATTAAGTTTTTTATCATCGATATCATCCCACGAAATAAGCTGATTCCCAACTTCATCGGCAGGGTAGCTTAAAAGAACGGTTACTTTTTCTGCGCCTAACGAAATGCCTTTAAGAAGCATTGCAAACCGGTTTCTGCTGAGTATAGGAAAAACAACTCCAATGTGCCCACCATTAAAATGAGCTTTTACATCGGCAGCAATTTGATCCATATTGGCATAATTACCCTGCGAACGGGCAACAACAGCTTCCGTAACGCCGATGATGTCGCCGTCGTTGATTTGGATATTTTCGTATTTTATCGCATCCTTTACCGACTGGCAAATCACAGCCACAAGGTCATCCGATTCCCGAATAATTGGCGTTCGCAGTCCCAGCGCTCTTGTTCCTATAACTCTCATAAAACAAGTTTAGCACAGTAAAAGAGAACTGAATAGAGATGATTTATATTGCTTAAAATATTATCTGGAGGCTTTTGCTACATCGCAGATACGGCGCGCCATTTTTTCCAGAGAAACCTGTTCCATAACGTGACCCAGCTCATAAGCGACGCGGGGCATTCCGTAAACAACAGCGCTTGCTTCGTCCTGGCCAAGCGTCATTCCGCCTTCTTTATAAATGGTTCCCAGGTGCTGTGCGCCGTCGCGGCCCATGCCTGTCATAATTACTCCAAGCACACGATTTGAGTACGCCATGGCAACAGAAGCAAAGAGAACATCTGCAGATGGTCTGTGACCGGAAACTTGAGGAGTATCGGAAAGACGTGCAACTGCGCCGGTTCCTTTTTTTTCTACTTCAAGATGTTTGTTACCCTGTGCTATTAGAATTCTGCCAGGCATAATGACATCGCCGTCTTCTGCTTCTTTAACAGATAACGGGCATATTCTATCAAGGCTCTTGGCAAATTCATTTGTAAAACCTGCGGGCATATGCTGAACTACGACAATTGGAATTTTTAAATCTTTATCCAAATTTGAAAATACTAAACGTAAAGCATCTGGCCCGCCCGTGCTGATACCAATGGCAATTATTTCTGTATTACCGGGTTTTCGAATTTGATTCGGCGGCGGCGCAGGCGCAATGGGAGCTTCCGCTGCCAGTTTAAAATGAACAGCAATGTCTGAATTTTTGGCAGCAGGAGTTTTCGGCTGATACTCAGAAGGAGCAAGAACTTTTTTGCCCAATGATTTACGATATGCTCCGCCGTAGCCGAGAAGCTTTGCAACAAGCGTATCTTTAACTACATGAATATCTTCTGATATTGATCCTGAAGGTTTTTGCACAAAGTCACTTGCACCAAGCGAAAGGGCTTCCATTGTAATTTCTGCGCCTTTGGCAGCTATGGAAGAAAGTATAACTACAGGAATATTTATATCACGTTTTCTTCGTTCTTTTAAAAACTCAATACCGTTCATTTCCGGCATTTCAAGGTCTAAAACAATAACATCCGGTTCAACACGCGGAATTTTTTGTAAAGCAAAATTGCCGTTCATTGCTTTTTCTGCAACAACCAAGCCGGGAGTATCTTCTATCATACGGCTTATAAGATTGCGCATTAACGCTGAGTCGTCTACAACCAATACTGATATTTCATCTGCCACGTAAGTCTCCTAAATATTTTTACAATATAAAGTTGCCCATTCGGTTTTAAGAAATTCAAACTTAGTATCCATCCCAAATAGGGATTCTGAATGACCAATAAACAGGAAGGATTTGGAAGCCATTGCATCCCAAAACCGATTCATAACCGCGGTTTGAGCCACTTCATCAAAATAAATGATTACGTTACGGCAGAATACAATATCAAAGTTTCTTTGTCCTGATTCGTTTTTAAGATTGTGATAGTCAAACTTTATTTTTGCCTGAAGTGCAGGGTTAACCTTGTAACCGCCGTCTACTTTATCAAAGTATTTTGCAAGATAATTATCCGGAATTCCTACAATTCTGCTTTCCGGGTAAAAGCCTTCCTTGGCGGTCATTAAACATTTTAAAGATATATCACTGGCAAGAATATCGTAATTCCAGGTTTTTGGAAGAATCTCGCTTAATAACATAGCAATAGTGTAGGGTTCTTCGCCGGTTGAACATCCCGCGCTCCAAATTCTAATGGTGCCGGGCACTTTTTTTATGTTGTTAATCAGTTCTGGAATTACGTGTTTTTCCATTGCGTCAAAATGCGCCTGATTTCTGAAAAACCGCGTAAGGTTTGTTGTGATTGAATCCAGGAATCCCTTTAGCTCTTCTTTATCCTTTTTGATAGTATCCAGATAAGCTACTACAGAGGTAACACCCTTTTCACGCAATCGTTCTTTTAACCGGCTTTCCAGAATAGAACGGTTTGTGGGTGTGAATGTTATACCGCTTTCTGCGTAGATAAGATCACGATATAGTTCAAAATTGGCATCGTTGAGAAACTGGGTTTCAACCATATATATATAGTATGTGACTATTGGTTTACTGTCAATTAGTAATATAATAATCTTATCAATATATGAAAAAAACTTCATTGGTTTGTCTTGACCTTCGCACCCCGATAACCTATATAGAAGGTCTCTCGCAAGGCAGAAACACAGAGGGCACAGGGAAGATTGAGGAAATGTTATTTTGCTATGAATTGAATCCTCTGGAAATTCGAAAAATTGACCCGGATAAAGAACGATTTCTTGGCACTCAAATATTTGTTGGACACAAGACCAATCAGGAAGCCCATGATTCCTTCTGTGAGCTGCCTCTGTGTGAACCAAAAAACGAAGTTTCCCTGCCAATTGGGCGTTATCTTTTTATGCAGATCCGCGCCGATGCTGTATTAAACAGGGAAGAATGGCTGGATTTGGCTATTGAACAGCAAAAAGACGGTCTTTGGGAGAGACACAAACCCGCAAATATACTTTTTGTAAGGTTTTTACATGAGGACGGAGCGTTTGTAACCCAGGTTTTTAGGCCGATTACGGCCTAGCCTATTACAGCCTGACTGCTTCTACCATATAACGGATATCATGGCCATTTTCTGCAGCTCGTCTCATTTCTATAACAAAAATGACAGAATTTCCTGTAGAATCGATAATTACCCTTTTAAAATTGTACTGAGAAACCCTCTGCCTCATGAAATTTGGTGTACCAACAGTATAGGTTTTTGTCTGGCCATTTGGCGATGTAACTTCCAGATTGATGTGAAATCTGGAGCTGACATTCATTCCGCTGTCGGTAATCGTAGGAACCAACTGCGCTTTGTATGATTTTCCGGATAAAAAATCACGGAATTCTATTCTTTCGCCGCGAGAAGGCGGGTTTTCATCCCTGGATATATAAAGAGGCAAGCCCTGATTCTGGAAATTAATGTTATGCCGGCTTGTCAGGGCTGTATTACTGGATACTAATCGATGCAGAATTCCGGAACCGTCCTGTCCTGCTCTTATTGCGGTGTCCTGGGTAAATGAAATTCTTCCGTTTGGAACAAATGTGTTGCTGGCTACATCTACAATAAATACATCAGCCCATGGACGTAAAGATGGAGATAATACCCCATGCTGTCCAAACATATATGTCCTTCCGTCCGGGGAGAATCCCAGATCTACAAAGACAGCAGAATCGCCCGCCCAAAGAGCAGAAACGCATGTTAAGAGTAAAATTGAGATAATCAGCAATGTTTTTTTCAATAACATAGAGTTCCCCTTAATTCATATTATCGGTATTACATTTTTCGTCTTGAGAAAAATAGTTTGATAAGGTACTGTTGTTTTATGACACTTTCGGAAAGAAATACCTTTTTTAAGACAGGAATCGCCTTTTGCGCCTTTTGCTGCTTTTTCTTTCTGGCGGTTTCATTTGTAGTTTTACCTTTTTATCCGGAAATGGAAGGAGCTTCCCGCCGTTCCCTGTTTTCTCTTTTGGCAAATGATTACCGCGCTGTACATGTTTCCATAGCTGTTTCGGCTTTGTTTTCTCTTGTAAGTATCATATTGATACATTCTTGTTTTGAAAGAACATCGGCTCCGGAAATACTGTATATTTCCATTTTTGCTGTTTCTTTTGTGTTTGAAACCTTCCGTGTAGTTTTACCCCTGCATTTTTTATTTGACTTTCCTTCGTTTTACGTTAATGCAGCATCCAGGTTTTTGCTTTTTACCAGATTTTTCGGCATTTTTTCCCTGTTTGCGGCAAGTATAAACGCCGCAGGGCTGGAGGTGCAAAAGACCCGCAATGTGATTTTTGTTATTATCATTGCCGCTCTGGTTATGACAATGGGCATTCCTATCGATGTTTTAAATTGGGATACAAGTTTGAATATGGTAAACGGTTTTTCATCGATGTATATGATGATAGAGTTTATAGCCTTTTTAATAACCATATTCAGTTTTTTAATAGCGGCAAAAGTCCGCGGCTCCAGAGAATACAAATATGTTGCAATCGGGATTTTCCTAACTTTGGCAGGGAGAGGTATTTTGTTAAGTACCGATAATTGGGCAGGACCTGTTCCCGGAATAGTTTTATTATCTTTTGGGATTTGGTTCCTCTGTTCCAAATTGCACAAGATACACCTGTGGCTGTGATTAGACGTAATTATTAATTATTTTTCCATCTCACTAAAGCGCCACGCACGGTTACGCCATATATATATGTCAGATCTATGTTTGACATAAAACTTTTGGACAGTGTATGGAAATTACACTGCAGGGGGAAGCCCTACTCAAGGAGATATATATGGCTAACTTTCAAGAAAATTTTATCACAGAGGATGCAGATATCCTGCCTCCGTCAAACGACCGCATCTTTAAGGCGATGTTAACACATCCAGATGCAAAACAGGTTCTCATCGACATCATTTCGACAGTGATCGAACAAAAAGTTACAGATGTTCAAATTCGTAACAATGAGCTGCCAGTAATGGATACTGATGAGAAAGGACAGCGGTTTGATGTAAACTGCACAATTGAAAACGGCGATCAGGTTGATGTAGAAATGCACTGTGAAGAAGATGTTGAAATAGGGGTAAAGCATACAGCTTTTGAAAAATGGTCATTATTTTTAAATTATGCTCAAGATCGTGTACACAGGAATCTAATTAATGATATAATTAAGGACAAAGAGGAGATAAGTATGGCAGCTTCATTATTACAAGAAATTAGCAAAGATGAACACGAACGAGCTAAGCTTAGAAGTCAAAGAATGTATGAAACTGATCAATACTCCAACTACCATACTGCTATAGAGTTAGGCGAGATAAGAAGTATGCATAAAATCGCCCGTAATGCATTAGCAGAAGGCTCAACGCCTGAGTTTATCCAAAAAATAACTGGACTATCATTAGAGGATATTAATAAACTATAACGAACAAACATTTTTTTCCTCCGCATTGCAGAAGAACGGCGTTTTTGCCGAGAATATATAGATATGTTTTCTATAAAAAGCTTTTTTTGTCTTATTTTGATGGTTGTATTCTGCATACCGGTTTTTGCTGTTTCGATTAATTGGGATGCTCCTATTTTTCCGCAAATGTTATTTTCTGATGCCATAAATACCTGGCGAAGAGCAGAAAATTCACGGCCTTATTGGGTAAGTTCCAGAGAAGAACATGAACTTGCCAATCGAATGGCAGTTAATCAGATTTCTTTACTTTTAAACACCGACATTCTTGCATATTACGGGCATCCAAGTTCCAGAAACATGGGGATTCTCGGGCGTTATTCAATAGAAGAGCTTGATCAGAAACTAACAGAGCTTGCCGCCGAATACGAAGCTATAAGCGGAGGCCGCAAAATACAAAAAGCATTTTATTTAATTTACGGAACTGTTTGGCCTAACGGCAGAATTGGAATTATTAATCATGATGTTCTTATGCGGTATATCGAGTATGGATTAAAAAACAATATCATCATTTTTATTGATCATCAAATTGGACGTTATGACCCAATTGATTCTTTAAAAGTTATGCTTCCTTACCTGCGTTATCCAAATGTACATCTGGCGCTTGATCCAGAGTGGCGCACTAATCAGCCTGGTGTTTTTCTTGGACATGTTACAGGCGAAGAAATGAATATCGCTCAAAAGGTAATGGAAGATTACCTTATCGAACATAACCTGCCCGGCGAACGAATGCTGGTAATACATCAATTTAATTCAATAATGATAAGGGATCGCCCGCAAATTAGATCAGATTTTAATAGAATCAGATTGATACACTGCGCCGACGGAATAGGCGCTCCTGCCTTGAAACGCAATAGCTATGCTTACAATGCGCTTGCACGTAATATGCCGATAAAAGCCTTTAAATTATTTTACAATTTTAATATTCCCGGCGCAGGTTTTGATGATCCAATAATGACACCAAGAGAGGTCTATTCGCTGAATCCCCGGCCGTACATAATTATGTATCAGTAATGTTCGACAACCCGGTTATTTTACAAACAACTTGTAAAACAGCAGTAAGAATTTATAACCAATATAAGGGAAGATTCTAAAGAATTTTAACGGGTTTTGGAAACAATAACCTATCCATTCAAGACCAGAGTTAAATGCAGCGCGGGAAGGATGTCTTTTTCTTTCTGCAAAAACATCAAAAATATCACTGCACCAAAGTCTCATTCCCTCTCCAAGAACAATATTGTTTTTGTAAATCCAGCGTTCTTTGCCGCGGATGCCTTTGCCCGCTAAAAGCAAAGATGGTGATGATTTTTTTATCGCTTTAATTACTATGGTTTCTTCGTGCCGTTTAAAATAACCGGGGAAACGCCCTACAATACGGAGCCTTGGAAAAGTTTGCCGTACATTCTGCTCGGTTTTTAACAATACTTTTCTTCTGCCGCCAAGAAGGTAACATGAGAACTCTCTTTTTTCCAAAATGGTAAGTATGCTGATAATAAAATCGAAAGGCATGTATCTGTGAGCTTTTTTTCCTGTTAAGAATTTTATGCCGCTTATAAGGCTTTTGGAAATAGGAATAACAAGCGAAGCTCTTGTAACATATGTGCGGTATTCGCCGCTTCTTCTTGCGCGAAGCATATCCCAAAGCGAAAGAAGCACAATGTTATGCTCTTTTTTTTCTTTTAACAGATCATAAATTACACCGCTAAGATGTTCCGGCGCGATTATATCGATAGGAACCTTGCACAGTTCTACCCGTTGTCTGTCTATTGCCGGCTGCTCATCTTCTGCAGTTATGTCTTTTTCAGTTCCCACGAATCTTTCTCCAATAATAAAATACGAATTGCCGCAGCACAGTAAAGGGCGGCTGTTTCTGTCCGTAAAACAGTATCTCCAAATGTAAAAGGCTTAAAATCATTTTCCATAAAAAGAGAAACCTCTTTTTCGGAAAAACCGCCTTCTGGCCCTATAACCAATACTACTTTCCAGTTTTGGAAAGGCCTGGGTATATCATTAAGATACTCATGAAGGCTTTTCTGTTCAAGTACCCCGTTTTGCACTTTCTGATGATGAAACACCAATCCAAGTGCACCCTCTTTTTTTACCGTCTGCCAGTAATTTAAAAGCTCGCTTTTTGAAAGCGTTTTATGCAGAGTTGTTGCAATTTTAGAACCGCTTTGCTGCCTTGCTTCTTTAATTATTTTTTCCCATCGGTTAACTTTCTGTCCGCCGGTATTTTTTTTTGCAACAGAAAATTCTGATACAAACGGAACAATTTCCGATAAACCTCCTTCTGCCGCCTGCCGCACGATAAGATCCATTTTATCGCCCTTAGGCAAAGCCTGAAAAAGAATTAACTCTGGCAAAGATCTCACACAGAGACACGGAGACACGGAGGACGCAGAGTTTTTTTGAGAAGAAGAATCATTCGGAAAAATACATCTACCAGTTAGAATGTTATTTTCAATAGAGATAATTTGTATAGATGTCTCTGTGCCGTTGGGAAGAAGCGCAGGGAAAAACTCTCCTGCGGCAAGGCGGCGGACTTTTACAAGGTAACGATAATCATCGCTTTTAAGCTCCACAACATTATCGCTATCGGGCTCGTTGTTTAAGATAAATTGTTTCAACCCTGTTCCTTAAGCTTTAAGCCTGTTAAGAAGCCAATGCCAGTTCCGATTCCTCTTCTTCTTCCTGCAAAGCTCTGAGTGTTCTTGCGTTCTGCATAAGATTCTGATATTGACCGCTTCTTAAAATGTTCATAGCTTCCTGCAGTTGTATGTCATACTCAAGATCATAAACAGGAGCAAATGAAGTTCTGTTTAATTCATTTCTTATAAGGCGCCTTAAAAGCGGAAGGTTTAACCTGTAATCACGTTCCAGAGTTCTTGCAAATGCATCAATCTGCGCTGCAGTCGCTTCAGGATTTGCCGCAGCAAATACCGGTATACGGTTTGCATTAATTAATTCGTTTAATCTTTCTGCATCTTCTTCTGTAACTTCCGGAAAACTAATTTCACGATCGGGAGGAATACCTACTTTATCGATATTTGCATCGCTTGGAGTAAAATAACGTCCTGTAGTAATTTTAAATCCTACATCGCTTAACGGGAAAACCTGCTGAACAGAACCTTTGCCGAATGTATTTTCGCCTACAAGATAAGCTCTGCCCCGGTCTTTAAGCGCTCCTGCTACAATTTCTGAAGCGGAAGCTGAACCCCTGTTAATTAAAACAATAACAGGAATGTCGGCAGAAACAAGCGTTTGTCTGTTTGCGTTAAAGTCGCGGTTTTCGGATCTGATTCTGGATCTTATGCGGACTACAAGACCGCCGTCCAGAAAAAGGTTTGATATTTGAACGGCAGAATCAAGGCGTCCGCCGTAATTATTGCGTAAATCCAGAATTAAACTTTTATAATTATTTGCCTGAAACTCATTAATTGCTTCTATTGCTCTGTCTGCTGTAAATGGGGTAAAAGTTGTCAATTTTAAATAACCAGTATCGCCGATCATGGCATGTCTTACAGTCGGCACTTCGATAACGGCTCTGACAATTGTTACGGGAAATTCAATCCGTTCGCCGCGTCTTATTACAAGCCTTACTTCTTCTCCCGGCGTGCCCCTTAACCTGCTTAAAACTTCGTCCATGGAAAGAGTATCTGTCATCACTCCATCAATCTCTACAATAAAATCTCCGGGGCTGATACCAGCCCGCCAGCCAGGTGTATTTTCGATAGGTGATACAACTTCTACATACCGGGGTTTGCCGTCCGGTCTAGCTCCGACCGATTGGGTTATATTAAGCCCTACTCCGCCAAAACTTCCCTGAGTAGTATCGCCCATGTCTTTCATATCAGATTCTGTTAAAAAAGAAGAATAGGGATCTTCCAAAGCGCCGAACATTCCGTTCATTGCGCCTTCAAAAAGAATCTGAGGATCAACCTCGTCTATATAACCGCGGAGGATAAAATCGAAAACATTCTGCATTATGTTGGTGTAGTTCCGTACCTGGGATTGTGAAAGAGATGACCCTTGAGACGGCTGAGAACTGCCCTGCGCTGCAACCCCTGGAATAAGGGCAAAAGCAAATAATACGCAAAAAAAGGCAGTTGCTGTAATCCACACCCATGTTAATGATGGTTTTTTATTTTTCACTTCCATGATAGACTCCTCTTATTATTATGGTATATTTACGGCTAGCATAGCAAGCCTAGCTTGTTTAATCTGGTCTGCAAATCTTTAAAAAGGCAGTGTTAAATTATGAAGAAAAAAATCGGAAAAAAAACTACAGCTGTCATTATAACAGGTTTTGTTTTTTTAATAATTACCTGTATGCACTTAATTGGTGTTTTTAATTTTTTAGAATACAAATCCTATGATATGCGGGTCAGATTTTGGGCAGAAACATCGTACAGCCAATCTTCCGATGACATTATTTTGATATATCTGGATCAGGACAGCATAGATTGGGCTCAAAAAGAAATGGATTGGGGCTGGCCATGGCCAAGAGAAGCTTATGCAGAAATGGTAGATTTCATGAACTTAAGTAATGCAAAAGCGCTGGCTTTTGATATTATTTTTTCTGAACCCTCAATATATAGAAATGCAAGGCAGGATAAAATCCTGGATGAAGCTGTTAGAGCTTTAGAAGAAGCAGAAAGAGAAAATACCGGGCAAACCAGAACACAAACTCCGCGATCATCGCGTACCGAAGGCGGATTGCCCGGCGGGTCTGGGGCGCTGGGCGGGCCCGGAGGTTCTGCATTCAGGACGGCAATAGAAGCTGTAAGAAGCCTTAGTAACAGGGTCGATGATGCAATTTTTGAAGAAGCGTCAAGGAACTACGGTAATGTTGTTCAAACCGTTATGTTCAGCAGTCAGACAGGCAATATTCATTCGTGGCCAGCCGGTTTAAATGTTCCGTTGTTTCAGCCTGAAAACTTTGGCGCTTTTTTGGATCGATTTAGCATTGGTTTTGATGAAAGAGGGCAGTTTCCAATTAACGAGTTAAGGGATTCGGCAGGCGCTTTGGGAAGCATAACAGGCATTCCGGATTCCGATGGAATTATAAGAAGGTTAAGACCTTTTACGCTTTTTGACGGTAAAGCTATTCCCGGTCTTTCTGCAGCATCGCTTATTGTTGCCGGAAAAGGAACACATATTGTATATGACGAAAAAACCAGCAATATCGATTGGGAAGGAATATCCATACCTGTAGATAAGGACGGTTTTGCTCTTCTGCGTTACAGGGGAGATTTACAATTTAAATATAATCCGTACAGAGCAATGGATATTCTGCTTAGCGCAAGATCATATGAAAGCGGCCATGAGCTTGAGTTCGGCGAATATATAACGCCTATGGGAACAGTCTGGAATAAACTAACAAAAGACAATTTTGAAGACAGATATATATTTTTGGGATACAACGCGCAAGGGCTTTTTGATATTTTTAGTACGCCGATTTCTTCGCTTTATCCCGGAGTTGGCTGTCACGTTACCATGCTGGATAACATGCTTCAGGGCGATTTTATAAGAGAAAGTCCGATGTTTGTAAATCTGTTAATTCTTTTGTTTGTTGTTGTTTTTATTGTGTGTCTTACAATGTTTACGCATCGTATATCCTTATCTGTAGGCGGAATGATTTTTATAGTTATTGCAGTATTTACCGGCGCTTTTTTTGCTTATCAGTTTGGCGGCCTTTGGGTTCCGATGATTACATATCTTGCAGGAATACTTGCTTCTTTTGTTACTGTTACCCTTTATAATTATGCAACAGAAGGCAGCCAGAAACGTTTTATTAAATCTGCGTTTTCTCAGTATGTTTCGCCTAAACTGGTTGATCAAATAATTCATGATCCTTCCAAATTGAACCTTGGCGGCGAAAAGCGTGAGATGACTGCTGTGTTTACTGATATCCGCGCTTTTTCTACTTTTTCCGAAGCGTTAGGTGATCCTGCAAAACTTGTTGAGCTTCTTAATTTTTATCTGACAAAAATGAGCAATATTATTCTGGATCACGAAGGAACAATAGATAAATACATAGGTGATGCAATTGTTGGTTTCTTCGGCGCACCTATACAGATGAACAACCACGCCGCGCTTGCCTGCCGTTCTGCCATTATGATGAAAAAAGCAGAACTTGAAATAAACCGCGAAGCTTTGGAAAAAGGACTTGTAAACGATAAAGTAATGGAAGCATTGCTGGCAAAAGGAAAAGTTACCAGTTTGAACGATCCTTGTCCTGTGTACACACGTTTGGGTATTAATTCCGGCGATATGGTTGCAGGTAACATGGGAACTCCCAACAAGACGAACTATACAATTATGGGAAACGCAGTCAATCTGGCAGCGCGGCTTGAAGGAGTAAATGATCAATATGATACCAGCGGTATATTGATAAGCGAATATACAAAAGACAGCCTTTCTGCCAACGGAGCAGCTAATGATTTTATAATGCGCCCTCTAAGCAGGGTAAGAGTTGTCGGCATAAACACGCCGCTAAGGCTTTATGAACTTTTAGACATTGCAAGCGAAGCTTCGCCGCAGCTTTTAGAAATGGTAAAAAATTGGGAAAAAGCTTTTCTTCTTTATGAACAGCGCGATTTTAAAGCGGCTCAGACAATTTTTCATTCTATTTACAATAATAAAAACACATTGCCGCACGGCGAAGATTTAGTTGCAAAAAAATATCTTAAACGGTGTATAAATTATCTGTCTTCTCCGCCGGACGATAAAATATGGGATAACGGTGTAGATAGTTTGACCAAAAAGTGATAAGATATAACCGAGAGGTAAAAAATGAAAAAGTATTTATTGTTTTTTTGTTTGGTCTTGTTTGTTGCAGGATTTGCGGCGGCGCAGGTTCGGGCAGGAGGCACTATGTTTGTTGCAACAAGAAATTTGGATCTTAAATCCGGAACAGGATTTTTTGCAAGTAACCGCGGAAGATTAACTTACGGAGAACGTGTTACTGTAATTCAGGTCAGCGGCAGATTTGTAGAAGTGCGAAGCGCAGCAAATGTCACCGGCTGGACTGCATCGGCTAATCTGTCTGCAAGACAGGTAGTTGCAGGAACATCAAGCACTGCTACAGCAAACGAAGTAGCTCTTGCGGGAAAAGGATTTAATCAGGAAGTTGAACAATCTTACAGAAATCAAAATAGAACCCTAAATTATACCGATGTGGACAGGGTAGAAACTATAAGTGTTAACATGGAACAACTTAGGCGGTTTTTGGAAGAAGGCCGTCTTGCAATGGGGGATAACTAATGAAAACAAAAGTTAGCCTTTTAATTTTATCTATTGTAATTATTGCCGCATTAATTATTTCATGTCAGACTGTTATGAAAGTTGCTGATGTAGGCGCGCAAATTGCAGGTGCAACAGGAGTTATCGATTCCAATACAGCAGGTGCAATCAGCCAGTCTGCAAGGGCAATTGGCACAGCCGCAGAAGAAATTACTCCCGAACAGGAATACTATATCGGCAGAGCAGTTGCCGCAAATATTCTCGGCACTTACAGACTCTGGAACGGAAACCCTGCATTAACTGCATATTTAAATAATATTTGCGCGGCCATTACAATTAATTCGCCGAGACCTGAACTTTTTCACGGTTATCGTGTAGCAATTTTAGACAGCAATGAAATTAACGCTTTTGCAACATCCGGCGGACACATTTTTGTAACACGCGGGCTTATCGCTGCAGCAAGGTCAGAAGATGCACTTGCCGGCGTTATCGCTCATGAAGTTGCGCACATTCAGTTACAGCACAGCATTAAAGCAATCAGAAACAGCCGTGTTACACAGGCTATTTTAATTACAGGAACTTCTGCGGCAGGAGCTGCAGCAGGAATGAATGTAGCCGAATTAACCAATGTTTTTAACGAATCTGTCGGCGAAATTGTACAGACACTTGTTACAAATGGTTATTCACGGGATCAGGAATTCGAAGCTGATAATACAGCAATGTCTCTTATGGCAGGCGCCGGATATAATCCATCGGCGCTTATCGAAATGCTTAGGGCTTTAAGTACAGTTCAAACTTCCGGGGCAGGTTTTGGAAGAACTCACCCAACCCCTGCACAGCGCATAACCAATGCCGAAAGATCGGTTGCCAGATACAGGGTAACAGACACAAGCGCTCAAAGACAAGCGCGGTTTACAGCGGCAACAAGATAACTGGTATTTAATTTTATATTGATGATATTGATTTTATACTGATTCTTCTTAACAGAAAAGGCGGGGCGGATGCTTCGCCTTTTTTTATGATTTGTTTGAGTATTTTTTATGAACTGTTTCTAAAGCGATGTTTACCTGTTTTTTATAGTCGCTGGAAATACGGTTAATAATGGCATTTTGTTCATTAAAATTACCCGTTTCCCTGAATAATTCCCAGGCTTCTATTCCAAGAGCATCAACAATACTGCAAAGTGTTCCTGCCTGCGGATAATTATTGCCGCGTTCAATGTTCGATAAAAAAGTAATTGAGATATTGGCTTTCTCGGCTAAATCGGCCTGTGAAAACTGCCTGCGCAGCCGGAAAAACTTAATATTTTTCCCCAAAATGCCTTTTAGTTTATCTTCTTCCATAGATTATATTGAACACTTATTTTTTGATTAAAACCTCATTTCCTGCTATTGACCATAATCTTATACTTCTATAAACTATAGAAGTATAAGTTCTATACTATAAAAAAGGAGTTTTTTATGAAAATTGTTTCTTTGGGAATTTTAGCTTTGGTTTTTGCGGTTTTTCTTACATCATGCCAGACTGCTCCTGCGCAGTCTTTGTCTAATGTAATTCATAACCCTGTTA
>WQWU01000035.1 GCA_009785215.1 Treponema sp. | reverse complement strand
AAAGCCTCATCTACAGTATTTGGTTTGAGTACATTTTCACAAAATAAAAACTTCATCCCTACTCCTCTACCACCTCAAACAATTCTGGCGGATATAAATAAGCCTCTTCTGATCTATCAATAATTCGATACCAGTCTTTTTCCATCGAGATAACCTCATATATTTTTCCATATTCAAGATGACCAAAATATATCTTAAAATCATTAGGTTTATATTCTGTTTTATCAATCTTTTTAATACATTTTACTTTCATAAAAATTGCCTCACCTCTGTATTCTATAAGTAATATTATATCCAAAAGACCCAGAATAAATCTTATCTCCATCTATCCTAAAGACTACATCGTAACCAAAACTACCGGAATAGATTTTATTACCTTCAAGTCTGTAAACAACATTATAACCATAACTACCTGAGTAAATTTTGTTACCGTCAATTCGATATACTACATCATATCCGTAACTGCCTGAATAAATTTTATTATCAATAACTCTATAAGCTACATCATAGCCATAACTTCCAGAGTATATTTTTATGTTATTGTCTGTATAAATGCCATTTTCAAAATCACAGCCAGTAATGATAAATACAATAAGTATAAAAAGTATTTCTTTTCTCATTTCTTTAAAACCTATAAAGCAACTATCAAATTCATAAAGACATATTATTTTTATGAAATACAGGAAATCCTGTCACTATCATTGTCGTCCAAGTAAATAAGAATTACAAGTGGGGCTTTTACAATTTATCTTTTTATAGATCATTAATATGATAAGTAAACCTCAAATTGTACTGCGCAGTACAATTTATACCGCACAGTACATTAATCCCTAATTCTTCGGGGCAGTTTTCTTCCTTTTGCTATTGACTTTCTTTTTTACATATCCCAAATCTACAGGATGTCGGTTAATCGTAAATGAATCTCCTGTGTCATATACACTAAGTTTTGTTGTTCCGCAACGTGGGCAAATGTAAATCCTTACAGCGTTGACTGGTGGTTCTAAATCCTTTGGAGTAATAGGATCACCTGCTTTGTAATCTGGGCTATGAAGCACAACTGCACCAAAATGGAGCCAATCGTCCATTCGATCTCCTGTGTACCCACAAAGGCAACGCATAACATCGCCTCTCCTGAAAAGCGAATGATCAACAATAAATGATTTCGCTTCCTTAACATAACCATCTGGTAATGCCATAATTTCCTCCTGTTTTATCTTTTTATTTGATCAAATCTTACATGACCGTACATTTTTATGAGAGATTTTTTCGTGATAATATAAAGCTCACGACACTCGTTCACGTGGAAATCACCAGAGAATAGTATTGACATGAATTTATTGCGGAAAAGACGAACAAAATAACTCTACATGAGAGTTATTTTATAAGATTTATGAACCTACTATTCGCCTTTCCTTCCTTTGATTTGGATTTCATTTTACACAAATGTATATCAGAAAATCAGTTCCTTACATGTATAAACCAACGGAATTATACAAGGCATATATTTCTAATAAAATGGGATATACACTAATTATTATTTTATCACAGAGTAGTCAAAAAGTCAAGAGAAATCGTAATTTGAGAAATCTTAGTGTTCTAATCATTCCCCAACACCTGTGGATTTGAGAACTCAAATCCACAGGTAATAAAAATCATAGGATACCTCTTAATGAGGGCTTGGAAAAAGCATAAAGTTAGATATATAATGCATAAATGAAACTTTAATTTATTTTTTTATGTGTGGTGATTTTTATGAAGAAATATTATAAAACAGAAAAATATAAAAATTACAACTCAAAAAGGGCATTTTATGCAATAAAAAAACTTCAAGAAAAAAATTATAAAAATAAATCATTCGTAAATAAAAGTGATTTTATTAATCGAATAACTGTTGATGCTCCCTTGATATTTAGTATTGTTAATAATACTCAAGAAACCTTAGAGTTTTTTGAAAATGTAGAAAAAATAGGTTATGTTAAAAGACAACTGTTTATTAACATAAAACAAGTAAAGGAAATATCTCCAGAATCTATTCTATATTTACTATTATTCTTAGAGAAAATGAGAAAAGCAAATAAAATTAAAATAAGTGGAAATGCCCCTGCCGATGAGAAGTGTCGTAAAATATTTCTCAATTCTGGATTTTATGATTTTGTTGATTCAAGCTACCAAACTAATGCTGATGAAAATATATTATCGATAAAGTCTGATAATTTAGTTGATGGAGCTGTGGCAGATGAGGTAATTGAATTTGCACTATCAAAATTACCTATTAAAAGAGGTAGAATGACACGTGCATTCTATACAACCGTATTAGAATGCATGGGAAATACGAAAGAATGGGCTTATGATTCAAAAACAGCTAAGTACGCAAAATGGTGGCTTATTGCGCATTATGAAAAAGAATTTGAGCGTGTAAGATTTTCTATTTTAGATAATGGAAAAGGCATACCTG
The DNA here is from genome assembly GCA_009785215.1 of Treponema sp. GTDB lineage: Bacteria > Spirochaetota > Spirochaetia > Treponematales > Breznakiellaceae > WQXQ01. Next base: position 25,375 of record WQWU01000035.1, on the reverse strand, counting down.
AAACTGTTAGAAAAAAATTATTTGAATCTATTTTTGGTTTCAATGACTCAAAAATTTTGAACTCTGTACTTAAGGGTGATTTTAGAACTTCAACAGAATTAAATTATAGAGGAAAGGGTTTACCAAAAATAATGTCTTTTTCCGAATCTCATTTAATTAAAGATTTAGTTGTCATTTCAAACAATGGGTGCTATAATAGTATCAATAATAAATACAATGACATAAGTCCAAAATTTAATGGAACCATGATTTCTTGGTCATTTGTAATGGGAGACGATAATGAAAATATCAGTGCTTAAGGATTTCTCAAAAACACCTGGGTTTCGTCTAATTTCAGACGGACCATTTTCTGGTGAAGAATTTAGAAATAAATTATTGGAACCACTATTTAATGATACATCTAAAAGTGAAAAAATACAGATCGATCTTGATAATGTATCTGGATATGCAACTTCATTTTTGGAGGAAGCATTTGGTGGTCTAGCTCGAAAGTATGGAGTCGAACTTGTACTGGATAGAATAAGTTTTATTTCTAATGATGAACCATTGCTTATTGAAGAAATTACTACCTATATAAGGAATGCGCAATGATAAAACATGTTAATAAAATAATGATTGGCATAAGTATAGCTTTTGTAATTGCATATTCTTTGATTCTTATATTAAATATATCTCGTATAACAAATAATTTTTTTAATATTACAATATCTGACATTATAAATAATATATTAACATTATTTATTGGCATTATAATAACATTCTTTTTTGGGGTATATTACAAAAATAAGCATAAACAATTTGATCTAATAATATCGGTTTTAGATATGTATATTGAAGACCTAAGATTTACAATGAAAAAAATACATTCGTATATTGACGATCCAACAAAATATAATGAAAATCGATTCAATTATGAGATGAGACATTTATTAAGAATAAGTAGCAATGATTTAAATACATTTTCAGAAATGTGTTTGAAATGTGGTTTTACAGAGCCAGAAATACAAAAACATAAAAACGAATTTTTTACATTGAAATCCTGCATAACACATAGGTCTTTTACAACAATAGATGATGTAAAGAGTGAATATGATGAAATAATAAATTGTTACTATATAATAAAAAATAGTTTACATTTGTTAAAACTATCATTTTATAAGTAATTTATATTTATTTGCATAAAAAAAGGTTATGTCCTTTTCCACCTGAACCAAAAAACATTTCATTTGATTTATAATTTACAAAAATTATAAATCTTTTCGCTTCTTCTGCAATAAACTTAGTAAATATTTTTTTATAACTCCATAAAGTTGGCATTTTCTCACAATTTACTATAGAGTATTTTGGAAAAATAATATTATCGCGATCGTTTCGTAATTTTTCTTTACTGCCTTTCTTTGGTTTAAAATTTCTATAACTATCATAAATACTTTGAAAAGACTCAATTTTACACAATGGAAAGTTTAACTAAATCAGATGGAAAATAAGTGCAATAAGCAACCTTATGATATTGTTCTAAATTACTATCATAATATATTTTCATTTCTTTTATAAATTCATCAATTTTTATTGACTTTATTTCTTGTGAATCATATAGGATAAATTTTTTATCATATATTTCTATAGAGCTGGAAGTATTAAAGGTAAATGTCTTCCCACGTTGCCAACATTTCCTTTTCAAAGCAGCTAATGTTTCATTTTTTTCGTAAGGAAGATAAAATAATTTTGCAATTTCTTCGAAAATATTTTGATTACCTATTAAAGGCAATAGATCTAGGAATTCAATATGGTCAAGTTCCTTGTCTTTATTAAATAATAACAAATCATAAACGAACTGATCAGAAATTGCATATTTCGAGCTTTTTGGTTTTAAAGTAAAATATTGTGGATTATTATTTACAAAATTCGTTAGTACCCTTCGTACAATAGAAAAGTGTGTTTTTTCAGAATACATATTATTATAAAAATGTTCGCCGTTCCTGCATTCAGGTAATGACACAGGCATCGTACCACCTGCTAAGCGAGTTATTGTGATTCCTTTTTCAAGAGCATGTTCTAACATTATGAGTGTACGAACTTTTCCAGTATATAAAATATCAAATATTTTTTCTCTTGAATTATAGTCCAAAATTAATTTTTCAATTTGCTCTTTAGTGGCTTCATTTTTTGTTTTTATACTCAATTTGATATCCTTACTAAAATATACTTATTCACCAAGCGCATTCTTCTGCTTTTCTGTATAAGCCGTTTGAATCGTCTTCATGTTGGAAATGCGCTGGGTAAGTACAGCTTTTTCTATCATATTAATACCAGGCGTACGCTGTGAGTTTTGGAGCCGTGTTTTATGAGAGTCACAGGCCAGATGAACAGCATCCCTAGGAAAACCATGAAAACGGTGTTTTTGCGCAGTAGGATATGATGTTTCAACACCTTTGTAAAGCATACTGTCTTCAACAGTTTTTAAGCAGCGAAGCGCATCTTCAAAACTCTGTATAGCTTGGGTAAGGCTACTTTGTGTAATGGTATCGGCTTCATTACAGAATTGCAACTCTTGTTGAAGGAAGGTTAATTCAATCAAAATCATAATTCTAGGATCAACGGAAGACTGCGCATTCTTAAATGTATCAAAAGAGATTGCTATACCTTCTTCATAAAAAAGCCTGCCAGCATGTTCAGAACCGTTTATTGCAAGATTTTTTCGGCCTTCACTAATGCTTTCAGCACCTATAACTATCCTATCGAGTAAGCCAATCAGATCCATACACTGCTTCAGCTTCAGCTAGATTCCAACCGTATTTTTCAAAAAAATCCGATCCAAAGTATTCAAAATGCTCCTTAACAAATTTAGCAAGATATGGCGATAACGGAATCTTCTTCAACATCCGCTCACATTCATCCGGTTTGCCCTGAGCTTTAAGCTCAAATGCCTTTAGACCTATTTCAGTTTTTTCTTGCTGTGTCATTATTTTAGTTTGTGCCATAAAACTCTCCTCAAATTTAAGTATATCAGTTCTATTACAAAAAAGCCATATAAGGAGCTTTTTATTGCAAGCAATTATTATATTTACCTAACCCCACAAAAACGACACCTAAAAGTGACACCTAAATTATACTTTTTCAGTAATTTTCAATACTCACTAATAATCATAAATAATCCCTAATTACTTGTAATTCCTTATGTAGTAATGATATAATGTACTTAGATACATCGCAATGATTCTTAGTAAGCGAATTTCGGGGTTCTCATAACCCGGAGGTCACAGGTTCGAGTCCTGTCCTTGCTAAATAAGGAGATCCAAACAATGAAAAAGAAATGTTTGTTTTTTGCCGCTCTTTCAATCTTATTCATTTATTTCTTATCTGGATGCGCCAGCTTTCTTTATAGTGTTAGTATTAGAACAGAAGGCAATATAACATCTGTGCTTGCAGGCAGATCTCTTAATATGAGAGCAACAGGCAGAAGCATTGTTTGGTCAATCAGCTCAACAAGCGATGGTTCAGGAACTTTGGCAAGCGGAACATCTATTTCGCCAAACGGAGTTTTAACGGTCGCTCCCAATGAAACTGCATTAATTATATATGTTACTGCCGCTTCCGCTCAGGACAATTTCTCTGCAACCCAGCAAATCAGAATAGTAACTGTAACAAACGTAAACGTTTCGCCGGTAAATCAGGCGGTTGCAATAGGCAGAACTTTCCAATTCAGAGCACAGGTTACTGGAACAAATCAGCCTGATAATGCAGTAACATGGAGTGTAAGTTCAAACGCTGCGGGAACCGGCGCTGTCACGCAAGGAACAAGCATTAATTCCAGCGGACTGCTTACAGTTGCTCCCAATGAACAGCTAATAACTTTATTTGTAACTGCAACCTCTCTTGTAGACCCGGCAAAATCCGGAACTGTGCTTGCAACTGTTGTTGTTCCAACTGTAACAAGCGTAACTGTTACCCCTGCAAATCAATCATTAACTGCAGGCGCTTCACTTCAATTTAACGCATCTGTAATTGGATTATATGATCCCGTAAACACAGTAACATGGAGAGTTAGTTCAAATGCCGCAGGTACCGGCGCTGTGACTCCGGGAACGGCAATAAATGCAAATGGTTTACTTACTGTTGCATCAAATGAAACATTAACAACTCTTTTTATTACCGCTACATCTGCTGCGGATACTTCAAAATCGGGCACTGTTACTGTATCAGTGATTGTTCCTGCTGTTACAGGAGTAACAGTTATTCCTTCCAATCAGACAATGACAGCCGGCGGTTCATTCCAGTTTGCCGCTTCGGTTGCAGGCGTTAATAATCCAAATACTGCAGTAACATGGAGAGTAAGCTCAAATGCAGCCGGAACTGGTACTGTCGCTTCGGGAACCAGTATTAATACAAATGGCTTGCTTACTGTTTCAGACAGTGAAACTGCAAGAACTCTTTTTGTTTTTGCTGTATCTGTCTTTGATGTTACAAAATCCGGCAGTGTCGCAATTACCGTAACACCAGCTCCGGCTGCGCCGCCAACAGCCCCTATTGTAACAACGCCCGCACCTTCAACGCCGGCAACACCAGCGCCAGTACCGCCGGCTGTAACGACACCAACGCCTGCGCCTTCCACAATAATAAGTGTAATTGTAAATCCTGCAACCCGCACGACACAGACCAATAGTACTGTTCAATTTAACGCAACTGTTACAGGCGCAAATAATCCAAACACAACTGTAACATGGAGAGTCAGCTCAAATGCTGCAGGAACAGGGGCTGTCGCGCCTGCAACAACAATCGATGTTAATGGCTTGCTTAGGGTTGCTCCAAACGAATGGTCACCGGTTCTTTATGTTTTTGCAATCTCTGCGGCAGACCCGTCAAAGTCCGGTTCAGCCACAGTAACAGTGAGCAATAACAATGCAAATCAGGGAGCAAACCAGGGCGTAGGAAATTAGAGTTTTACTCTTTTCCCCATAATTTATCTTTATTCATTCCTGTTACCAGAACTACATCAGCAACTTCCTGTTCATTTAAAGCATCGATATTACCGTGCGCTTTAAATTCATTTATACCCTTTAAGACAACATCAAAACGTGTTTTGGTAACTTTATTTTTAACAGCAAAATAAAAACATAACGATAATAAAATAAAGGGAATAAGAACAAACATCCATTTTATTCCGGTTACTACATTGCTTTGCGCATAAATAGCGGGATCAAAATCTGTCATTTTTGCTTTTAATTCTGAATATTTATTATGATCAAAACCCATGGCTTGAAGCCCAAATCCCATTAGAAGAACAGCGACTCCGCTTGCAAATTTGCGCAGGAATGTAGTCATACCAGCATATAGACCTTCGCGGCGTTTTCCAGTGCGGATCTCATCAATATCATATACATCTGTAAGCATAGACCATGTAGAAAGATTTCCTGCAGAAGATCCAACAGCAATTAATCCTGCAAGTATACATAAAACAAATACAGGAACGGTTGCATCCAGCCAAATAAATACTATTGTGGAAAAAATCCATACAGGCAAGCCGATGAAAAGCGGAAATACCTTGCCTTTTTTTCTGGCTAACGAACCCATTAAAATCATTAAAAGCATTGAACATACAAGAAGCGTGCCTACTACAAGTTCATAATTTTTATACTGCAAAACGACAATATCAATATAAAAAATAAATAGTGCAAGTACAAGATCTACAGCAATCTGAAAGAAAATAAAAATCCCCAGTAAATTTCTATATGCTGCATTTGAAAAAACCGATAACCACGAGGCGAGCGAAATTTTTTCCGGAGGAGGAAGATTTTCTCTCTCCTTTGTTCCGGCAAAAGTAATAAACCAGCATCCGCCGAAAACTGCGCCGAACACAAGAGCCATGATAAGATAACCGGGTATCTGTTCTGGTCCATTATGCTCACTTCCCATCGATTTAATAATAAAACTCGGCAGAACGGCGCATAATAATGCTGCACCTCCGGAAAAAATCATTCTAAATGTTGTATAACTTGTTCTCTCGTTATAATCGGATGACATATCCGACAAAATGGCATTATAGGGAACCATTACAATACTAAACACTGTTCCAAAGAACATATATGAAAACGTATAATAAATAATTTTTGCAATTTCACTTTGAATGCCGAAAGAATGAAAAAGCATAACAAAAGAAAGGTGTACAGGTATAATTCCTATAAGAAAATAAATCCTTCGTCTTCCAAACCTGGAACGGGTTCTGTCGGAGATTCTTCCCATTATTGGATCTGTGATTGCATCCCACAGCCTTCCAATAAAAATAATCACAGTTGTTGCTACAATAGGCAGGCCTTCTACAAGTACCAGAAAATTCATAAACAACAGACTAAAAATCATAAATGCGCCGCCGCCGTAAATATCGCCGCTGGCGTAACATAATTTTGATTTAAGCAAACCTGGATTATTTTTCATTCGAGCATTATAACATGGAATTTACAGAATAACCATATAATTAGGCAGGTTTTCTACTTTACATGGATCAGCCAGCGGACTCCGGTAGAAAATCTAAAACCTGCGGAGAAATCATAAGATAAATCAAAATTTTTATTATTGCTAAAGTAAGACTGCCACGCTGCCTCAATGTACGGAGAAAAATCTCCGCTTGAAGATTTAAAAACAAACGGCGCTGCTGTAAAACCTATAGTTCCAAGCCAGCTTGTGCCGCCGGAATAATAACGTTTTCCATCATCAGTAGAAAAAGCTGCATCGCCAAAACTAAAAACAGGCCCTGCAAAAATTCTAATCTGATCATTTGGACCCCATGAAAAAGTCAGAGGCAGGCGGAAAACACCAAGAGCATCATCATACTCTGCTCTTACTTCAAAACCAAAAACCATTTTAGGTCCAAATGAATATGTTTCTGCGCCAAGACAGAACTGAGCAGATACCCCGCGTATCAAATCGCCGCCTTTTAAAAACCCATTCCAGATTGGAGCAATTCCAACACCGATAAGAAGCCGCCCGTTATTGCCGCTTCCGCCGCTATTTGAAGGAGGACTGGCAGGCGCTCCCTGTCTACTTTGTCCTCCGCCGCTGCTTCCTCCCGAAGGATTTGAACGGGAACTGCCGCCGGCTATCGATGTATTATTATCTATACTAAACGGTGTAGATTCAGGAAATGCGCGTCCTGCTCCGGCGTAAGCATTCGCCCAGTATTGTTCATCAAGACTGGAATAAATAACACCTGTTCTGGATCCTGCAGAAGCAGCATGAATAAAAACGCGGTCGCCCAAATAAAGGCCAACATGAGTAATGTTATTGGTTGTATCAGTTCTAAAAAAAAGAAAGTCTCCCGGCTGAGCCCTGTCAAGATTGATTCTAACAGTCCATGTATAAATGCCGGAAGCAGATCGCGGCAAAGTAACACCAAGCGCATCTCTGAAACTAAGCACAAGAAAACCGGAACAATCCACCCCGGCAGAAGACAATCCGCCGTATCTGTAGGGTGTTCCCAAATATTTCCTGGAAGCTTCTATCACTCTTAACCTTGCATTTATATAAGCCTGATCTCTTTCTTCAGGCGATGCCGATGCTCTGGGTGCAAGTGCATATCCTCCTTCCAGAGGCGCAGAAAAAAGAGGGAATAGAGAAAAAAACAATAAAAAACCAAATAATATTCTCACTATTTGGTTTATCGGCAGAAAAACCCCTTGTCCTTACGTTTGAATATAAGGGTTCCTTTTAGCCAGAGCATTTTTTAATACGCCTATATCTGCCTCGGTTCCATTTCCTTTAGGCTGTAATTCTTCTATATTAACGTCAAGCTGAAAAGGACGCCGTCCGACATGTTCACTAAAATGCGCATCCGATGATGTTATCAAAGGGTAACCTAGCGTATCCAAAGGCATGCCGTTTAGAACAGGCGGAAGGCGGACACATTCAACTGCCTGCCACGGACCATCTACCACAATTCCAAGCTGACTCGTCATCGAAAACGCAGAACGATCAACATGAGCAGGAATAACTATACCGTTATATTCATTTACCTTAACGCCGATACTGTCTATGCTCAAATCCAGCGGGTTAATTAAATAATACTCAACCTCGCCTTCTATATTATCATCTTCATCGACATAAACCTGATCTCCTGTTTTTTCCGGAATGTTGATAAACGGAGTAAGTATCGAATAAGCATAATCATTAAATGCCATACATGCGTCAAGATTTGTAAATAAGCACAAGACATGTATTTCTTCGCTGGTTGTGGCTTCCATTCCATATATTGGTATTATTCCAAACTGACTGCTAAGCCTGGAAAAAGCAACACAGTTAAGGCTGGAATTGTGATCCGTTAATGCCATTAATTTTATACCGCGATTTGCGCCCAGTTCAAGTAAACGCCTTGGAGAAAGTTCTAATGAGCCGCAAGGGGAAAGACAAGAATGGTTATGCAGATCTGCCAGCATTAGGAATGTAACATTCCCCATAACTTGCCGGAAACATTAAACTGATTCTCTTTTACGCGAATGACAGCGATGCCTTCATCTTTTGCAGCTTCAAGCATATCATCGGGGAGCGGACGTGAATTACAAATTATTACAACAGAAATATTTACAAGCGAGGCAACTGCCACAGTATTTTTATGGGCTTGAATTGTAATAAGCGCTCCGCCGTCTTTGGCATTTGCCATGACATCAGAAAGAAGATCAGAAGTATATGCACCTGTAACATCGATATCTTCAAAATTAGCCTGGCAGATTTCCGCACCCAAAATAACAGCTACTTCTTTAATTTTCACCCTATCCTCCTAGTGATCTTCCTTGGAGGAATTAACAAACACAACTGAACGTACTGTAGTACCCTTGCCCAAAGCAGAGTTGATGGTAAAATCATCCGAGACGCGCTTTGTATTTGCAAGACCCATTCCTGCTCCAAAACCAAGAGAACGAATATACTCATTCGCCGTAGAGTAACCTTCCTTTAGCGCCTGGTTCACATCTTCTATTCCAGGACCTGTATCGGCTGCTGTAATAATCACCTTATCAGGCATAATGGAACAGCGCATCACACCGCCGTTGGAATGAACAACCTGATTAATTTCCAGTTCATAACATGCGATAGCAACACGCCTTATAAGTTTAGGATCAAAGTTTCGCTGTTTAAGCGCCTTTTTAATTTCTGTAGACGCCCTGCCTGCCAGCTCAAAATTATAATGCGCTGTAGTAAATTCCATTTCGGAGAAAGTAGAAGGAGCAGCGTTTTCTGTACCTTTTTGCAATTTTTCCAATCTAAGCACCTCGCGGTTCATTTCTATAAGCAAGTTCCTGATTACATCGGTAGAAGTAAGAATGCCAACCAGATTATTATCTTTATTTAAAACCGGGAAACGGCCGTATCTGTATTTGTTCAGGTATGTGATGGCAAAAGAAAGAGGCATATCATCCTGCAAGTGAATAACATTTTTTGTCATCCTTTCCCCAACAGGAGACTCAATACAGCCATTATCCAAAGCGCTGATAATATCTTCTATGGAGACAATTCCTAAAAGCTGATCATTTTCTACTATGGGAATGCCCGTTACCTTGTTCTCGCGCATTAGAGCCTGAATATGTCTCATACTCTGGTTCTTTTCTCCCGTAAGAACCATGGTTGTCATTACATCTTTTATTTTAAGCTGATGGATAAGCTCTAGTACTACTGACGGTGAATCTACAGTACTAATGGGAATATCATCAAGTTTTTCGTCATTGCTCACAGAAATCACCCCTATTTTTAATGCTACTTATATATTATAACATATTTTTATCAAACAAGCCACTTTCTTGTCTGTTTGAAGATCTGCTCTTGCCCGATTATTCCTAATTTGCTACATTATATTCATGGGTTCGATTTGTGTTTTTGTAAATCAAAAAGGCGGTGTTGGAAAAACAACCTCGGCAATTAATATAGGAGCATATCTTGCGGAAGCAGGAAAAGCTGTTCTCCTGGTAGATTTTGACGCTCAGGCTAATCTCTCAAGCGGGATAGGGATAACGCCTCCAACTCCCGGAATCTACGAACTTCTGTCGGGGTCTGCAACAACAGAAGAAGCTATAAAGAAAACTGCAGTTAAAAACCTGGATGTTATCCCTGCAAGCCTTGATTTGTCCGGCGCGGCAGTAGAACTTATAGATCAAAAAGAACGCAACTATTTCCTAAAAAAAGTGCTTGCGCCGTTAAAAGAAAAATATGATTATATATTGATAGACTGCCCTCCAAGCCTTGGACAGCTTACAATGAACGGACTTGCCGCCGCCGATTCTGTTCTAATTCCGATGCAGTGCGAATACTTTGCAATGGAGGGGCTTCAGCAGCTTTTGGTTACAGCAAAGGGTGTACAAAAAGGACTTAACCCTTCGTTAAAAATCGGCGGCATTTTCTTTACAATGTACGATCCAAGAACCCGGCTTGCCAATGATGTAATAAAACAAGTAAGCGCACATTACAAAGACACAGTTTTTAATACAATAATTCCGCGGAATATACGGCTATCGGAAGCTCCGTCTTTTGGAATGCCGATTTCCCTTTACGATCCGCAATGCCCGGGAGCGAGAGCATACCATGCCCTTGCACAGGAAGTACTGCGGCGGGAAAAAATAGGAGCGGCTCATGGCGCGTAGAATTGGTCTTGGAAGAGGCCTTAATGCCCTATTGGATAATAACGATGATGATTCTTCAAACATATCCATACAGGATGATACAGCGCCTGAAACAAAAATTTCTCCCGCCGCAGCGGCAAAAAATAAAACCGGCGACATTGTTAAGCTCCCGATAGACAAGCTTGTTCCAAACCCGGGTCAGCCCCGTAAAAATTTTAATGAAACTGAATTGCAGGAACTTGCCGAATCAATTAAAACATACGGTATTATTCAGCCGGTCATTGCCGCAAATGCAGGCGACGGCACATATATAATAATCGCAGGCGAGCGGAGAACACGCGCAGCAAAACTTGCCAGGCTGGATACTGTTCCTGCCATCATTCGTGATTATACTGATCAAAAACGCCTTGAGGTTTCCTTAATCGAAAACATTCAGCGCAGTGATCTAAACCCTATTGAAGAAGCGGCAGCATATAAAAATTTGATGGATTTTTCTAACCTGTCTCAGGATGAACTTGCAGTACGCATGGGAAAAAACCGCTCTACAGTTGCAAATGCGCTGCGGCTTCTTAAACTGCCGATAGAGGTGCAAAAAAATATAGAAGACGGCAAAGTAAGTTCAGGACATGCAAGAGCGCTTCTTTCTGTAACAGACATTAAATCAAGGGAAAAACTTTTTAGGGAAATCCTAACAGGCGATGTTTCAGTAAGAGAAGCAGAAAAACGCGCTGCAGAATTAAATGAAAGTTCCGGCAATAAAAAGGGAAAAGAATCCGGAATAAAAAGCGGCAAAGGCAAAAAACAACCGCCCGAAATTGGTGCCATGGAAGAAAAATTTATCGGAAGACTTGGAACCAAAGTAACGATAGAAGGCGACCTTAATAAAGGCCGCATACATATAGAATACTATTCAATGGAAGACCTGGAAAGATTGTACGAAATACTGGGCGGCTGATGACAGCTTTATACTAGAATTTGAATGTAAAGCCAAAATCTAACCAGCTAATTCCGTTCCAGCCTGATTCTGCCCAAAAACCGAAGAAACTATTTAAGAAATATCTAACTCCAATATGAACACCAAACAAAGGATGACCAACTCTGGAGCCTGGAGTAAAATCGGTATCACCTGTATGAATTGCCCAACCAGTCGTTCCAACAGCATAAGTATCAAGATTATCTACCTTCCAGTCAAAGTGATAACCGCAGCGGAAACCTAAACCAATTGTGCCGTAGTACCAGTTTATATTCGGATCTTTATAACCAATTCCTGAATATGAAACAAGTCCGCCAAAGAAAAACGGAAGACCCAATTCTCCCATTGCGACATTTCTATCGAATGACAAACGAAGGGGAGGAACCCATATATGATTTTTGCGCCCCAAATTGTCAATGTTATTTAATCCAAGTCCAAGATTTAAAATCCAGTCTTTATCTGTCATGAAAGACGGGAATTTTGTAAGATCAACCTGATCTGCAAACAGAGAGGGGGTTAGCCCAATTGTACCGAAGCAAACAAAAAGAACCAAAAGAATAATTATCTTCTTCATTATTATTATTCTCCTTAGATAATTTACCTACATACTATATTTATATATCGTAAACGTCAACGCCTTCTTTTCGCTTTAAAAACCCGCATGCCCAGTAGGTAAAAGGCGTCATTAAAATTTCAATGCTGCATTTTAATATATAATTAGTAATTATAAGGCTCCAGAAAATTTCCCATCCAAAAACCCCGGTAATTGCTGCTATAAATACAAATATCATCGTATCCAGGAGCTGACCGGCAAGAGAAGAGCCGATTGTCCTTACCCAGAGCAAACGTCCTTTCATTATAACTTTAAGCCTGGAAAGAATTTTTGCATTGGAAAACTCGCCAGCCAAATAAGCGGAAAGGCTTGCAAGTACAATGCCGCCGTAACTCATTCCGCCAAGAATGGCATTATAAGCATCGGTTCCTGCTTCTGCTTCCCAAAACGATTCCGGCGGCAGCGCACCCAACACAAAAAAAACCAATGCTGCCAAAGCCATAACAGCAAAACCTGTCCAGATAACACGCCGTGCGGTTTTAAAACCGTATACTTCGGTTAGTACATCGCCCAAAACATACACAAGCGGAAACAAAATTGTGCCGCCGTCAAATGCCAAAGGAACCGAAAACAGCGATATACCCAAATCAACAATCTTTGCAGAGGATGCAATATTACTGATAAGAAGGATACCGACAAAAAACGCCGCAACGACATCAAGATACTTAAACGCCGCTGGCTGAGAGAGAGATAAAGTTTTCATGAATTGCCCCCGTTTTAATTATTAAGGCAGGTTTTCTGGGATACTGCCTAAAATCATAAATCTAAGATATGAGAGTCCGCAGATTACGCAGATTAACGCGGATTTAGCTAATTACAACTAAAATTATCAGCGTATAATCCGCGAAAATCAGCGGACAAATAATCTTCAGTCTAAGCCCATTTAATAAAGCCGCTGCGATACGGATGAATCAATGCATCATGTTTTGGTAAAATACGTACTGTATGCCCCTGCATACCGGTATCTACACATTCAATGCGTATTTGATAAAGATTCAAGCTGCCTTCGCTGCTGAGCCATTTCATCTCTGTCTTTCTTGCATCTGCAATATCGCTAGTCTGATTAGATACAGTGCCATGATACAATTCAACATGTAAATCATGCGGCGAAATACTGCCAAGATCAAGGTAAGCCGTTACTGTTAACATATCTCCGCGCTGCATAACAGGTTTTGCGTTGGATTCAATTTTGACAATCTTCAGGCTGCCCCATGCAACATGCAGTTTATGAAAGTACGCCGCAAGAGATTTTGCTTCTGCATAATCATCCTTGCTAAAGCGGCGGTAGTTCTTAAGTGCAGGGAAGTAAAACTGATTCGAGTAATCCATTAACGTTCTGTGGAATGACATGGATTGACCAATCTGCTTCATGCAATCTTTCATCATTTTAATCCAGTCACGCGGAAGACCATCGCGTCCTCTGTCATAGAACATAGGAATAATTTCGCGTTCCAGTAAATCGTAGAGCGCCTTACTTTCAACATCGTCCTGAAGTTTTTCATCGATATATTGTTCGCCGTGCCCTATCGCCCAGCCTACTTCGGGATTATATGCTTCATCCCACCAGCCGTCTAATATAGAACAATTTAATACACCGTTCATTGCAGCTTTCATACCGCTTGTACCGGATGCTTCCATTGGACGGCGCGGAGTGTTAAGCCACACATCGCCGCCGGATGTTAAATATTTTCCAACATTCATATCGTAGTTTTCTACGAATACAATGCGGCTGGAAACATCGTACTTATCTGCAAAGTGGATAATATCACGTATTAAATCTTTACCCGGCATATCATGAGGATGAGCCTTACCGGCAAAAATTAATTGAATAGGCCGGTCATTATCTCTTACAAGACGAAGCAAACGTTCGGGATCGCGAAGCAGGAGATTACCGCGTTTGTATGTAGCGAATCGGCGTGCAAAACAAAGAGTAAGCGCATAAGGAGAAAGAACATCTTCTGCCTGTTTAATACGCCGTTCTACAGCGCCGGTTCGTTTATACTGTTCGCGGACACGTTCGCGCACAAAGGCAACCAACCGTTCACGGCGGCGTTCATGAGTACGCCACAATTCTTCGTCTGAGATACGATCCATGCGTTCCCAAATTGTAAGTTCTGTCGGTTTATCCTCAAATTGAGGGCCAAAATATCTGTCTAAAAGATCCAGCATACCCGAAGAAATCCATGTACGCGGATGAACACCGTTTGTAACGTGTCCGATAGGAACTTCGTTTAACGGAAGACCAGGCCACAGTCCTTTCCACATATCGCGTGATACAACGCCGTGAAGAGCCGCAACGCCATTGGCATAAGCAGCCATCTTAAGCGCAAGAACTGTCATACAGTAAGTTTCACGTTCATCATTTGTATCAACTCTGCCAAGCCCTAAAAATTCTTTCCAGGAAATGCCGAGAACCTGAGGCCATGAACGGAAATATTTATCCATCATTGGAATGTCAAAGCGTTCATTTCCGGCAGGAACCGGTGTATGTGTTGTAAAAATATTTGTCGGCCAAACAGCTTCTCTGGCTTCTTCGAATGTAAAGTTTTTCTCGGTCATTATTTCCCTGACGCGTTCCAAACCAAGGAATGCAGCATGTCCTTCGTTCATGTGTGTTGCCGCAGGATTAATTCCCAGAGCGCGTAATGCGCGTATACCGCCGATACCCAAAAGAACTTCCTGCTGCATACGTGTTTCTTTATCACCGCCGTAAAGAGCAGCTGTAATGTTGCGGATATCCTGTGTATTTTCTTCTATGTTTGTATCTAACAGGTAGAGTGATGAACGGCCTACTTTAACTTCCCAAATCTGCGCAATCGCCTGACGGCCTGCCAGATCTACAGTAATTTTTAACGGAAGCCCGTCTTTTCCTGTTTTCTTTTCTACCGGCATATTATACCAGTCATTTTCCGGATAACTTTCCTGCTGGAAGCCATCGGCATTAAGCATCTGCTTAAAGTATCCCTGTCTGTATA
This sequence comes from Treponema sp., assembly GCA_009785215.1. Taxonomy (GTDB): domain Bacteria; phylum Spirochaetota; class Spirochaetia; order Treponematales; family Breznakiellaceae; genus WQXQ01. The sequence goes on along the minus strand of WQWU01000035.1, from coordinate 10,216 downwards.
AAAGACCAATTCCAACAAGAGGAAGACCCAGATCCGAAGACGTCTTCATGTGATCTCCGGAAAGAATCCCAAGACCGCCGGAATAAATTGGAAGGGAAACATCCATTCCGTATTCCATGGAGAAATAGGCTACCACATCTTTGTGGCTTCCCCTGTACCAGGTCTCACCCTTTTTGTAGCGCTGAAACCTGTCATAAACTTCTTTAAGAGCTGCCAGATAAGAATCGTCTTTTGCGGTTTGAATAAGCCGTTCCTGGCTGACCATTCCCAAAGTCCGAATCGGGCTCTGCTGAGACTGTACCCAGCTATCATAATCCAGCCTGATAAAAAGCTGAACTGCGTCATAATTCCATGATAACCAGAGATTGCGGGCAATCTCTTCCAAAGGCTTCAAAACTGGAGGTAGTTTTGGCTTAACTGTATATGTAGATATGTTCATAATAATGAGTTTATGGGGGAAATTGCTTAGTGTCAACGGTGAAAAACAAGTTCTTTTAGCTAATTTTAACAAGAGAACATAAAAATAATCACAAAACCTGTTTCTTTACCTAAACAAAGGCAAGGTTCCGCCGACTTCAAAGCGCAAAATATCGCTAAAAACAGGAATACCAAGGTCGCATGTTAGAATTAGCAGGCTGGGAACCTCGAATAAATTCCGCATTGCAGAAAAACTGCGGAATAAATCTGCATAATTAACGATTAACTGAAAAACTACTGGCGTAGAAGCAGATGCGGCAAGAAGCCCTTCATTTTCTATGGTTCCTTTAATAAAAGAATTTCTGTTTAATTGATAATCATAGGTTATCTTGGGCGATGGTATTGGAAAGGGATTTGGGTTCTGAACATTTACAGTAACATTTATTATTGCTCTGTTAATATCGGCATTTTCCATTCTCATGGAAGGCCTGTTTACCTGCGGCATTTGAAGCACCGGCAGAGTGCCCTCGTGTTCAAAATTCCATACCTTATCGCCCAGAATTGGAAGTGGAATTTTAACGCCCAGCGCTACCTTGTAACCTGTCTGACGGCTTCCCAATAATGAACGGAAAGAGTTAAACATTTGTACATATTCAAAGGATACCGGCACATCTACAATAGTAGTTGAACGCGCCCTGATACGCTGATTATTTTTTACAGTTCCCTTAAGGAATGAATTATTATTTATAAAAAATTCCCAATCGGTTTCCGGAAAAGGAATATCAAATGAATTGGGATTCTGCACCTGTACTTTGCACAGGAATTGTGCGCCAATAAAACTAATTCCGGTAAGTTCTGCAGAATGGAGAGAAACAACAGGCTCCTGAAACACAGATCTTAAAGACTGACAGTTCGTCAAAGAAAAAACAGTATATAGTACAATTAAAACGGCAAAAATTTTCTTAAATATCGATTTCATATATCCCCCCAATGCTGATAATTATCACTCATATCGGTAATTTTATCAACATTGGGGAAATAAAACATCTATGCTACATAAGCTTCCAGTTTTTCGGCGCGAACGGGATTGCGCAGCCTGGAAAGCGCTCTTTCCTCAATCTGGCGTATCCGTTCTTTGCTCAAATTATACCGGATGCCGATTTCTTTAAGCGACATAGGCTGACGGCTGCCAAGTCCGTAATGCAGGCGGATAATATCCGCTTCATCATCATCAAGAGTTTTAAGAACATTTTCAATATCATCTTTAAGTAATACTTCTTCTACGATTTTATCGGGCGTTAAATATAAATTGTCCTCTATAAAATCCCTTAATGGAATTTCTCCTTCTTTTGATGCAGAAATGTCCAATGAAAGAATCTCTCTGGAAATAATCAATAAATCAGAAACATGGACTCTTGCCATATTTAATAATTTTGCTATTTCCGTAATTTCTTCTTCCAGTGACTGTTGCTTTTCAACTACCTTTCCGGCTTTTTCTATTTTGACAAGATCTGCCGCACGATTCACAGGGAGCCTTATCACCCTGGCTTTTTCGCACAAAGCGCTCATAATTGCCTGACGTATCCACCACACTGCGTAAGAAATAAAATGATAACCCTTTTCAACATCAAAACGATCTGCAGCGCTTATAAGACCGGTATTACCCTCGCTGATTAAGTCTTCAAGGGGTAATCCAAGACCCTGATACTTTTTTGCTACAGTTACAACAAAGCGCAGATTGGCATTTACAAGCTTTTCCCTGGCAGCTTTATTGCCAGCCGCCGCCGAAATGGCGGTATTAACCTCTTCTTCCCTGTTAAGCATAGGAATTTGATTTATCTCTCTAAGGTAAATCGCGAGGTTATCCTCATTCTTTTTTCTTTTTCCTTTTTCTGCCATATTTACCACCTTTTTAGGTAAATTACGTAGCATAAACCGTGCCAAGTTTAATTTATGAATAAAAGTCGCTTTTTAACGCAGAATTCATGATAATTTAGCTGTTTTTATCCATAAAAAATCGATAAAAAAGGGAGAAATGACACATCTCATTAAAATTATTTATAAAGTGTGTCATTTTGACCTATTAAACAGCTAATAGTATAGATGAACACACAGAGACATCTTGATTTAATAAAAAAAAATTAATAATATTACCTTAATAATTTAGATAAAAGCGGTTTTTTGCCGAACTTATATATAGTAGGATAATTAAATAAGGCAGGTTATTAGCTATGAATTCAACTCCCGAACTGGTTGTGGATGAGGAAAAGATAAAAAAAGCCATACAGTCCGGTCTTCCTCTTACAATTACAACTTATACTCTTCCAAAAGAGATAGAAATTTACATTGAACAAGTTATTGATGCATTCCTGCGTCACATGGATCAATTAAAACTAAAAGATTATATCGTTTACTGCGTTCAGGAACTTGTAGTAAATGCCAAAAAAGCAAATACAAAGCGCGTATTTTTTACCGAACGCGGCCTAGATATAAATAACGATAAAGACTATGCCGCAGGTATGACAGATTTTAAAGAACAGACCATCAGTAATATAGCGCATTACCTGAAACTTCAGAAAGAAAAGGGTCTTTATATAAAAGTTGTATTACAGATAAGAAGAAATACAATTCATATAGAAATACGAAATAATGCCACAGCAACAAAGATGGAACAGCTCCGTATTCAGGATAAAATGGCAAGATCCAGACAATACGATAATTTAGAAGAAGCTTTCTCTTCGATTCTTGACGACTCCGAAGGCGCAGGTCTTGGTTTGGTTATTCTTGTATTGATGTTAAAAAAGATGGGGCTTGGTGACGATGCTTTCATTTTAAAAACAACAGAAAAAGATACTATTGCAAGCATTTCGATTCCGCTGGATCAGGCAATGATTGATAATATAAGAGTACTTTCAGACGAAATTGTGCATAGCATAAACAGCCTGCCTCAATTCCCGGAAAATGTACTTATGGTTCAGAAACTTATAAATGATCCTACATCTGATATGCCAACCATCGCAAGGCAGATCTCCATGGATCCGGCGCTTACTGCAGACCTTTTAAAAATTGTAAACTCTGCGCAATACATGCTTTCCAAAAAGGTTGATAATATATCAGATGCTGTAAAAATGATTGGTATAAAAGGCATTAAAAACCTGCTTTATTCATACGGAACACAAAAAGTCCTTGGCGACGATACTGTAGATAAAAAGAAACTTTGGGAACATTCCTACAAAACAGCTTTTTATGCCTACAACCTTGTTAAAAACTTTAAAAATGATAACAGTCTTTTGGACGATGTTTATGTCGGCGGAATCCTGCACGATATGGGAAAAATTATTTTCTCCAATGTACATCCGGATCTGCTTAACAAGATAAAAGGTTTCTGCACAGATAAAAATCTTCCGGCATCAACATTCGAAGATCTTTCCGCCGGCATGAACCATGCCGAGCTCGGCGCACTAATAGCAGAAAAATGGAACTTCCCGGAAAGGCTTGTCGCCGCCATTCGTTTCCATCACGATCCGGAAGCTGCGCCGGAAGCATGCAAAGACCTTGTAGACACAGTTTACCTTGCAAATATGTTCTGCGAATACGAAAACGGCAATATCAGCTTTGATCAGCTGGAATCAGCCCCAATGGAAAATTTTAATCTAAAAAGCAAAAAACAGGTCGATACCCTTTTGGAACGATTATCTTTAGGATTTAAGAGAGAAGGCCAGATTTAAAATTTCTCCCCCTATTCCCCAGCGTCTCTCAATATGCTAAAATCAGGAACTTATGTTTCTTAAGCGCTTATCTATTCTCGGTTTCAAGTCATTTGCAGACCGTACAGAAATAGAGTTTAATGACGGCATTACTGCCCTTTTAGGACCCAATGGCTGCGGAAAATCCAATGTTGTGGATGCAGTTAAATGGGTTTTGGGGGAACATTCCATCAGATCCCTTCGTGCCGAAAAGATGGAAGACGTCATCTTTTCCGGTACAGAAGCCCGAAAACCCCTAAACGTAGCGGAAGTTGCTTTAAGTATCGCAAACGAAACCGGCCTTTTGCCGATGGATATGCCAGAAATCGAAATTAAAAGACGATTATACCGGTCGGGAGAAAGCGAATACTTCATTAACGGCGCACAGGTTCGCTTAAAAGATCTTCGTGAACTTTTCTGGGATACCGGTGTAGGCAAGACAGCCTACTCTGTAATGGAGCAGGGCAAGATCGATCAGATACTTTCATCCAAACCCGAAGAACGCCGTTACCTTTTTGAAGAAGCTGCTGGCATTACAAGGTACAGAGAGCGAGGCGCAGAAGCGGAACGAAACCTTGCCAAAACCGAAGAAAATGTGCGGCAGGTAGAACTGATTCTTAACGAAGTAAAACGCTCCCATGACAGCTTAAAAACTCAATCAGAAAAAACTTTAAAATACCGCACTCTCCGTGACGAAATTTTTAACTACGAACTGGATATTCAGCTGCTCAGGTTAAAACAGTTTAAATACGAAAGAGACGAAAAAAACGAAACTTTAAGACGCAGAACAACCGACCGTGACAGGATTCGCTCGGAGATGGAAGCGGAGAATAAGGCATTAGAAGCAAACATGGACGAAGTAAACTCCATGGAAGCACGCCTTGTAGAACTGCAGAAAAATATTTACGGTTTGGCTCTGGAAAAAAATGCAAAAGAAAACGAAATCCGCCTTTTTAACGAACAGCGCGGCGAGAATAAAATAAAAATCGGCCAGAACGAAGAACGTGAAAAACAAGCGGTAGAAAAAATATCGGAATTAAATGCGGACGCTGCAGGGCAGGATGCTGTTGTACAGGATCTGCGTAAACAATGCGAAAGCATAGAAGAAAATATTCATTCGTTCGAAGAAAATATTCATCTTGCAGCATCACGCATCGGTGAAAATGAAAAAGAATCCCGCAGAGCGGAAGATGATATTATCAATATTCAAAAAGAACTTGTTGTACTGGAAAAAGAACTTGCAAAAATAACTGACGACATTGTAGAAGAACTTGATGCCGGTTTAAAAAAAGCTGGTTACTCGGCAGCCGAGCGCAGAAAAGCAGAAGAATCATTGCAGGAAACACTCGGCAAGCTGCGAACTATTCTTGGCGGCAGGGAAGCTTTAATCCGTGACCTTGTAACAGCTGCAAATGCATCAGGCGGTGTTGATGCATCAGAAATTGGGCGCATAACAGATATTCTCTTGGAAGGTTTGGTCGAAGCATCCGCAGGCGCAGATAAGGCATTGGAACTTTTTAATAATTACCGTGAAGCTTCTCCTACCTTTATCGATGAATTTTTAGCGCCGCAGGGAATCATTACTAAAAAGCGTGCTCTTGACTCACAGATAAGAAGCGCCAAAGACGGTATAGAAGAACGCCGCCTGCGGATAAAAACTTTGCATGAAGACAATGTAAGTCTTATGGCAAAGATCGATGAATACAGGGCTACGTTAGAAAATTTAAAAGTTAACCGTGCGCAGATGAACGCCCGCGCTCAATCGGCGGAAGATCAGGCACGATTAATAAGACGTGAATTATCCGGTCAGGAAGAAATACTAAAAAATATCCGTGACGAGCTTGCATTATACCGCCAAAGACTGGAAGAAATTGACGGACGTATTGCGGGCGTTCAAAATGACATTCAAGGGATAGAAGAAAAAACAAAAGCTTTTTCTTCCGAATTGGAAAAACTCGAGAAAGATATCCGCAAACGGAACGATAATGTTGCAGGCAAAAAAGTTGTTATTAATAAACGAATGACAGAACTTTCCAAAGTGCAGGACGCTCTGGAAAAAATACATGTTGAACTAGTTCAATCCGAAATGGAAATTAAAAATATTCAGGAAAACTTCCGTGAAACTCATTCAAGGGATTTAATGGAGTTTGAAGAACGCATATTTAATATTACAGAAGCTCCTGCATCTCTTCGTGAAAAACTTGCATCTTCCCGCGCAAAAATGAAAGAACTTGGTTCTGTTAATTTAATGGCGCCGGAAGAATTTGCAGAAACAAAACAGCGATACGATTTTTTAAGCAACCAGATGGCAGACCTGGAAAAAGCCCGCAAAGACCTGGAAGACCTTACAACAGAAATCCGCCAGGAGTCTTCGCAAATCTTCCTGGAAACTTATAACCGCATTAAAAAGAATTTTCATAACATGTTCCGCCGTTTATTCGGCGGCGGCCGCGCAGAACTTCGCCTTTCTGACCCTAACCATGTTTTGGAATCGGGTATCGAAATCCTTGCTCAGCCGCCAGGAAAAAAGCTCGAGCATTTAAGCCTGCTCTCCGGCGGCGAATGTTCAATGACAGCTGTTGCGCTTCTTTTTGCCACTTATATGGTAAAGCCAAGCCCATTCTGTTTATTAGACGAAATTGACGCCGCCCTTGACGAACAAAATGTCGGGCGCTTTGTCCACCTTTTGCAGGAGTTCAGCGACACAAGCCAGTTTATTATCATTACACATAACAAAAAAACCGTTACGGGCGCAGGTACGCTTTTAGGCGTTACAATGGAAGAATCCGGTGTAACAAAATTAATCGCTGTTCGTATAGAAAACGATGAATTAGCACTCACAGACGGGCCGCCGCCGCAAAGCGAACTATGGGATGCAGACGGCAAGTTCGAAGAAGAGGACATCCCGCCGGAAGAAGGCAGACAATTGCCGGTTGGTATAAACGACCCAAAAAAAGTTACAGAAGCTCAGCTTCGCCCGATTAGGTCGAGAGTAGACCCCCCAGCGCCGCCCACAAACCCCGAATCAGAGAGCTAAAAAGTTTTTTCAGTACACTGAAAACTTTCCCGCTTTTCCAGAGTTTTTTCAGTGTACTGAAAACTTTCCTGATTTTTCAAAGTTTTTTCAGTGTATTGACAATTTATCCGCCTTTTACTATGATTAAAGTATGGTAAAACGGCCGGAATACCTGACAAAATTGATAGGGTACAAAGACAAAGAACTCATCAAAGTGATAACAGGAATACGCCGTTGCGGTAAATCTACCCTGTTTGAACTGTTCCGTTTATGGCTGCTGGAAAATAATACATCGCCGCAGCAAATACAAAGCATCAATTTTGAAGATGCAGATTCTTCCCATTTGACAGATTATAAAAAGCTGCATAACCATATCATAAAAAACTGCGTTCCTGACCGCATGAATTATATATTCCTTGACGAGATACAGCATGTAAGCGAGTTTCAGCGGGTTGTTGACAGTTTATTTATCAGAAAAAATATCGATATTTATATAACTGGTTCAAACGCACGCTTATTTTCCGGAGAACTTGCAACTCTTCTTTCCGGAAGATATATAGAAATTCATATGCTCCCCCTTTCTTTTAGGGAATATCTTTCTGCATTTAGTAATCAATATGAACTTTCAAAAAAGTATCAGGATTATATATTAAACAGTTCTTTTCCTTACAGCTTAAAATTACGTGATGACCCTGCTCAAATACGCGATTACCTTGGAGGTATTTATAATACAATTGTTTTAAAAGACATTGTTGAACGGAAAAGAGTTGCTGATACATCTGCGTTAGAGCGTGTTATCCGTTATATGTTTGACAACATAGGTAATTTGTGTTCGGTAAAAAAAATTGCGGATACGCTTGTATCATCGGGGCGTCAAATTTCAGTTAATACAGTGGAATCGTATCTTTCCGCTTTAACAGACAGTTTTATTTTTTACCGCATAGGCCGGTACGATGTACATGGAAAAGAATATTTAAAAACCGGACACAAGTATTACCTTGCGGATGCCGGTTTGCGTTTTTATCTTTTAGGCAGTGTTGGTTCTGATGCCGGAAGAATTCTGGAAAATATTGTTTATTTGGAATTGCTCAGGCGCGGATGGGAAATAAATATTGGTAAATTAAACGGTTATGAGATTGATTTTGCCGTTCAAAAAAGCGGCATACGCGAATATTATCAGGTTGCGCTTAGCGTACGCGATGAAGCAACTCTTGAAAGAGAAATGCGGGCGCTTCTGGCTGTAAAAGATAATTATCCTAAAACCATACTAACCCTGGATGATGATCCTCCCTCTGATAATAACGGAGTAAAAAGATTAAATGTTCTGGACTGGCTAAAGTAACAAACACTAAGCACGCTAAGCTAGCGCTATGCCTAGCATAGCGCAAGTATTTACAATATTTTACCAGGCATAACCGATTCTTAGACCGATGTTGTGGGGAATGTATACTCCAAAATCATCCATTTTCCCATCTCTCCTAGATATAGTTGTGGTATTATTCCACGGATTATAAGTTATTTCATAACTTCCACTTCCTTTAATAAATGGAACACCAACAAACAGATCAGCAAATAAACCATTATTGTTTCCGCCGACTTTCCAGCCAATAGCAGGAGAAAGCATTAAACCAGAATAATTTCTCATCTCATCTTTAATCGAATTAAATATTCTGAGCTTGTAAGACCCGTATCCCAAACCAAGTTCTGAATAAAATACTTCTCTTTTACCCGGAAAGATTCTGGCTATCGCTGATATTCCAAAATAATTATAATTTGTTCCATATAAATCATAATTAGCAGTATAAATTGATCCGCCAAGGTGAAAAAAATTGTTTATTTTTCTGTCATAACGAAAGTCATAACCAAAACCAAAATAATCAAGCCCACCACCCATTCCAAATGAAAGCCAGTTATTCCTGCCGCCAGACATCGAAGAGCCAGAAACCGAAGAACCAGATATAGAAAAAGGCGCACGCTTTTGTTCGCCCACTTTAGATATAATAAAAGCATCTCTTAAAACCAAAGCATTATATTCCCTGCGGCTTAATGCTGTAGTTACTTCTATTATTCTAACATTTAAACGGAATGTTTCTTCTTCGCGTATAAAAGATCCGGTTACAATATACTGAACGTTCAAAAATCTGCCAAAGGTCAATGCTGTTGTATCATCAATTTCGCCGGACATATTAAAAAGCCGGTCTCCGAAAATTTCATTAAGCCGTATTTTACTTATTACATTGGGCATATTTTGGTTTATTAACGCTGTTATTAATTCGCCGGTTAAATGTTCTGTCATTTCGGCAGTTTCTGAATGAACCGGCAAAACGGCAACTCTGGCACTTCTTACTGTTAATGCTGCAGAAAGCTCAGATGCTGCATTCTGTATCGCATTATTAAGGTTAATCTGCTGAGCATGAACATTTATTCCAAAACCAAAAAAGCAAACAAATATTGCGGCAACAAAAAATAATTTTTTCATGGTGTCTCCAAAATTACTGCTTTATTTTAATGGCAAGACCGCTTACAACTGCGGTTGTAGTTATTGTCCGGTTTACTATGTCGCTTACTGCTTCTATAGAAGTTGTCACAAATATAACAGCGTCTGCATTTAATAAATTGGCTTTTTCTATCATGCCGTATGTTGCGCTTCCTATCGCTATATCACGGGCGCTTGGAGGAGCCGCGCGCTGTGTCTGCGGAACCTGAAGCCTTCCACTGCCGGCTCCGCGTGCTATCGCTCCTACATCTACGGTTCCATGGCTTAATGTGCCTTCCAAACCAAGAATATTAAGAGAGCCGTGTTTATTTACATCGCCCGAAAACCTGTTTGTTAACGTGTTGTGTATTACTGTGCCGCTGCCAGAAACACGCCCAAGTACTGTGTAATCGGATGGTGTTAGCGCTGTAAATTGCATAACAGGGTTATGAATTACATTAGACAAAGACTGCGCAGGAGCAGTCTGGCATGATGTAAGAAAAACCGCAAAAACCAAAGCTAAAATTCCCAAAGAAACAATTTTCATAAAAAACTCCTTTT
>WQWU01000034.1 GCA_009785215.1 Treponema sp. | reverse complement strand
TTGAATAAACGGAACTTTTTTTCCATAACCTTCGTATTGTGTTAGTTCGTTTATATTGATGGTAAAACAGGATATTTCATTTTTATTTGTTTTAAATGTTTTTCTAAAATGGTTTTCTTCGCCGATTGTTCTGGAATCGGAAGTTGTTAACGCAGCGTCATAATTATTACCGTCTCCCAAAATTTTAAACGAGAAAGAGGATGCTGTTTTTATAACTTCAAGCTTGGCAGAATCGGGCTGAATATAAACCCCGGCATAAACAGACGGATTATCAACAAGAGTTCCTTTTATATAATAACATGGAATTTCAAGACCGTCAATTTTTTCGGTTTTTATCATTAAACTTATCTTTGAGCCAAGTTTATCTCTAAATACAGTTACCCGCGAAATAACATCGGGAGACTTCCAGTCAAATTTGTCCGGCAGACATTTTGTTAAAAGTTCGTTAATGGTATGAACATTAAGCTTCCGGTATATATTTTTTTGATGAAATAGAAACGTTGAATAACTGATTTTAAGTTCATGTTTGATTTCTTTGGGAGTTGCGCCCGCAATCAGCCTATCAAAGATTTCCTGTTCTCTGGGTGTCAGATCTGAGGTTTCTGTAATCATATTGATTTAATTATATTAAAAATTGAAGGTTTTTACCATTAACCCCCAAAAAAAAGGCCTGACCACTTGATTCAAGTGATCAGGCTTTTTCAAGTTTGTGGTATAAAACTACTTCAGCAATTCCTTCGCTTTTTTAACCATTGTTCCAACATCAAGTCCGAAGCGGTCTACAAGGTAATCCTGTGTGCCGACTTCGCCGAACTCGTCATTGATACCGATGCGTGCAAATTTACAGCAGTTGCTTGAAGAGACACAGCAGTTCTCTGCAAGAATTTCCGCAACTGCGCTGCCAAGTCCGCTCATCATTTGTGCGTTCTCTGCGCTTATTATGGCGCGTACTTTGCCGGCTTGATTTAAAATCGCGTCACGGTCGATGGGTTTTAAAGTGAGTACATCAAGTACGCCTGCGCTGATTCCTTCTTCGTTTAGTTTTTCGGCTGCCTTCAGCGATTGATTAACCATCAGACTGCCAAGCGCAACAAAGCAAACATCTTTTCCTTCTTTTAAAACTTTTGCCTGTCCAAATTTAAATGTTTCATTTTCTGAATACAAAGTAGGTACAGGTTTGCGCGGTATGCGTAAATAGTGGCAGCCGTATTCTTCTACCATTAAACGTACGAATGCAGCGCAGGAAACAGGGTCGGAAGGTTCTATCATTGTAAGTTTTGGAATAACACGCATTAATGCAAGTTCTTCAAACGGCATGTGAGTGCCGCCGTTAAACGCCGCTGTTACGCCCGGGTCTGTGCCGATCAATTTAACATTTAACTTTGCATAGTTTGCAGAAAGAAAAAATTGATCATAAACACGTCGTGATGAAAAACATCCAAAGCCTGATGCAAAAGGAATTTTTCCCAATGTGCTAAGACCAGCTGCTACGCCAACCATGTTTGCTTCTGCTATTCCGCAGTTAAAAAATCGATCTGGATATGCTTTTTTAAACACGCCTGTATTTGTGCAGCTCATTAAGTCTGCTTCTAAAACTACAATATCTTTATTTTTTGCGGCTAATTCAACGATTGTATCGACATAAGCCATTCTCATTTCTTTATCTGACATTTTTTTCTCCTTAATTAGTTTACCTGACCATTTGGAACAAGTGGTCAGGCCATTGCCGCTATGGCTTCTTTGGCTTTTTCCATGTCAAAGACCATGCTGTGATTTTTTTCGACGCCTTCTGCAAAGTTGCATCCTTTACCTTTAATTGTGTTCATAACAATCATCGAAGGTTTTTCTTTTTCCGCTAACGCTTTTTCGATTGCCGCATCTAAAGCCGCAATGTCGTGTCCGTCAACTTCCTGTGCGAACCAGCCGAACTGTTCCCACTTTGCTCTAAGGTCGCCCATGTCAAGAATATCTTTTGTAAAGCCGTCTAACTGCTGTTTGTTGTAATCGGTAAAAGCGATTAAATTAGGGAGCTTCTGAAAAGCTGCAAATGCGGCTCCTTCCCAAATCTGCCCTTCGTTAGATTCGCCGTCTCCGATAATTGTATAAACGGTCGAAGTTTTTTTATCCATTTTTAAACCAAGCGCAATGCCGATAGCTGCAGAAAATCCCTGGCCTAAAGAACCTGTAGTCATATCGATACCGGGTGTTTTGTTGCGATCGCAGTGGCTAGGAAGACTTGTTCCGCCTTTGTTTAATGTAAGAAGCCAGTCTTTCGGGAAAAATCCCTTTAATGCCAGTGTCGCATAAACTGCAGGGCCCGAGTGTCCTTTGGAAACTACTAATTGGTCACGGTCTTCCCAGCGGGGATTTTTTGGATCAACTTTCATGCGGTGAAAGTATAATAGAGCCAACAAGTCTACGATAGACATTGCTCCGCCGATATGCCCTGTTCCCAGAGTTGCCATTTCCTCGATTGTCATTATACGGATTTCTTTTGCTTTGGCTTTTAAATTGTTTTCGGTTTCTTTGTCCATAGAAATAATCTCCTTAATTAATGCTTTAAATAATAGTTCATTATAACTTGTTTTTATTATATTGGGTAGCCCAGCATTTTTTGCGCCAATGTTGTATCTCCTGCAGCAAGAGCTGTACGAATACGGCTTGAACTGACAGGTAATGAGTTATCCAAACCAGCCGCAGGATAATACACTTCCGGTACAATTTCTGCAGAAATGCCGTTAGAAGCAAAAAAATCAAGAATAACGGGCATTTCTGTATCCATTTGATGTCCGCAGCGGAAGTTCTGACCGGCGGCAAAAAAGCCAATATTGCCATGTTTTAATAAAAGCTGCAAAAACTCAATTCCGGGCATCTGTTTAAACTCGCTGGTAAAATCGATAACTACTGTAATCTGAATACCCATGTTTTTGAACATATCAAGTTTTTTATCAAAGTTTTGTATTTCTTTGCCGCCGGCTTTATGATTTTGCCGGAAAGTGACAATCACGGGTATAAATGAAGTATCATGGGAAATAATCTTCCTTATAAGAGCCTGATGCCCCAAATGCACACCGTCAAAGATTCCAACAGTCATAGAAGACAGGTTTCCATTTAGCGGCAGACCTTCTTTTAAAAACTGCACCCATTTTATTACTTGCACAATTAACAGCCTTTATTTGTTAGGTTAAAAAAGTACTTGGCGCTTTTTACATCACCTGCATTAAGAAGGAGATTCCCCGCGTATTCAGCCATATTGCCGTCTGGGTCATCTATTTGATTCAGCGCAGTTTTTAATTCTTCTGCAAGCTGATTGTCTTTTATCCCGTTTTTTAATTTAGTTTCTGCAAGTTTAAAGCGGAAAAGTCCGTAATCCGGCGCAAGTTTTACTGCCTTTTCCAAAAAGCGCAATGCAGATTTATTTTTTCCGTAAATAATCAGAACAAGCCCCCATAAATAATAAATAGCAGGGTCAGCTTTAGGACGCGGTTTAATTGAACATCTAATTTTATTTGCCGCTTCAAACTCAAGTGCGCAATGTTTGTAGTCTTCTATGCTAAAAGCCCATTTTCCTGCAAGGGCGCGAGCTTCCCAATTTTTACAGCCAAGAGAAGAAAGTTTCGGCATAAGAGCTTCAAGTTCCTGTTTATTGTCCTGATTCATGAAAATTTTCCCAGCATCAATATAACGGGTTAAAGCATCTTTTTTATTTCCTGCCAGTTCATGAGCATTTGCGGCATTTGCAGCATAAACACCGTTATCTTTTTTTAGTTCAAAAGCCTTGTTCCATGCTTCTGCAGATTCTGCATATTCTTTTAATTCCCAATGACATCTTGCAATTATGGTATAATAATCAAGAGCAGAATCGCTTTCCATCTGCGGTAAATTCTGTTTAAATGGATATTTCCGGACAAATTGTTTTAAGTCTTCGAACCTGTTTAATTCGTTTAGAATTTTTATTTTTTCTGTATATGCCAGTTTTCCTTCCGGCGAATCCGGCCATTGATCCAATATAGAATTAATTAATTCTTCGGCATCATTGTATTGTCCAAGGCGGAAAGTCATTCGTGCCACAAGAAGCAATTCTTTTTTTGTTCTAACTCCTGATGAATCGGAAACGGCGCTTATAACTTCGTCTCTTCTTTTCCATGCCCTGTTAATTTGATCCAAAGATTTTACAGGTTCGCCCATTACTGCGAAAGTTTCTGCCAGCCTTAACCGGACTTCTGCATTGATATTTGATTCGTCCGTCCAATATTTAAAAATTTCTTCTATTCGTTTTATCCGTGTATCTATAGAAATAAAGCCGAGGTTGGCTTTGCAGACATATGTATTTTCGGGTTCGTTTTCCGTTTCGTTTTCCGCGGTTTCCGGTATTTGTGCATTTTCTTCCATATAAGAGGCAACCGCGAACCCAATCTTGCCGCAGATTACGGTATTATCGTTTACTTCTCCAATCCATTTGCCGTTCACAATAAAAATTAAAAATGTGCCGTGTGTAATAATTTTTAGGTTTACCGCTGCAGGATTTCTGTTATCCTTTTTAAAGTCCGAAATCTCTGTCCATGCAATAAGGGTTTTTGGAGCGCTGTTTTTTACTACATCAAGGCGGAAATATCCCTTACTGGAGATTAATGCCATGTAATAAGAATCATCGTCAAAAATGCGGAAAATGATTCCGGAAGCTGCATAACCGCCCATGCTATCCAATTGGAATTTTGCTTCTATTATATGATCCTGATATTCCCGCTGCGGCTGTGCTGGATCTGTGATGTCTGCCCAGGCAATACAGTTAAGCCTTTTTAATCCAACCTCAAGCGAGCCTTTAGACAGGTAGGCATTATATGAAGATTCTGATTTAATATCAAAAGGAGATTTTTTTACACGGGCAAAATCTATTGTAAATTTACCTTCGGGTTCGATGCCGTATTCATCGGCTTCTTCCGTGTTTCTTTGCCAAACTTTATTGGAGAGTGCGTAAATGAGCCTTTTAGAAAAAGCCAGCATATTATATAATAACCTAAAGAACAAGAAAAAGTCGATATCCTCGTTAAACCGCCTTGATTTAATAATTTTACTTTCTCTTTTTATATTGATAATTACGCCAATTATAGTCAATTTATTTATTAAAATTGAATCTGCAGTTAAACAGGTAAATTTGCTGGTTTCTCCGCAGATGGAAGAATATTTCGGTAAAAGTTTGATGGAAACACTTTTATTGGAATTCGAAGAAAGAAATCCCGGGATAAAACTTAAAATTGCTAACAACATAATGAACAGCGAAGCGGACATTCTTTTTTTTGAAGATGACAGTTTCAGCGCTCTTGTTTCTGCCGGTCTTCTTAAAGAATTAAGTCCGTTTACCAACTATGATTCCGGAGCGCCGCAGATGGCGGTACCTCTTGTTTCATTTATGGATATGCTTTTTTACAATATTGATATTTTATCTGAAGTTGGTTTTGGTTCACCGCCAAAGACCAGGGATGAATTTACTTCTTATGCAAGGACTGTTTCCCGGAGCGAAATTGATTCTGCCGGCGCTGCTTTAAGCCTTAATAGTAAAGATCGTCATGCATTATCAAGAGATGTTTTTTCGTGGATTTGGGCAAACGGCGGCAGTTTCTGGCAGAACGATGATAAACCTTCGCTGAACAGCCGTGTTATTGTAAACGACCTTAACTTTCTTTCTGTTCTTAACCGCGAAGGATTGCTTGCAGATGATATTTTTGAAACAACAGGCGAACAGCGAATGGATCAATTTGCACAGGGAAGAGTTGCATTAATGATTGCTTCAACAAGGATAATTCCTTATTTAAGACACAGAATGGGAGACAGCTCGTTTGGCGTAACAACGATTCCGGATTCGGGAGCCGGGCGGTATACTATCAATCTTTCTGCTATTTATGCAGGAATTAACTCAAATACCGTATATATAGAAGAAGCCTGGAGTTTTCTTGAATTTCTTACAGAAAACAGCGCTCTTATCTGTGCAGAGTTAAAGGCAATTCCGGGGCTTGTGTCCAATATTATCCCCGGCGATTATGTAACAAATGATCCGTTTTATTCCAAGGCATGGGATATTTTTGAATCTGCTTTAATTGCAGAAAACTTTTCCGGTAAACCCGGCGCACAGCAGTACGAAGCAATTTTTTTGGAAGAATTGCAGATTTTTTTTGCAGCTAATCGCACTGCTCAGCAGACAGTAAACGCCATCCAGCAAAGATGGGATGATATAAATTGATGCTTGTCCGCATTTTTCCGCACCGGTTTAAAGGCGATGTAACAATACCTGCATCCAAATCCCATACAATAAGGCAGCTTTTAATTGCTTCTCTTGCAAACGGCGAGTCTGTGATAAAAACCCCGCTAAATTCACTTGATACGCAATCGTGTATTGCCGCCTGTAAAGTATTCGGTGCGGAAATTGATGAACATTACAGCGGCAGTGAGCTTTCCGGTTTAACAGTGCGCGGCAATAATGGCTTTAAAAACTTTGTCTCTTCTTCCTCGTCACTCAATATTGATGTCGGTAATTCCGGCACAACCCTCTACCTGGCGCTTGCTATTGCCGGTCTTCAATCTGCTTGGATAGGGTTTACTGGCGATGATCAAATTAAAAAGCGAAGTGCAGCTCCGCTTCTTGATGCATTAACGGGGCTTGGTATTAAATGTGACAGTAATAACGGCTGCGCTCCCATTAAAATAAAAGGCGGCTGGAAAGGCGGTAAAGTGACCCTTTCCTGTCCTACAAGCCAATATTTATCGGCGCTTTTAATTGCCGCTCCGCTGGCTCCTGCCGGCACAGTTACGGAGATAGAAGTGCCGTTCTTAAATGAAAAGCCGTATATCGATATGACTCTTTCATATTTAAATGCTCATAACATCCCGTATGAAGCTGTGATGATTCCGCCGAAAGCGCATGACAGCCGAATTGATACATGGTCTGGCAGTTTTAAAATTCCTGGAGGCTCATCGTGGAAAGCATTTTCCCGGACTGTGCCGGCGGATTTTTCTTCGGCTGCGTTCCCCGCCGCCGCCGCCGCCATTTCCGGCGAAGAAAGTTTTTTACATGGTCTAAACCCAATGGATACACAGGGAGACAAGTACTTTTTAGAAATACTGGAAAAAATGGGGTGTGCCGTTCAATGGCGGAATGTAAAGCAGGATGAGTATGTTGTTTGCATTTCCAGAAAAGGCAGGCTTAACGGCGGAACTTTTGATCTGAATGAAACACCGGATCTATTACCGGCGGCGGCGGTTGTAGCGGCTTATGCCGAAGGAGATACAGCCCTTGTTAATGTTGCTCATGCACGCATTAAAGAGACAGATCGAATTGCAGTTATGGCGCATGAATTAGCAAAGCTTGGCATTTGTTGTACTGAGATGCCCGATGGTATCGTTATTCACGGAAAAGGCGGTTTATTTACAAATAACCTGCCTATGAATGATTCTGTTCCCAAAATTGAAGGTCATGGTGATCATCGCATTGTTATGGCTTTTGCTGTTGCCGCTCTTAACAGCCCTGTTCCTATTGACATAACTACTGCAGAAAGCGCATCGGTTACCTATCCGGACTTTTTTAAACTAACTGGAAAACCCCATTTTTTCTAACAATAATAAAAAAGTAAATATTTCCTTGACGGTAATAAATAATGCGAGTATCATGTAATTGCTGTAAAAAAGGATAAATTTTAAGAACAAAGGCTGTTAGTATTATGGGTGAAAAGTTAGAAAAATTCAGAGGTTTGATAATCACCGCTGTTATTATCATTTTTGTGTCTATTATCGTTATATCTGCCAGAGGGCCGGATCAGTATTTTTACGAAAAATATGAAGGTCATGATCTTAGCGGTGCAAGTACCGGACGAACAAATACTTATGCCAGATATATGGAACGTTTTCCCGGCGCTGCTTTGGGAACGCGTGATATTCCCGTCAACATTTTTTCTTGGTCTTCTGCTCAGGGCGCTTCAATTCTTGAAAACTTTGAAGGCGAAGCTCGTGTTGTAAAAACAGAAGAAGCAAGTTATGTAGAATATACTGTCTTTGTTGAACAGGCTGGTTTTTATAATCTGCATATTGAATATTTCCCAATCGAATCCCGCGGTATACCTATGGAGCGTGTTCTCTATATTAACGGCGAAATGCCTTTCCTCGGCGCTGACAGATTAATGTTCCAGCGTGTTTGGGGTAACGGCGGGCCAAACCGTTTTGATAACCAGGGCAACGAAATCCGCGCTGTTCAGGTAGAACTGCCGCGCTGGGAATCCGTAAGATTCAGAGACTCCTTGGGTCATTCATCCGAACCTTATTCTTTCTATTTCCGTCAGGGTACAAATACCATAAGGCTTAGGGGAGTTAATGAACCTCTGGTTTTCCGTTCTCTTTCATTAAGGGCTCCTATTGTATTGCAAAGTTACCGCGATTTTATTTCGTCTGTAGATACAAACCGTTTTAGAAATACACGTACTGATTATTTATTAAGGATACAGGGCGAAGATGCTGACAGAAGATCTGATCCTTCGCTTTATCCCATTTATGATCGTTCATCCGGCGCAACGGATCCTGCCAGCGTAGCAAGAATTCGTTTGAACATGATTGGCGGTCAGAGCTGGCGTGTAGCCGGACAATGGATAGAATGGGAATTTGATGTGCCGGAAGACGGAATGTACCGTATTTCGATTAAAGGGCGGCAGAATTATAACCGCGGCTTTGTATCGAACCGTACTGTTTTGGTTAACGGCGAGATTCCTGTACAGGAACTGTCTTCTGTTCCGTTTACATTCAATAATAAGTGGGTTATGAATACCCTTAGTGATGATGAAGGGCACTTTTTATTCCCGCTTAGAGCCGGAACCAACACCGTTCGCATTCAGGCAACTCTTGGCGGCATGGGCGAAATGTTAAGTGTAATGGAAGAAAGCGTTTACAGGTTAAATGCAATCTACCGCAAGATACTTGTTCTTACAGGACCCGAACCTGATATTTTCCGCGATTACCGCGTTGATGTTGTTTATCCCGATGTAATAAAGGCTATGGAACTGGAAAGTAAAATCCTTTACAAGCTGGTAGACGATTTAACCCGTTATTCCGGCGAACGAAGCGCCCAGGCTGCTGCAACATTAACTCTTGCAAGACAGCTGGAACTGTTTGTAAGGCGCCCGGACAGAATTCCCAGAATGCTTGTTAATTTTAAATCCAATATCAGCTCGCTTGGTGACAGCTTGCTGGCACTTTCTCAATCACAGCTTGATATCGATTATATCGTTATTAGTGCAGCGGAAGCTGAACTGCCAAAAGTAAACGAAACATTTTTTGTCGCTGCTTCCCACGAGATTCGCTCTTTCTTTGCATCGTTCTTTGTTGATTACGACAGAATTGGCGACAGACACCAGGGAGCCGATGTTGTCGAAGTCTGGATTCTTACAGGCCGTGATCAAAGTACAATTCTAAAAACAATGATAGACGATACCTTTACTCCCATGACGGGTATTAGGGTTAACGTAAAACTTGTCGCTCAGGACGCTGTTATGCCTGCAATTGTTGCAGGTACGGGGCCGGATATGGCTCTTACTGTTCCTCAGGGAGATCCGGTTAACTATGCTATCCGCAGAGCTGTTGTGGATATTTCCAAGTTCCCCGGATTCGAAGAAACAATTAGTGAATTAAATCCTGCAGTAATTGTTCCATTCTCTTTCCAGGGCGGCGTATACGCATTACCGGAAACACAGTACTTCCACGTAATGTATTACAGGAAGGACGTTTTTGCAGAGCTAGGTATCGATATTCCTGATACATGGGATGACCTTATAAACATTTTCCCAATCATTCAAAAAAATAATATGCAGGTTGGTATTCCCTCGGTTGCAACCAACGAACAGGCTAACATCGATTTTTCCAACTTCCTTGCTCACCTGTTCCAGCGCGGCGGACGGCTTTATAACGAAGACGGTTCACGGACGCTTCTGGACAGCGAAGTTGCAATTGAAGCTTTTGATGTTTACACAAAATTCTTTACACACTACAAAGCGCCTGTTGTTTATAACTTTGTTAACCGCTTCCGTACCGGTGAAATGCCGCTTGCGTTTGCAGACTACACCAACTTTAATACACTCGAAGTTTTCGCGCCTGAGCTTCGCGGCCTTTGGGGATTTGCAAGAGTTCCCGGCTTAAAGAAACCTGACGGCACTATAGACCGTTCTGTTTCGACAGGTACGCTTGCTTCCATGATTTTTTCCAATTCCAAACGCCCCGATTTAGCGTGGGAATTTATGAGATGGTGGGTTAGTGCAGATACACAATTGCGTTTTGGACGCGAACTTGAAAGTATCATGGGCGCTGCAGCGCGTTATCCTACTGCAAACTACGAAGCGTTCAGAAGGCTTTCCTGGGGTTCAGAACAAATGGCAGTTCTGGATGAACAGCGCAGCTGGGCTGTCGGCGTTCCGGAAGTTCCAGGCGGTTACTTTGTAAGCCGTCATATAACAAATGCCGCCCGCCGTATTTTAAACGAAGGTCAGGATACGCGCGAAACTCTGTTAGATTACACCATCACTATAAATGATGAGTTAAAGAAAAAACGACAAGAATTTGGTCTGGAATAGGGGGAAAAATGAGTCTTGCCAGATATTTAGTTAAAATTAGAGAAAGGGATGAAAGCCGTGCCAAAGAAATTTACAAGCACCGTGTTTGTTATCTTTTTCTTGCACCCTATGCAATAGTCTTTTTTCTTTTCTTTGTTGCTCCGGTTGCAATATCGGTCTTTTTCAGCTTTACGTATTTTAACGTATTGGAACCGCCGCGATTTATTGGTTTGCGTAACTATATAAACCTGCTTCTTGCCGATGATGTTTTCTTAATATCCATGAAAAATACATTTATTATGGCGGCAATTACTGGGCCTATTGGTTATATCATGGCGTTTTTATTTGCATGGTTTATTAATGAGCTTCCGCGTTATGTCCGCGCTTTTGTTACTTTGGTTTTTTATGCGCCTTCAATTTCCGGTTCAGTGTTCATGATTTGGGCGCTGATATTTTCCGGAGACGCTTATGGTTATATTAACGGCGCTTTAATGAGCCTTGGTATTCTGGATCAGCCTGTTCTTTGGCTGACAGATCCAAAGTACATGATGCCGGTTATGCTTGTTGTCATTCTGTGGATGAGCTTAGGCGCAGGCTTCCTTGCGTTCCTTGCAGGGCTTTCTACTATTGATCCAACTCTTTATGAAGCTGGTCTTGTTGACGGTATTTCCAACCGCTGGCAGGAACTTTGGTATATTACTCTTCCGAATATGAAAGGGATGCTGATGTTCGGCGCTGTTATGGCTATAACGCAATCGTTCGGAGTTGCGGATGTTACAATTGCGCTTGCCGGGTTCCCGAGTACGGACTATGCAGTACATACAGTTGTAAACCACCTGATTGACTACGGTTCAATCCGTTTTGAAATGGGGTATGCTTCTGCAATCGCAACAATTCTGTTCTTCACCATGATTATTTGTAATTCGCTTATCCAGAAAATGCTGAGACGGGTAGGAACTTAAGGGGTAGTTATGAAAAAAATTAAGAAATTAATTGGCGGAAAAAGACTTAACCGTTCTTACGGCGGCGATGCGTTTATTATCGGTGTACTCACTGTTTTTGGATTGTTCTTTGCATACCCGCTGGTTTTTGCAATTAACAATGCTTTTAAACCTTTGAACGAGATTTTCCTGTTCCCGCCGCGTTTGTTTGTTGAACGTCCAACGATGAATAACTTTCAGGATCTGTTTATTTTAATGGGTAAATCCTGGGTTACCTTTTCTCGTTATATTTTTAATACGGTTTTTATTACTGTTGTTGGAACAACCGGTCTTATTATCTTTGCATCGATGGGAGCATTTGTTGTTTCCAAGTATAAATTCCCCGGCGCAAAGATTTTCTTCCACGGAGTAATTATTACTCTTATGTTCCAGGGTTATGTAACTCAGATTCCAAACTACCTTGTTATGGCGCAGTTAGGCTGGGTTGATACTTTCCTTGCAGTTATTATTCCGGCTTTTGCCATGCCGATAGGTTTCTTCCTTATAAAGCAGTTTATCGACACTATTCCGGATACTCTTCTGGAAGCGGCAAAGGTAGACGGTGCCAAGGAGCTCCGTATATTTATCAGTATCATTCTGCCGATGATTAAGCCGGCCTGGCTTACAGTTATGATTTTTTCTGTTCAAAACTTATGGAATGCAAGAGCTTCAGTTTTTATTTATTCAGAACAATTAAAAACTCTGCCGTATGCGCTTGGACAAATTATCATGGGCGGTGTTGCCCGTACCGGCGTAGGAGCTGCGGTTACGCTATTTATTATGATCGTTCCGCTTGTAATGTTTATTTTTGCTCAAAGTAATATTCTGCAGACAATGGCAAACTCGGGGATAAAAGAATGAAAAAATTATTTGGTTTATTGCTTTTTGCCGGCTTGATTCTATCTTTGTATGCTGCGCCTACAAACTATACGTACAATTATGACTTTTGGAGAGAGCAGGTAGCTTCTCCCGATGCATATCGTGTCGGCGCTTATATTCTTGGAGATGCTCTGGGTGTTGGGCATTTTAATGACCCTCAGGGGCTTTTTATCCGCGATAACCGTATTTATATCTGCGACTCCGGCAACAACAGGATCATAAGGATGGTAGTACGGGAAAACGGAGATCATGTTGTAACCGATGTTGTAGGATCTGTAATGATTAACGGAACGGCATCGGCATTTGATTATCCCATGGATATTTTCGAAAACAGAAACGGCGATCTTTATATTACAGATACCAGAAATAACCGGATATTGGTTCTTAATCATAACTGGAATTTTATTCATGCCATTTACAAACCGGATGATGAAAGCCTTGAAGATTTTACAGACTTTCTTCCTTCTAAACTGGTTGTAGATTTTGCGAATCGTATATTCGTTCAGGCGATGAATGTTAACAAAGGGTTAATGGAGTTTGACAACCGCTGGGAATTTTCCGGTTATATGGGCGCAAACAGAGTCAGCGTTAATCCTGCAGACTATTTATGGAAACTTATTTCTACCCAGGCGCAAAGAGAAAGAATGGATTTGTTTATTCCAACCGAATACAGCAATGTCGCTCTGGATAAAGACGGATTTATCTATGTTACCAATGCAACCGGGCAGACAGATCCTGTACGCCGCCTTAATGCAATGGGGCAGGATATTTTAATCCGCAACGGTTATGTTGATCCTGTCGGAGATTTGGCTGTTGGCAATGCAGGCGGTATCGCCGGACGTTCGCGTTTTATCGATGTTGTTCCTTTTGATAACGATTCTTATGCCTGTTTTGATCAGACACGCGGAAGAGTTTTTATGTATGACTTCCAGGGAAATCTTTTATATGCCTTTGGAGGGCGGGGTAACCGCGAAGGATCATTTACCCAGCCGGTTGCTTTAGACAGAATGGGTTATTCTTTGTATGCGCTGGATTCAAGAGTTGGCGCGCTTACGCGTTTTGACCTTACATTATACGGCGCTTTAATTAACCGCGCATTAAATGAATACAGGGCTGGCCGTTATGAATCTTCCGCCGAAGTATGGGAAGAAGTTCTAAAGATGAATGGAAACTACGATCTTGCATACATTGGCATTGGACGTGCTGCGCTTAGGCAGGGAGATTACCAAAAGGCAATGAGATATTACAGTTTAAAGCATCACCGCGAAGGATACGGCAAAGCTTTTCAGTTGTACCGGAAGCAATGGACAGAAGAAAATCTTTGGTGGATTCTTCTTTTAGCAGGTCTTGCTATTTTTATGCCGGCTGCCGTCAGACTTTCTATTAAGACTATTAAGGAGATTAAAGAAGCATGAAATACATTGCTAACAAAGAATGGTGGCTGCACCTTAGAAAAACTTTGAAATATTCTCTTTATGTCATTTCGCATCCGCTTGACGGCTTCTGGGATTTAACGCATGAAAAACGCGGTTCAATGGCCGCTGCAAATATTATTATTACTTTGGCAGTTATAGTAGAAATTTTGCGCCAAACGCTTACAAATTTTCAGTTTGTAACAATCAATATGGAATATTTTAATTCTCTTATTGTTGCAATGCGTATTATTTTACCTGTTGGTTTATGGACTGTAGCAAACTGGAGTCTTACAACGCTCATGGACGGTAAAGGAAGAATGGGCGAGATTTACATGTCTGTTTGTTATGCTCTTACCCCGTTTGTTATTATCAACGCGTTAATGATTATCTTGAGTCAGTTTATCACTTTCGAAGAAGGTGCCATTTATTGGGTGCTTGCAGGTTTTGCCGGTATATGGACAGGTATATTACTGCTTGCCGCCATGATGATGGTTCATGACTACAGCCTTCTTAAAACTGTAGGTTCCAGTTTGTTAACGATTGTCGGAATGGGTGTAATGGTATTTATCTTTGTTATCTTTTTTAGTCTTATAAGCGATGCAGTTGCATACTTTATTTCATTATACAAAGAACTTTTGTTTAGGTTTATATAGGGGGAACAGGTGAAAAAAATTGCTTGGCTTTTAATTATATTCTTCACATTATTTCTGGCTGTTTCCTGTAATACCAGGACAGCAAGAACTAATCCCGTAATGTTGTATGAATATTACGGAAGCGACGGAGATGTTGTTATAGAAAATGAATTCCTGCGTTTGCGCTTTTTCCCTTCTACTACGGAAATAATTCTTACAGATAAATCATCGGGTGTTCAGTGGCGGTCAAATCCTCCAAACCCTTCTGCTGATTCGCTGGCGACTGTTATTACAAGACAGCTTATGGAGTCTCAGTTTGAAATTGAATATAGAGATGGTTCCGGCATTCCAATGACTTTGCAATCCGGCTTTTACAGTGTAGAAAGAGAAGCGTTTGATTTTAAAGTTGTAGACGGCGTTTTGGAAGTTAGTTATACAATCGGCGACCTTGCGCGTAATTTCCGTATTCCCCCTGCGATGACAGAAGATAGAATGCGCTATTTCATGGATCGCATGGAATGGGAAGAACTTGGAATAGTTGAATCGACATACCGTCTTTATGACATAAACAATCTTAGGCTTAACGATGACAGAACTCAATTGTTAAACGATTTTCCAGAGCTTGCAAGAACCAAATTATATGTTTTACGTACACAGTCTCCGGACTTTATGAAAGAAATTGTAGAAGAAAGTTTTAGAAATGCCGGATACACAATGGAAGACTTTATAGAAGATTCCATGAGATATGAACTTTCCGGCGAGTCTGTTCAGCCTGCATTCAGTTTGACATTACGGTATATTCTTGATGGAAGATCATTAGTGGTAAACGTTCCTTTTGACAGAATTGGATTCAGATCGGCATTTCCAATTACCGAACTTTCACTTCTGCCTTTTATGGGTTCCGGTTATTTAAATGACAGCGGGTACATGATGGTACCTGACGGAAGCGGCGCTATAATAAATTTTAATAATGGTAAACATAATCAGAATGAATATAATATCGAAATTTACGGTCATGATGAAGCAATGCCCCGTTATGAACTTATAAACGATAATAAGGCTTTGTTTCCTGCATTTGGTATTCATAAAAACGGCGCCGCTTTGCTTGGCATTATAGAAGAAGGCGCTTCGTATGCCAGTATTCGCGCCGATGTATCAGGACGTAATTCTTCGTGGAACAGGGTATACCCGATTTTTGAAATGGTTCATAGAGCCAGAATGGATCTTGCAGAACGCAATCAGCGGGCTGTATATATGTATGAAGCTGGTCTTCCCACCGGAGAAAGCATAACCGTACGTTATACTCCATGTGCAGAACCTGGTTATATGGGCATGGCAAGAGAATACCGTTCATGGCTTCTGGAAAGGTATCCGGAGCTTAATAATAGGCGTGTTACCGGCGGCGTTCCTGTTGCAGTAGAAATTATCGGTGCTGTAAATAAAACCCAGCACCGTTTTGGGCTTCCTTTCGATTTACCTTTAAAACTTACATCCTACAGGGAAATGGAATCGATGATTAACGATTTTGCGGACTTTGGATGGAAGAACGTTCAGGTTAAATTGAACGGCTGGTTCAACCGCAGTGTAGATCATACAGTTCCTACAAAAGTCAGGCTTATTAATCAGCTTGGTAATAGAAATGATTTTATGAGTATCGTAGACTCTGCAAATAAGCACAACTTTGATTTATATCCGGAAGTAGACTTTGTTTTCATGAGGGATGTAGGAACATTCAGCGGGTTCAGTCTTTACAGCGATGCCGCTCGTTTTGTAAACCGTGAGCGTGTTCAGCGCTTCCCGTTTAGTTTTGTATGGTTTGGCGAACGCAGACAATGGGGCAAAATGAGCTATCTTTCCCGCCCTGAAACAACAATGAAAATGATAGACGAGTTTATGCCAAGAGCGGCAGAGCTTGGAATGACTAATATCGCATTCAGAAATATGGGTTCAAGACTTTCCGGCGACTATCATGAAAAACGTCATATAAGCCGTGAAGCAAGTAAAAGATTAAGGCAGGAACAATTTGAAAAAATGACTCAGGCTGGAAACGGAATACTTGTTCATACAGGTTTTGTTTATTCGGCTCCGTGGGCATCTATTGTTGTTGACATGATTATAGAAGATCAAAATTTCGGTATTACAGATGCATCCATTCCTTTCCTTCCGATTGTTTTACATGGTCTTGTTCCCTATACGGGAAGAGCTATAAACCTGGCGGAAGATTATACAAGAAATCTTCTTAAAACAATCGAAAGCGGCGCAGGACTTTACTTTAGTTTTATGACAGAAGAAACTGCAGTTTTACAGGAAACAAAGTTTAGGCAGTTTTATGCAAATGAATATCACAGATGGATAAATGATGCTAATGCCCTGTATCAGAAATTCAATGCCGATTTTGGTCACTTGTATAATCAATCTATTGTGAATCATGTGATATTGTCGCCTGGCGTAACTGTTACCCAGTATGCAGACGGAACAAGGGTTGTTGTTAATATCAGCGAAAATGCATGGAACTATAACGGCATTAATGTTGATCCAGATAGTTATATAGTGCGCAGATAAGGTTTAGGCGGAGGAATTAATGTATTTAATTAAGAGGGATAATAAATATTCGTTAACGCTTGAAGGCAAAAACGCGATAACCGGGTATTTATTCTTACTGCCATTTATCATTGGATTTTTGGCTTTTATGTTTTTACCCATTGTAGAATCTCTGCAGATGGTATTCAGCGATGTAAGAATCGATACAGAAAGCCATGGATTTTCCATGGACTTTGTCGGTTTGGAAAATCTGCACAGGGTTGTTGCAGTAGATCCGGAATTTAACAGGTTTGTTGTAGAAGAAATCCTGCGAATGCTTCTGATTGTTCCTGCTATTATTATTTTCAGCTTGTTCGTTGCTCTTATTCTTAATCAGGAATTCCAGGGCAGAGGTTTTGTCCGTTCAATTTTCTTTCTTCCTGTAATTCTTTCTTCCGGCGTTATGATTGGTCTGGAAACAAATAACTCTTTATTGAACAGCATGGCTGAGATAATAAAAGAAGGCAATTTAATGAAGTCTTCGGTTACCAAAGTACTTGAAGATATACTTGTTACAGAAGGCGCAACCAGCGATTTTATGGGATACATCTTTGCTACGATTAACCAGATTTACGATATTGCGATGTCATCCGGTATTCAGATAATTATCTTCCTTTCTGCGCTTCAGACTATTCCTCCGAGTATGTTCGAAGCTGCAAAGATAGAAGGAGCTACAAGCTGGGAATGCTTCTGGAAAATAACATTTCCGATGGTAAGCTCATTAATTCTTGTTAATATTGTTTATAGTGTTGTTGATTACTTTATCAGAACGGATAACCGTGTTATGGAAAAGATTAACACAACAACAATAAGGATGATGAATTTCAGTTTTGGAACGGCAATGGCATGGGTTTACTTCCTTGCCGTAATTTCCATTATTGGAATAGCAATGGCAATTATTTCTAAGAGGATATACTACTATGAGTGATGATATTTATACCGACAAAGAGCGCACAGCGAACTGGGGGAATATTTCCCGTAATTATCACAAGAAAAAGAAAGCGCTGGAAATTACTTTTAAAGTCTGCAGGGCGATTTTGCTTTTTGGATTGTGCTTCCTTATTATCCAGCCGCTTTTGGATAAAATATCTGTCAGCTTTATGTCCGAACAGGATTTGTATGACAGTACAGTTATCAGTATTCCGCGTAACTTTACAACCGGAAATTATAGAATTGCGACTCAGCTTTTAGACTTTTGGTCGGCTCTCTTTGAGACATTCTTTATAGTTACCATAAGTTCTGTTCTTCAGATTGCTGCATGTACGCTTGCGGCGTATGGTTTTGCACGGTACAAGTTTCCGCTTAAAAGTTTCTGGTTTTTCTGCGTTATGCTTATTATTGTTGTTCCTCCGCATACCATTATGGCTTCATTGTATCTGAATTTCCACTTTTTTGATATTTTTGGCATTTTCCGCCTGATAACTGGAGAACCTATTAATATGTTAAATAGTGTTTTCGGCTTCTGGATGCTTTCTGCTACCGGAATGGGGCTAAAGAGCGGATTGTATATTTTTATGCTTAGACAGTATTTCAGAGGAATGCCGAAAGAGCTTGAAGAAGCAGCATGGGTCGATGGATGCGGAAAATTTAAGACCTTTTTGCAGATTATGCTTCCCGATGCTACTCCGATGCTTACGTCATGTTTTCTGTTTTCGTTCGTCTGGCAATGGACAGATTCGTTCTTTTCTACGCTGTTCTTGACCAACTATAGAATGCTTTCCATTCGTTTGGGCTCAATTGCAGAAAGAGTAGGTCAGTGGTGGGCAGCAACCAACGCAGTTGCCGGCGGCGGCGTTGCTTCTACAGCGCCGATTGGCTATGTTCAGGCAATGATTGCAACTGGTATGTTAATGTGCCTTGCACCGCTTATTATTCTTTATCTTGTGGCGCAAAAAGCGTTCGTTGAATCACTGAGTCAGACAGGTATTAAGATGTAACCCATAAGGCATTATTTGGGTTTTATGTGTGGTTTCATTGCAGAGCCGCGTTGCGGGTATGCTTGAGATAAATTATTTTATTATGGAGGAAAAAATGTCAAAAAAAAGCATTTTGATTGCTTGCCTTGTAATTGTTTCAATGTTTATGAGCGTAGCAGCCTTTGCTCAGCAAGTGCCAAACGCACCCAATGCAGTACGAAATACACTTAGAGGGATGAATATCACAATTGGTAACTGGTGGAACGATTATAATCCTGCCAGAACACCGCCAATGTCAAGCGGCTGGGTAGGAAGTGACGTCCAGGAAAGACAGCTTGATTATCGCAAAAGGTTATTGGCTCAATATAACTTTACAATGGAAGACAGAAACATTGCCAGCTGGAGTGAAATGTCACAGCTTGCTGCAACTTCGATTATGGCAGGAAGACCAAGAGCAACAGTATTCCGTCTTCAGGCTGACTGGGCAATGGCTTTACACCGCCAGAACCTTTTATATCCTGTAAGCACACGCAGAGTAATTAACTGGAGCCAGACCGCTCCTGTTGAATGGAACAGAGCAGTTTCCGAAGCATTTACTTTTGGAAACAGAACATTTGCATTTACTGACGGTTACGGCGGAAGCCAGCAAGCCGCTGTAGTATTCTTTAACAAAAGACTATTCAGAGAAGCAGGTTTAGATCCTAACCTTCCTTACGACTTGCAGAGAAGCGGTCAGTGGACATGGGATAGATTCCTTGAAATCTGCAAACAGCTTACAAGAGACACAAGAAACAGAGGTGTTTTTGATACATTTGCACTTCCATCAGATCTTTCAACAGAAATTCTGGATGCTTTAGTATCAAGTAACGGCGCAAACTATGTCAGCAGAGACAGAAACGGCAGACTTGTAAATTCTACAAATACTCCTGCGTTTATCGAAGCTGTAAGTTTTTACATGAGACTTAGAGACGAAGGTGTTATGAAACCGAAACCGGAAGGCGCTGCATGGAACTGGCATATTCCTGAATTTAATGACGGAAGAGTAGCTATGAGAATTGACCAGCAGTATCTTGCAACAAACGATCTTCGCAACATGAGAGATGAATGGGGTATGGTACTTCCTCCAAGAGGTCCAAGATCCAGTAACTTTGTTGTATTTGCTTCTGAAAACGTAATGGTAATTCCTGCACGCGGATTTTCAGATGCTCAGGTTGATGCAATTCTTTGGGCAGTTCAGGCATGGGTAACACCAGTTGATGATAACTGGAGACTTGCTGAATATCCAAACTACAGAGACAGAAGAGCTGTAGATGAAACAATCGCGCTTATCCGCGATCCAAGACTCCAATTGTGGAAGTTCCACTTGCATGTACCAGGACTCCAGCGCGGTAATATCGCCTGGCAGATTTGGCATCATGACGGCGAACCTGCACAGTTGATAGAAGCTGTATCACAGAGCTGGAACGCGCTTATTGCTGACGCAAACGTACGTTAATAACGTACGCTAGTTATTGACAGATGAGTAGTATCATCGTTAATGGAAGCAGTCTGCCGGATATTCCCTGGGAAGACAGACCGCCATCGAGCAGCCCTAAAAAGGAGCTTATGTGGCGGTTTTCGAAAAACCCGGTTATTCCCAGGGATTTAACTTTAAGGTCTAACAGCATTTTTAACAGCGCTGTTGTTCCTTTTAAAGATGATGTTAATGGCATCAAGTTTGCAGGCGTTTTTAGATGCGATGATACTGCACGTCATATGGACATTAATGCGGGCAGAAGCAAAGACGGAATAAACTGGGAGATTGATGACGAACCCATAAAGTTTATAAAAACCGATCCTGATCTTCCTGATTCCGATTATAAATATGACCCCCGTGTAATTTTTATAGAAGATCGATACTACATTATCTGGTGTAACGGTTATCATGGACCATGTCTTGGTTTAGGTTATACCTTTGATTTTAAAAAGTTTTATCAAATGGAAAATACAATGATGCCGTTCAACCGCAATGGCGTTTTGTTCCCCCGCAAAATTGGAAATAATTTTGCCATGTACAGCCGCCCAAGTGATTCAGGACATACTCCGTTTGGAGATATTATTTATTCTGAAAGCCCTGATTTAGTTTACTGGGGCAAACATCGGCATGTTATGGCTCCTTGCGGCGGATGGCAAAGTACAAAAATTGGAGCAGGGCCGTGTCCTATCGAAACTACAGAAGGCTGGCTTGTCTTTTATCATGGAGTACTAACAAGCTGTAATGGGTTTGTTTATTCTTTTAGCGCAGCTTTAATGGATTTAGAAAAACCATGGAAAGTTATTGCGCGTCCAAAACCATATATAATTAATCCGCGTGAAATTTATGAATTGGCAGGTGATGTTCCCAACGTTACATTCCCTGTAGCGGCTCTTGCGGATTCCGACACAGGAAGAATAGCTATTTATTACGGCTGTGCCGATACTGTTACGGGTTTGGTTTTTGGAAAAGTTGACGAGATTGTAAACTGGATAAAAGCAAACAAGATATAAGTTACATGAAAGTTTTACATACCAGGCATTTGCATTCCAGGCGGCATTTGCATACCGGGTATTCCTTTTCCTTTTGCCATCTTTTTCATCATACCGCGCATTTTTTCGAACTTTTTAATTAAACGCGCTACTTCTGCAACAGATGTTCCTGAACCTCTTGCTATTCTTCCTCTTCTCGGCGGCCCGATAATTAGGTGATTGTTTCTTTCTTTTAATGTCATGGAGCTAAGGATCGCTTCCTGGCTTTTTAATTCGGCTTTATCAATATCTTCTTCGTTTATTTGCCCCTGCATTCCCGGAATCATCTCGAGCATTTTCTGAAGAGAACCCATTTTTTTTAAGGCGCGAATCTGGTTAAGCCAGTCATCTAAAGTAAAGTTTTCTTTCTCCATTTTTTTCTGGAGTTCAAGCGCTTCTTTTTCGTCTATTACTTCCTGTGCTTTTTCTACAAGACTTACAACATCGCCCATTCCAAGGATACGGCCTGCAATCCGTTCAGGATGGAATGGTTCAAAATCTTCTAGTTTTTCACCGGTACCTGTAAACTTTAATGCTTTGCCTGTAACTGTTTTTAAAGAGAGAGCAGCGCCGCCTCTTGTATCAGAGTCGAACTTACTTAAAACAACGCCCGTTAATCCTATTTTTTCATCAAAAGTTTTTGCAATGTCTGCGGCGGCTTGCCCTGTCATCGAATCTGCGACAAGAAGCATTTCATCTGGTTTTGCTGCATTTTTTAGGCGGGAAAGTTCCTGCATCATTGGTTCATCTATCTGCATGCGGCCGGTTGTATCGATGATCATTGTGTCGATCATGTTTTTCTTGGCCCAGGCCAATGCATCCTGATATACTTTTACGCTGTCTTTTGCGCCTTCTTCTTTATGAACAGGTATGCCAATTTGGCTGCCAAGAATAAAAAGCTGTTCCATTGCAGCAGGGCGTACAAGGTCGCATGCGACAAGCATGGGTTTTCTGCCTTCTTTTTTTAAACGTAATGCAAGTTTTGCCGCGCTGGTTGTTTTTCCGGAACCTTGTAGCCCAAGCATTAAGATGGCAGAAATAACATCCGGCCCGCGTAATTTTAAGGCATGATTTGCCGGGTCTGGTTCGCCAAGGAATGAAACCAGTTTGTCATGTACAATTTTTATAAATTGCTGACCGGGATCTACAGCGCACAAAACTTTTTCGCCTTTTGCTTCTTCGATTGTAGAGTTTACAAAGCGGCGAACAACACGCAGATTTACATCGGCTTCCAAAAGCGCCATTTTTATGGCTTCTACTGCGTCTTCAATGTTCTTTTCGCTGATGGTTGATTTACCTGCTACAAAACGCAGTGCATCAGTTATTTTTCCGGTTAGTTTTTCGAGCATTTTGTCTCCTGCATTTTACTGTCCAGGCTGGCAAGAAAATCCTGTATATCCCAGCCGGAGCTTGTTGTAAAAAAATCATATCCGCAATTTATTTCCAATTGATACGGCCTTGTTTTTTTGTTGTTCTGAACTGCCATTGCATTAAAAATTCTTTCTATAATATTCTTAATATCTTTTTCTGCTGTTGTAATAATTATAAATTCGTCTCCGCCGTATCTTACAGCATAATCTGTATGCCTTATACAGCTTTTAATAATTGTACTTACATCCCTTAAAGCGTTATTGCCTTCCAGAAAACCGAATGATTCATTAATTCTTGTTAAATGCAAAAGATCGATTTTTACGAATGTATATTCTCTTTTTTCGCTTTCTTTGGAAAGTTTATTAATGTATTCATAAAAATTATTGCGGTTACCTATTCCTGTAAGGGTATCAAATTTAGAATCGGCTCTTATTATGAAGAAATACATATATAAGATGGCGGCTGTAACACACGGCCACATTAGATTAGTTGTTCTTAATACAATGTCTACCGCCGCTCCGATAGCAGACATCATAATAAAGAAAATTGTCAGAAGTATTTGGTTTCTTTTTATATACTTCGGAGCCAGGGATATATCAATTAATATAAGTATTATTGACATGTAACTTATAAAAACCTGCAGAATGTATAATGATCCTGGCATGTAAACATTATCTCTTGAAATATTAAAATAAAATCCTTGCTGAAAATTCGGAATTAAACTTAATGAATATAAAAAGAGGAATATAGTTACAAATTTAAATAATTTTTTTGTTCTTTCTCTGTTTCCATGCGCAAAATAATCAATAAATACAGCTCCGTAGTAGTAACAGCAATTTCGTACTATAAAATAAAATGACCAGTTATACTTTAAGATAGAATTTATTTCATATCTTGTAAATTCAGGTAATCCAAAGAATGAGATGAAAAATTCCGGATGTTTTTCCAGGGTCAATCCGATAAAATCGAAAAGAGCAGATATAAAAACAGCGACGAGCATAAGAATAAGGAGTTTGCGCTGAAATTTGTCTGTATTGTATTTGCGCAGATAATCAACTGCAATTATAACGATTATGAGGCACGAACCTATTGCAGTATTAAAGTATTCAAATGCCATTATATAAATTCCTTTGGGTTCTGATCGTCAGATATTAAGTCTGTAACCCGGCGGTTTTCCTTGTTGTTTTTTCTCATAAAAATATCAATATCATTTAAGAATCTTTCTGAAGATCTGTTCCCATCCGTAAAGTATGTATCGAATCCGCAGGTTATTTCTATATTGTACGGTTTGTCGCTGCTATTGTTAAAAATAACAAGTTCATCTTAAATTTTTTGCACAAGACTGTTTATATTATTTTCCTGTTTTGTAAAAAGAATAAACTCATCGCCGCCGTAACGCGCCGAAAAATCTGATTTTCCGGCACATGATTTTATTACTTTAGAGAAATTAATAAGCGCATTGTCTCCTTCCAGATGTCCGTATATGTCATTGATAGATTTAAAATTATTTATATCTATCATTGCAATTTCCCATGTTTCGCTTTTTTTATTCCGTGCCAGTTTATTTATAAAATAAAAAAAACTATAACGATTGCCAAGACCTGTTAATACATCGATGCTGTTTTCTTTTAACACAATAAATAAATATATAAATAAATATAAAGCAGCAATAAAAGGCCAGATAATTTTTGATGAAATTAAAAATGCATTAACAGGAACATCAAAATAAATGAAAGAAATAAAATCTGCTGTTAATGCAAAGAATGTCAGAGTTAGAGAAATGCAGAATATTATTTTATGCGTGCGGCTGCCTGTAAATTTTAAGGCGCAGTCTGCAAAAATTAATATAATTATAACTGCGGAACCAAAAAATATATTTAGGGCATTTGACAGAATCATTTAATATCCCAGTCTTCCAGCAGAATTTTGCAGAAGTCCATAGGTTCAAGTTCGCGGTTA
Organism: Treponema sp.; assembly: GCA_009785215.1. Lineage (GTDB taxonomy): Bacteria > Spirochaetota > Spirochaetia > Treponematales > Breznakiellaceae > WQXQ01. The sequence continues at coordinate 4,711 of WQWU01000034.1, read as the reverse complement.
AGAAGTCTGCACAATGTAATAGAAACCGGCATTTTAAGTTTGTGTTTGTCTGCAAGAATACGGATATATTTTGCCGCGGCAACACCTTCCGGAAGATACCCTATTTCTCCGATTCGTGACAATAGATCATCAAGATTTTTATAGGGTTCTAAAATATTTTTTTCTATAATGTCTCTGCCAAAACGGCGGTTTCTTCCAAGTACTGAACGGCAGGTAACATCTAAATCGCCTATTCCCGAGATTGAAGTAAATGTTTCCGGGTGGGTTGCGCCGAGCGCTTTTCCAAGTATTTGAATTTCATTTAACCCTGCCGCTAAAAGGAGGGATTCTGTTCCATCGCCGAACATATCCGCCTTGCCGGATGTTTTTATGGCATCCAGCATTCCAAATGCTATGGCTATTACGTTTTTTGCCGCTGCCGATACCTGTACTCCGCGCACATCAAGTGAAGAATAGACCAATAAGCGCGGGTTCTTTAATAAATCCCTGAAACGAATAGAGTTTTTTGCATTTTCGCTCGCCGCAATTAATCCTGTTACTTTTCCGCTTGCAACTTCTTCTGCATGGCTGGGGCCGGAAATATATACCAGCGACTGCCGGAAGAAACCGGGAAGGTAATCTTCCATTGTTTCCAGTATCAGGCGCGGATCGTTGTCATCGGAAGGAAGGAACCCTTTTGTAATTACTGCAATTCTGGTTTTTCCTTCGCGGATAGAATCTACAGAAATCGACTTTTTTAATGTATCAAGCATAAATAAGGAAGGAACGGCATATATAAGGAACTTTTTTCCTGCTGCAGCTTCTTCTATATCGGATGTAGCCTTTAATGTTTCTGGCAGTTTAATACCAGGTAAATACTTTTTATTTTCCTGTTCATTATTAATGTCATCCCTGACAGATGTTTCAAAACTCCAGATGAGAACATTTTTGTTCTTTTCGGCAATCACCTTGGCAATTGCCGTTCCCCAGGCTCCGGCTCCCAATACAGCTATTTGTGTTTCCATACTATATTATGACTTGTTTTCTCTTTTTTCTCAATCATAAAATGCATGAAATGCCCTTGCATGGGTGTTCGCACCGTGATAATCTATTAATGTGAGAAAATTAGCTAAACTAATCATGTTTTTCAGTCTTACTTTTATTATTATTTTCATTGCGGCGGCAGGTTTAAAGTTTCTGTCTTTAAGGGTTGATTGGGCAAAAAATCTTCCGCCGAAACCGGAAACGACTCTCTCCCTGATTATTGCTGCAGCTCACTGGGCTTTGTCATTAGCTTTATTTTCATCAATATTAATTACATTAAATTATTCTGTTAGAAGAAGCTATTTTCCGTTAATGACTATTGTTTTTGTCATGGTTTTATCATTTTTTATTACTTTTGGTCTTTCAGTTTTTCTTGATCAATGGAAGGCTGTTCCCCCGTCACAAAACTCCGGTATAAGTCTTGGAGGGAATGGTTTGGTTTTAACCAATTTGCTGAACAGAAATGAAACTGCCGTTGTTTTACTGAATGGATCAATGGAACCGCTTGGGCCCCGTGTAACGGCGATACCCGGGCAGCCGTTAAGTTATCAGCGCTCTGTAAGTTCCAATTTTGATCTTCCGCCGGTTCCTTTCGGCGATGATACGCCGTGGTTTTTAAAAAGCCTTTCTATCGATATTAGGCTTAACGGCGAATTGGTTCAGAGAAAATATCAGGATGGTTTTAGTTCATTTTTACTTTATACAGGCTCGCTGATTTTCCTGTTATGTTCTTTGGGGTATGCCGTTAAAATAAGCGTGTGGCCTCTTGCTAATCTTTTTATTGCTACGCTTGCATTCAGGTGTGTGCTTGCATTTGTAACATTTTTTAATACTCCGGAAATGACGGAAATTACAGCTTCTTTCCTTGATAACAAATTGCCTGTTGAATACGGGCTTCCATTGCTGTTTCTTGGTTTTGGAGCGCTTGTAAATATTTATTCGTTACTCGATTTTGCTGCAAGAAGGCGGTATGACGATGATTAATATTGATAAACTTCGTGCGCCGAACTTTATTTTTGTTATTTACATGATTGTCTCGGTTTTTTTAATAATGATTTTCCGGTTCATCTTTCCCGGCTCAGATGCGCCGCTGCCGATTTATGCCTTTAACTGGAGAATAATTCATGGTGTTTTGGAAGTATTTAATTTATTTCCTGCTCTTGCTTTTTCTGCTTTAATAATTCCTTTTGGACTTGCATCCTTTGAAGAAAACTATCAGAGTTTTTCAGATATATTTTTTAAACGGCTTATTGTTTCGATTGGTACGGCAATCGGCGCCGCTGTTATTTATGGAATTATTTTTTTCTTTGCGCTTCCAATGGTAAAGAACTATGAAGAAAACTTACGCTTTAGCGGAGAACTTTATCAGCTTGCCAGAAAAAGCGCTTACGAATGCAGGGATGACGGCGAATGGTTCGAAGCTTCGCAATATCTGAATATTTGCGATCGTATCTGGTTTAACAGCCCGGAACTGCTTTCTTTAAGAGACGAAATTGCAATTAATCTGGAAGGGCAGATTGCTTTGGCATATCTGGAAGAATCTTATGCAAGAGCAGCATTAAATAGAGAACGTCACCGGGCAGAAGTTTCGCCATTGTCTGCAGATCAGCAGCCTTTGACATCTACTCAGGCAATTAGTATGGGCAGAACAGCATTTAACGAAGAACGTTATTTTGATGCTCACTGGCTTGCAAATCTTGGAATGCGTCTTGCTGTTAGAGGCAGCGCCGAGGCTGCCAATGCAACGCGGCTTTCCAGCGATGCGTGGAACATGATTTCATCTTTGGCTCCCAACAGAACAGAAACGCGTCAGTTTGAACTCTTTAATTTAAAACTTTCGGGTTATCAGGCAATGGGAACAAATGACTGGATCCGCGCTTATTACATTTTTCAGGAACTGCTGACATATACCCCTGATGATCCGGATGCAAAAAAATTCTTTGCTGCCAGTGAAACTGGATCCAAAGAAACTGCATTTTTTATTGATGAGATGGAATTATCATTGGGAGAAATTTTAAACGGTGTTGTTCTTTCAATTCCATGTAATACAGGAAGGGCTGTAATGCGTTTTTCCAGCCTTACAACATCTCCGGATATTGCTTATGGTTTTGGGTTTGAATTTATGGAGTTTGATAATTACTCTAATTTAAAATCCAGTTTAACATCACGTTATGTAAAATTAATTCCTGTTATATTGAACGGGAAACAGCAAATTCATATTTTAACTCATGCGCTTGACAGGTATGATCAAAATAACAGTTTCCAGAGCGAATGGCTGTACGGAAGCCCAACAGCAGCTGGAATAATTTTAGATGTTAGTTTTGAAGATTTAATATTAATTTCCCGTGTCCGGCGCGGGCTTTCGAATCTTCATTTAAATGAACTTTTTTCTGCTTCCGCCAGGCTTACAAATGCAGGTTATGTGCATCAGATTTTTCAGGCAGAAATACTAAACCGTTTGGGTGCAGCTTTATTTTTTCTTCCTATGGCGATTATTGTTATTGTAATTGCATGGCGTTACCGTGCAAAGCAAAAGCCGCGTTATCTTTTTGTGCTTCTGCTTCCTGTTTTACCGGTTGTTTTTCATGGTTTTGTTTTTCTTTACCGTTCAGTGATTAATACGCTGGGGATTTGGCTTGTTTTAAGCGTTGGTTTTACAGCCGCGCTTGTTTTGTTAATTATAACCTTTGCTGTTACATTGTTTGGTTCTTTGATTGTTCTGGCAGGTCAGCATAGCTAAGCATGCTTTTCTATATCCAATAGCTGTTTTTTTAGTTCCAAGCCTCCGGCATAACCAACAAGACTGCCGTTATGACCAATTACCCTGTGGCATGGAATAATAATAACAATTGGATTACGGTTATTTGCCAAACCGACAGCGCGGCTTGCCTTGGGTTTATTTATCATGGCGGCTATTTGTCCGTAGCTTCGGTATTCTCCGTAGGGAATGGTTTTTAAAACTTCCCACACTTTTTTATAAAAATCTGTTCCATTCAGGAAAAGCGGTATATCAAAAGTTTTTCTTTTTTTTGCAAAGTATTCTTCCAGTTGGTTTATTGTATTATTTATAAGAGGGGTTTTTTTCTTTATAAATTCTTTTGAAAGCTTACTATTATTAAAAGAGACAAGGGAAATATTTTCTGATTCTTCTGCTATAAAAAGGTTACAGAATTTATTGTTATATTCATAAAAATATTTCATTTATTTATTGTAACACATTTATTGGTTTTTGGTTATAGATATAGAAACTTACAACGGAGGTTAAAGTGAAAAGATTAGTGATTCTTTTATTAATTACTATTTTGTTTTCGTGCAGTATTTTTGCTCAGGATAATGAAACCCGACGGCAAGACCGTAATAGAGGAAACCGCCAGCGTATAGAAAATAATGAAAGAAGAGGTCAGGACACACAGAATAGAACATTTGAACACAGGCAATTTAATCAGCAGCGGGAACGAGCTAGACCTGAACAGAACAATACAGAGCCGCGAAGGAGAACCCCTCCCTCCAGAAACGGCTGTAATTGTAATTGTGTGTGCGTTACTCCAGTAGCCTGATTTTCCATAAAAAAAGGGGCTGTCCGAGAAGTAATTCTTGGGCAGCCTTTTTTATGATCAAAATAACCTTAAATTCCACACGTGCGGAATTTTGAGGAATACAAAGATTTGGACGTCCTAATATTTGTTAA